>JAJYTO010000029.1 GCA_021793015.1 Bacillota bacterium
GGCCAAGGCGGTCAGGACTTTCTGAACGTATCCCATGCACCCGTCTCCTTGTGGAATAATCTTCATAATGGTTATATCATATCGATCGCGAAATACAAACGCAATAATCGTGTAATTTTTATGTAATACACTAGGGCGCGCTGCCATAGATCCAGGGGACATGTGATAGAGTCCGGACAGCACCTGCCGAAATTTGGTTTATCGCATGTCCCCTTAGCATGTGGAAGACGTGTCCAAATAGACGGACTGCGGAGGAATGAGGGAGGCAAGAGGGTCCCAGTGATAGATGTACAGTCGGTGCAGGGCTCTGGTCATGGCGACGTACAGCAGTTTGATGTCGACAGCATTGTGGCTGTCGAATTTTTGTTCCGTCGGGTTGATGAGGATGACCGCGTCAAATTCCATGCCTTTGGCAAAATAGACAGACACGACGCTGACGCCGCCTTCATAGCGCGTCTCTTTGTCGGTGATCACCTTTATCCGTTCTCCCCGGCTGGTCAACATGTTGCCCAGCACTCGACAGCGGGCGAGCGATTTGTCGATGATCGCGATGTTGCGCATGCCGGCTTCATGCAGAATGTTCAAATCGTCCGCGAGTTGCTGGACGGCAGCGCGCTCATCGGACACGCGCACGCGCTTTGGCGTCTCCCCGTGGCGGAGCACGGGCTCTGCAAGCACTTTGTCGGGATTCTTCCAGTGCGCGAGCACTTCATTGGCGAGCGACATGATCTCGACGGTGGAGCGGTAACTGCGAGGCAGTGTCTCCACCTGGGGCGGCTTGGCGAACAGGTCCGCCGGTATGGCGCGCCAATCCCCGAGTCCTTTAAAGGCGTAAATCGATTGCGAGAGATCGCCAAACACGCTGATCGAATCCTGGTTGCAAAGAAGGCGCAGCAAGTAGATTTGAAATGGTCCAAGGTCCTGCGCTTCATCGACGATGATGTGGCTGAAGGGCCGTCGCTTGTCCAAGCCGTGAAGACGGTAGGTCAGGTAGAAGAGGCCCGCGATATCCTCCCATTCAAACGCGCGGTCCGTCAGCGTGTGTTTCAGGCAGGACGCCACATTGTCGGCGTCCGCAAGCCAGTCGCTGTTGCCTGATCGCTTGATCAGCCAGACGATGCTCTTTTTCGTCGTGATCAGCATCCGGTAGGACGCAAATATGTCGACGGCGCGGATTTTTGCGCAGTAATGGTCAAGAGCCTTTTCATAGCTCTGTTTGACCGCCTGCGTATGCGCATCGGCTTCGAGATAACGCCCTGCGAATCTCTTGGCGATCTGTCCGGAGACTTCCGCCAACGCGTCCGCGCTCCAGGCGCGCAGTGCGGCAATCAATCGTTCGCGGCGCCTGATGTACGGATAATGGGCAAAATCGCGATGGAACTTCTGCGCAATCTGCTCTCTGGACATCACATGCCGAGTGTCGAGAACCAGATCTTCATCGGGAATCGCCTGTACCAACAAATGCTCCACATAACGGTCCAGCAGTTCTTTCATCGCCATGTGGCTGCGCAGAAGAGCCGCCCTGGCCACGGTGTCCTTGCCAAACGATGCGGCTGGCGCAGCGCCCTCGATAAATAGCTGGACCTTTTTCTGGTGGTTCTGGAGTCGCACCCGCTTTGGCAGCATTAAGAGCAGCAAGTCCTCCCATGTTGTCTGCGTCACGCCTTCGACGCCGAGATTCGGGAGCACATCAGATATGTAATCGATAAACAGACGGTTGGGGGCGATGACCAGAAAATTGCCGAAGGTTGTGCGCCCCTTTTGCTGGTAGGCGAGGTACGACAGGCGATGCAGCGCAATCGTCGTCTTGCCGCTGCCGGCCACTCCCTGCACGATCAGAAGCTGATTGGGATCTGCGCGAATCACCCGGTTCTGGTCAGCCTGGATCGTTTCGACAATATCTTTCATGCGTTGCTCGGATTTGGCGTTCAGACGTTGCATGAGAGGTTGGTCGGCGCGCACGGCGCTCGTGCTGTCAAAAAACTGGACCAGTTTGCCGTCCCTCAGTTCAAAGTGGCGTTTGCGATGCACGTCAAAACGCAGTTCGTGATCGCGATCGACCTGAACAGGAACATCGGCAAACGATTCATCGTAATACAGATTGGCGATTGGCGAGCGCCAGTCGATGACATAGGGTGCGAGAGTTTCCCGATCAAAGAGGCCGAAACGGCCAATGTAGAAGTCTTCCGTGGCGCGCCGGCCGTGCTCCCGACAGGATATTCTGGAAAAATAAGGCTGGTCGCGTGAGCGTTCGAGTTGGATGCTCTGGTTTTGCATGACGGTGTTGATGACGATCTGGGTGTGATCGTGGGATTGCCTGATGCCGCTGCGGGCTGCCTCAATGGCGCGTTCGATGTGCGACTGGATGGCGGTCAGGTGCGTCTGCTCGCGCTTTAGTTCTTCGGACGGGGGCAAAGGCGGTCCTCCTCTTTCATGGCCAGGACTGTTTGTTTGCGGCGGGAGTGCCGTTGAGGCGGTTGCATCGGGCATTCACCAGTCATCGGCGTCGGTCAGGAAGGCGTCTTCTTCTTGTTTCAGGGCGCGCAGTTGACTCAACAAAACATCCGGATCGGCGGTTTCCAGAAGTTTTCCATTTGCATAGGCATAGGGTCCAAGAACGCAAAATTCGCAGCGGTCCAGACAGGAATAAGCCACAACTTCGAATCCCTCGGATTCGAGCGTGTCGATGTAAGACGCCATTTCATTTGACGCGCAGAATTCAATGATCATCTCACACCCTCCGCCAGTCCGGAAAATGGATGGTCACCGCCGGTCGGATGCATGTACGGCGCATTGCATCGTCATCAGCGCCAAGGGGAGCAGCGATAAGCTCAATTTGGGCATGTGCACAGCGGTAGATATAGCGTTCGGCTGATGCCTCGGACGCTATATCTGGAGTGAGCGCGCCTGTAGTGCGGACTTTTTCACAGGTTCCCTAGAACAGACGGGCTTCCGGCTCTTGCGGCTGACGCCGCCGTTTGTTGTCGTACATGGCCGCGTCGGCGTCGCGAATCAGTTTGGCGAGTCCCTCCCAGGTATCGTGCTTCACGCCGATGCTGACGGACATCGGCTGTCCGTGATGGTCGCCGTTTTTGTACGCGGTCTGGCGGATGTGGCCGGCGATGTTGTGGGCTTCGATCTCCGTCGCGTTAGGCAGAACCACGAGAAATTCGTCGCCGCCATACCGAAAAATGAGTTGATGGCCCGGTGTCGCATACCGCAGGATCTGGGCGAACGCCACCAGTCGCCGGTCGCCTTCATCATGGCCGTACTGGTCATTGTATAGTTTGAAATCGTCAAGATCAATCAACAGAACAGCCACGGAGCGAATGTCTTCAAAGTCGTAATCGACGACAAACTCTTCAAGGAAAACCTTGAGTCCCTGCTGGTCGCGAATCTCGTGCAGGGCGCGCCGGTTGAACACACCGGTCAGGGCGTCTGTGGACGCTTGCAATTTTAACTCCATGACGAGTTTTGAGACATAGAGCGCGGACGAGAGTTGCATGCCCACATCCTCAAGGAAGGTGACGTCAGATTCTGAAAATTGGTCCGGCGCCGTGGACTTGACGGTCATGACGCCAAACGCCATGCCTGATTTGAACAGCGGAACGCGCACGATGGAGCGAATCCGATCATTGTATAGAGACTGGTCTTCGAGAAACTCTTTCTTATGCCCAAGATCAGGGTTGACATGGGTGCGCAGTTCATTGAACACCCATTCGACGGCGGTGCCGGCGATTGGCATGATCGACCCTGGAGGACAGAAGTTCAGGTCTGTTTTTGTCACCAGTTCATGTACAATGCAATACTTGCCTCTTGGTTCCGCGACGAGAAGTCCAAAGCGGTCGAAAGCGACGAGCGTGCCGATATGGTCTCGCACTGCGTGCAAAATGTCAAGCGTATGAATGGAATCCCGGGTTGCTCGCAGAAGACGGTTGAGCGCGCGCAGGCGGGAGATTTCAGCAAGCAGTGTCTGTAAGTCGTCCAAGGTAGCCCCTCCCTTAGTGAGTGGCGCAGAAGCAGCTGTCGTTCCATGTTTATAGCTGTCAGTATAGTGTTAATAGATATCAGTATATATTTGTATGGAATATTTGTATACACCAGCAGGAATTCCATTCTCTTCGCGAAATTAATCAGGGTGAACAGGAGGCGGAGGGTCATGGAACAGACACCGTTTGTCAGAGAGGATCTTTATCGCTTTGAATGGTTGGGCGCGCCGCGCCTGACACCTGACGGGACACGATTCGCCTACGCGAAAAAGACTGTGGCGGACGATCGGCAGGGATACAGGAATGAGATTTTTGTCGGCGATCTCGCCACAGGGACCTCCAGGCCGTTTACACGCGGCGGGCATGACGATCGCATCGTCGATATCACCGATGAAGTCATTGTGCTCCTGTCTGACCGCGCCGGCGACACACAGGCGTATGTGTTGCCCCTGGCGGGCGGAGAGGCGCGTCAGGTCACGTTCATCAAGGGCGGAGTCAAGGATGCGCTGATGAGCCCTGACGGCGGCCGACTGTTCGTGCTGGTGCGGATTAAAGAAGGGGAGCAGGTGGAGTACACGTCGGGTGCGCCGGGCCGAATGCGTCACGGGACGGCGGATGGCGGAGAATCCGGCTCGGGAACGCCTGCGCCGCACAGTGGGGCCGACGCCGCCAAGAAACCGCCGACGCCGTATGAGGTGAAGCGTCTGTCCTACAAAGCCGACGGCGTCGGGTTATGGGATGGGACGTACACGCAACTGGCGGTGGTTGAAGTGGCCACATCCGCTGTGCAGGTGCTGACAGAAGGTCCGTTTCATGTGGAGGAATTTTGCTGTTCGCCCGACGGCGGCAAAATCGCTTATACAAGCAGGCGCCATGAGGACGACCGCGCATTTTTCAAGGATCTCTATGTGCTTGACACACTCACCGCATCCAGCGTGAAAATATCGGACGGCAGCCTGTCTCTCGGCGCTCCGGAATTTTCGCCTGACGGCCGGGAGGTCGCCTGTTTTGGAAGCGACATGGAATTTGCGGGGGCCACGCAGACGGCGGTTTATATCGCCGACATCGCGGCGAGAACGCTGACTCGCTTGGCGCCGCGCGACTTTGTATACGCGCTGGAAGCGACCGGCATGAGCGACATGCGCGGCCATGAGCACACGCCGGGCCCGCTGTTCACGGCGGCAGGCGACGCTGTACTGGCGCCGTACAGCGCGAAGGGGTCCGTATCGCTTGCTTTCTTCTATCGCGATGGGCGCGTCGCGCCTGTTGTTCAGGGCGATCGCGAAGTGTTCGCCTATGACTGCAGCAGGCGCACGGGCGGTATCGTCTTTGCCGCGACCGACCCCGGGGATCCGAACAATCTGTTTTACCTGGAACCCGATCATGCGACGGAACGCCGGCTGACAGCATTCAACGAGTGGCTGCAGGAACGGATCATTGCGCCTGTCGATTCCTTTGTCGTCGCAGGCGTTGAGGGTCAGGAACTGCAAGGTTGGTGCGTGACGCCGCGGCTGCCCGTCGCACAAGGAGAATCCGCGACCGCCAAGACACCCGTCGTGCTGCAGGTGCACGGCGGTCCGCACGCGATGTATTCCCATTCGTTCGTGTTTGAATTTCAACTGCTCGCGGCCGCCGGATTCGCTGTTGTGTACGGCAATCCGCGGGGAAGCAGCGGCTATGGCCAGGCGTTTGTGGACGCCTGCCGCGGCGATTACGGCGGCGGCGACTATCGCGACCTCATGGCCATCCTCGACTCCGCTCTCGCGGCCCGGCCAACTCTGGACGGAGATCGCATGGGCGTGACAGGGGGCTCGTACGGCGGTTTCATGACCAATTGGATCGTCGGTCACACCGACCGCTTCAAGGCCGCCGTCACGCAGCGCTCCATCTCCAACTGGATCAGTTTCAACGGAGTCAGCGATATCGGTTTCTTTTTCACCGAATGGGAGATGAAATGGTCGTCGCATCAGACCCACTGGACCGACATTGAGAAGCTGTGGAATCATTCCCCGCTCAAATACGCGTCGGCGGTGCAAACGCCTCTGCTGATTCTGCACGGTGAGGACGATCTGCGCTGTCCCATCGAACAGGCGGAGCAACTGTACGTCGCCCTGCGGGTGCTCGACAAAGAGGTGGAGTTTGTCCGCTTCCCCAAAGCGAACCATGATCTGTCGCGGACGGGACACCCGCAACTGCGCGTGGAGCGTTACCGCTGCATGACAGAATGGTTCGGGCGGTTTGTGTGATCGTCGGGACGCTGTGTTTCGCAGTCCCCCGCAGGGAAGGCGGTTCACGTCTGTCGCTGCGGGGCGTGTTTGACATTGCACCGCCTTTTCCCCTATGATACGGGTGATCGGAAAGGGCGGAAAGAGATGCGACCGCACAGCAGGCGGATCTTGCAACCGCATATCGGCGAACGGGCCGCAGGGTGAGCATACTACTCATTCTGCGGCTTTTCTATTTCCCTCTGTCAAGGTAAAGGAGTGAATCGCTGTGGCGATTACGATTGAACTGACCGGCGAGCATTTGACGCCTGCGGATGTGTGGCGCGTCGCGTTCATCCCGCATGGACAGGAGCCGATATCTGTGCGTGTGGCGGCCGCAGCCTGGCCGCGCATTCGCGCAAGTCGCCGCACTGTGGAGACTCTCGTGCAGGAAGGCAGACCGGTGTATGGCGTCAACACGGGGTTTGGCCGACTCGCCGACATCGCGATTCCAGAATCGGAGACGGTTGCGTTGCAGCGCAATTTGATCCGCAGTCACGCCTGCGCTGTCGGCGAACCCCTGCCAGTCGAAACGGTGCGCGCGCTCATGCTGTTGCGGGCCAATGCATTGGTGAAAGGGTATTCGGGCATTCGCGAGGAGACGTTGACGCTCCTGATCGACTGCTTGAATGCGGGGGTGCACCCCCGCATCCCGTCTCAGGGATCGCTCGGCGCGAGCGGCGATTTGGCTCCGCTTGCGCACCTGGCGCTGGTGCTCATGGGAGAAGGCAGGGCGGAGCACCACGGCGACTGGTTGACAGGCGCGGAAGCGCTGCGGCGCGCTGGGCTGCGTCCGCTTGCCCTGCAGGCGAAAGAAGGGCTGGCGCTGATCAACGGCACGCAGGCCATGACGGCGATCGGGGCCTTAGCGTGGATGCGCGCCCACTATTTGATCGATCTGGCCGACGGGATCGGCGCCATGACGTTTGAGGCGCTTCGGGGCGTGCAGGACGCATTTTCGCCAGAGTTGCACGAGCTGCGGCCGCATGCCGGCCAGGAACAGTCGGCGGCGTCTTTGCGCGCCTGGCTGCAGGGCAGTCGACTGATCACGGCGCAGGGCGACGTGCGCGTGCAGGATGCGTATAGTCTGCGCTGCATGCCGCAAGTGCATGGGGCGAGCCGGCAGGCGGCAGATTATGTGGAGCAGGTGTTGTTGGTTGAACAAAACGCCGCGACAGACAATCCGCTCGTGTTCAGCGATACGGGCAAGGTGATATCGGGCGGCCATTTTCACGGACAGCCAGTGGCGCTTGCGATGGATTTTCTGAAACTGGCGGTCGCGGAGATGGCAGACATTTCCGAACGGCGGACGGAGCGTCTGGTCAATCCCAATCTGAGCGGTTTGTCGGCGTTTTTGGCGCGCACTCCCGGACTCTCTTCGGGACTTATGATTCTGCAGTATGTCGCGGCGTCCCTGGTGTCGGAAAACAAGGTGCTTGCGCATCCGGCAAGCGTGGATTCGATTCCCTCTTCTGCAGGGCAGGAGGATCATGTATCCATGGGCACGACGGCGGCGCGGCAGGTGACTGCGATCGTCCAGAACACGGCAAGAGTTCTGGCGATCGAGGCCATCGCGGCAGCGGAGGCGATCGATCTGCAGGGCATGGCTGAACGAATGGCGCCGCGCACCGCAACACTGTACGGGATGATTCGCGAATACGTACCCGCAGTCCGCGAAGATCGCAGTCTGTCGGAAGAGATTGAGGCGCTTGCGGGGGCCTTTCTGGAGTTGCGGGAACTGCCTGAAATGGCGGAAAAAGCGAAAAAAGCGGCCGTGCGGTAGTCGCTACGGCCGTGGAAAGGCCTGCAAGAACCGCTCCTGCGCTGCGTCGACCAAGGACCGGATACGCGTTTGCGGCACGGTCAGGAGGACGCCGTCTCTCATCACCTCCTTGCCGTTTACGACGACCCGCGCCAGCGCGGTGGGCTGCATGGCGTACACCACATGGGCGAGCATGATGTCGGGTGACGACGGTTGCAGCGAAAGGTCGCCGAGACTTACGCCCACGAAGTCCGCTTTGTATCCTGGCGCAATCCGCCCCACAGGGAGGCGCAGCAGTTCGCCGCCGGCGGACGTGCCCATGCGCCACGTGTCTTTGGCGCGAATGGCCGTCGCATCCAGTCGATGGACCTTTTGCAGCAGCGACGCCATCCGCATTTCTTCGAATACGCTGGTGCGATTGTTGCTGCAGCCGCCGTCCGTGCCCAGTCCGATGCGCACGCCCGCCCGCAGAAGATCCGGAACCCTGGTGACGCCGTCCGCGAGAAACATGTTGCTCGACGGGCAGTACGCGAGCCCCGCGCCGCGAGCGCCCAGCAGTGCGATTTCATCCTCTTCCAGCCACACGAGATGGACGGCGATCATGGACTCGTCCAGCACTCCCAGACGGTCCAGATAATGAACGGGACGCGTGCCGTATTGCTTGAGGATGTCAGAGACTTCAAACATCTCTTCGGCCACGTGGATGTGGTAGGGCGTTGCGAGTTCCCGCGCCAGTCTGTGACCGGCCTGGATCATGTCCGGAGACGCCGCGTGCGGGCTGTGCGGGGCCGGGTGAACGCTGATCATGGGGTGACCCTGATAGCGAATGGCGAGTTCCCGCGTCCGCGCCACAGCGTCGGCCACCGATTCTCTGTAGGCGGGCGGCGCGCCGGTCCAGTCATACAGGGTGCGGGCGAACACAAACCGGATCCCGAGATCGTTCGCGGCCCTGATCACCGCCTCATCGTAGTCTGTGCCGTCGCCGTGCACGTAAAAGAAATCGGCGACGGTCGTCACGCCGTATCGCAGCATCTCGCCAAACGCGAGCAGCGCCCCCGCGTAGAGCGTATCCGCGTCGAGCAGGGGGGTGTAGCGGTAGAGCGCCTGGTCTCGCCAGACGAGAAATGGTTCATCGGCGGCGACGCCGCGCAGGAGACTCTGAAACGAGTGGTTGTGGGCGTTCACCGTTCCCGGCAAAAGCGCCATGCCGGACCAGTCCACCGCTGCGGCGTCGGAAAAGCGCCGCTTCATGTCGGCGCGCGGACCCACGGCGATAATGCCGCCGTCCTCCACCGCAACGGCAAGGCCCTGTTCGAACACGTCGTCGATCACCGTCAAGTCTGGCTCATACAATGTCGCTGCCATGATTGCCGTTCCGTCCTTTCACGCCATGAAAACTCATCGTCTCTGCCGGCGGCGCCGTGAGATTTTGCTTCGCAAAACTCAGGCGTCAATATCCAACCCGTCCAGTCGCCGTGTTGTCTCCAGCAGTATCGCAAGCGCATGGGAGATATCGTCCATGCGCGTCTCTTCTTCCTTGCAGTGGCTCTTTCCGTCGATGCTGGGCACAAACAGCATGCCCGCCTTTGTAAAACTGGCGATGTGAGCGGCGTCGTGTCCGGCCATGCTGAACAGGTCGCGGCAGGGGATCCGCAGCGCCGCCGCAGCCGAGCGCAACGTGTCCGTCACTGTATCATCCATGGCTTCGGGCGCCTGATCAAGGATCACTTTGCGCGAAATCTGCACGCCGCGCGCCGCTCCGATCTGCTTTGCCAGGGCGCCAAACTCTGCGGCGAAGCTGTGTATGGCGCTGCTTGAAGCGCCCCTGATTTCGACCGTGAAATCACACTGGCCAGGGATGATATTGGGGGCGTTCGGCGTGATCGCAAAACGCCCCACGGTGGCGATCAACTCTTCTTCAGGGTTGTCCCGGAAAATCGCCGCAGGCGCATTTTCTTCCCGGTTGTTGGCGGCGCGTGAGCGCCGTGAGAGTCTATCAAGCAACAGCCGCTCCACGCCGAGCGCCAGTTCTGCGCCGGCCAACAGGGCGTCGCGGCGGTCTGTGAGACGCGTTGTGCCAGCGTGGTTGGCCTCGCCGGCGACGGACACCAGTTCGCGATAGATGCCGCAGACGCCTGTCACGACACCCGCCGACATCCCCGCGGATTCGAGCCTTCGTCCCTGCTCAATGTGCAGTTCAAGAAAAGCGAACAGGTCCCGGTCTGTCTTGCGAACGCCAGACAGCCTGCGCAGATCGCCGCCTGCCTGTGCGATCGCAAGCTCCAGGGGGCGGCCGGTCCCATCATGCGCCGCCAGCAGTTGCTCCGTAGTGAGCCGGCCTGCCACTGTGCGGCTGCCCATCGTGGAGATGTCGAAGGGATTCGGCTCTTCGGCGGTGAATGACACCACACCGAGCGGGCGGCGATTGCGATAGCCGGTTTCCTGGAGCGTCTGGATCACCTCAAGAGCGGCCAGCACGCCCAACGGACCATCAAAACGCCCGCCAAACGGCACGGAATCGTGATGCGAGCCAAGGACGATCGCAGGCCCTGGATCAGAACCCGCCTTCATGCCCCACAGATTGCCGATCGCATCCACCGTGACCTGCAATCCCGCGTCTTTCATACGCCGCGTCAACCAGGCGCGCAGTTGCAGGTCCGCCTCGCTGCCGAAGGGGCGGTTGACTCCGCCGTCGCCGGTGGACCCGATGTGAGACACATCCGTAAAGCCAGACATGAACCGCTGCATGTCGCAGTGAACCGTTTGGGGCTCTGGCATCGACATGACCTCCTGTTCGATCAGGAATAATAAGCGTCTGTGAGTTGGTCGTTCTCTTCCAGCATGCGCAGGCGTTCTTCGCTGCGGTCCGGCGAGAGTCTTGCCACTTCGCGGATCAGCAGGTTGAGCAACGTGATGGGCGCCGCATACGAGTCAAACAGCGAGGCTGTCGTCACCGGCGCCACAAGCGTATGCCGCGCATAGGCGGAGACGGGCGAAGCCGGATGGTCCGTCAGGGCGGCTATGGCAAATCGCCGTTCGTTCAGTTGCCGTAACAGATCCATCAAGGCTTTCGGATATCTTGGAAAGGCGATCGCCACGATGAGCGACGAGTGGCTGTCTTCGCAGCACAACTGATCCCACAGGCCGGTTCCCGGGCTTGCACTGTAGACATGCGGACGCACCTTGCCCAGAAAATACTGGGCGTAAGGCAGCAGCGTCGCCGAGGCGCGCGCACTGACAAGCAGGACTCGCTCCGCATCGACGATCAGTCGCGCAAATTGGCTGAAGGCGTCCGAACGCGCCACGCGATCAAGCTGTTCGAGATTGCGCAGTTCGCTCTGCAACACGCGGTCTCCCTCTTCGCTCGCCGGGTTGGCCGCAAACCAGAGACGTTCTGCGGCGGAGAGTTCGCGACGGATAATCTGTTGCATCTGCTTGTTCCACTCGGCGTAACCGGAGTAGCCAAGCGAAGACGCGAAGCGGGAGACGGAAGCCTGGCTGACGCCGACGGCCGCCGCGAGTTCTGCCGATGTCATGAACGCTGCCTGGCGATAATGCTCTTCCAGATAGCGGACGATCAGACGGTGGGCGTCGGAACCCCGTCTGCCCGTGCGCCACCAGGTCTCAAGTATACGGCTCGCGGATTGTTCCCCATTCACTGATTGTTCCTGAATCATGGATAGACCTCCATGCTGCTTTGCGCCACCAACAACCGGGAAGAAAAATCAACCGGGAAGAAAAATTCGCCTGCGGCGATTTTCTGGGACAGCGCTCCTAAATAAGCATGATGACATTCATATTATAGTTCATGCTCAAATGCTACTATTCAACTGACGCAATTGCAAGACAAATATTTCTGTGCTACGATGAGCGCAAAGCAACTGCACAGGAGGGACGTGTCGGGATGTCAACAGTGACTCGTGAATCGATTCGCGCGCCGCGCGGCGCGCAATTGTCCTGCAAGGGTTGGGAACAGGAAGCGGCGCTGCGGATGCTGATGAACAATCTGGATCCCGAGGTGGCGGAACGACCCGCCGATCTGGTTGTGTACGGTGGGCGCGGCAAGGCGGCCCGCAACTGGGACGCGTTCGACGCCATCGTGCGCGCGCTGCGCAAACTGGAAAACGACGAGACGCTGCTCATTCAGTCGGGAAAACCCGTGGGGGTGTTTCGCACACACGAAGACGCGCCGCGCGTTCTGTTGGCGAACTCCATGCTGGTGCCGGCGTGGGCGAACTGGGAACACTTTGAGGAGTTGGACCGCAAAGGTCTTATGATGTTTGGGCAGATGACGGCCGGAAGCTGGATATACATTGGGACGCAGGGCATTCTGCAGGGAACGTATGAGACGTTTGCGGAAGCCGCTCGCCAACACGCGGGCGGCGCCCTGACGGGAACGTGGACGCTCACGGCGGGTCTCGGCGGCATGGGCGGGGCGCAGCCGCTGGCCGTCACGATGAACGGGGGCGTCGCGCTCATCGCGGAAGTTGACGGTGAGCGCATTCGCCGCCGGCTCGATACGTTGTATCTGGACACGGCGGCGCGCGATCTCGACGAAGCGCTGACTCTAGTCAAAACGGCTGTCGCTGAGGGCAGGCCGCTGTCGGTGGCGGTGGAAATGCACGCCGTCGATGTCTATCGGGAGCTTCTGGCCCGCAAGGAAATTCCACAGTTCGTGACGGATCAGACATCGGCGCATGATCCTTTGCATGGGTATCTGCCGCAGGGACTGTCGTTGGCAGAGGGAGCGCGGTTGCGCCAGAGCGATCCCGCCGGCTATATCGCGCGCGCGAAGAGAACGATGGCCGACCACGTCCGCCTGATGCTCGCCATGAAAGAGCAGGGCGCCGTGGTCTTCGACTATGGGAACAACATCCGGCAGGTCGCGTTTGATGAAGGGGTGGCGGACGCATTTTCCTTTCCCGGATTTGTTCCCGCTTACATCCGGCCGCTCTTTTGTGAAGGGAAGGGCCCCTTTCGGTGGGCCGCTCTTTCGGGCGATCCGGACGACATCAAACGGACGGATGAACTGGCGCTGGAACTGTTTCCGGAGGACGCCCATCTGCGGACGTGGATTGAAAAGGCGCAGCGCCAGGTGCGGTTTCAGGGCCTTCCGGCGCGTATCTGCTGGCTTGGCTATGGGGAACGGGCGCGTTTTGGCCTGGCCATGAATGAATTGGTGCGAAGCGGAGAGCTTAAAGGGCCGATCGTGATCGGGCGCGACCATCTGGACGCTGGGTCTGTCGCGTCTCCCAATCGCGAGACGGAGGGCATGAAAGACGGCAGCGACGCGGTCGCGGATTGGCCGATTTTGAACGCGCTTCTGAACACCGCGGCCGGAGGATCCTGGATATCCGTCCATCACGGCGGAGGGGTCGGGATGGGGTATGCGATCCATGCGGGGATGGTCGTGGTGGCCGACGGCACGGACCGCGCCGAGCGCAAACTGGGCCGCGTCCTCACCACGGATCCGGGCATGGGCGTCATTCGCCATGTCGACGCAGGGTACGAGAAAGCGCAGCGGATTGCGCGTGAACGGAACGTTCGCGTGCCCATGCAGGAATAGACTTTCACAAGGCGCGCCGCTGTACAGGAGGAATCGGTCGATGAAACGCGTCGCCCTGTTGATCGATAACATCGGTTTGTTGTGGACCATGAGCGCAGGCAGTGAACAGGAGGACGCCAGAGCGTTTTGCGGGCGGGAGCAGATGCGCCAGGTGGGCGCCCTGGAGAATGCGGCGATCGCCGTGGACGGGGAAGGCCGGATTGCGGCGGTCGGAAAGAGGCGGACCGTCCGCGACCTGGCGGACGCGGGCACCATGGTCGTCGATGCGCAGGGGGCGTTTGCATGCCCCGGTTTTGTCGACCCTCATACGCATCTCGTACACGGCGGGTCGCGCGAGTCGGAGCTGCCGTTGCGTTTGGCGGGCGCCGGTTATCTGGACATCCTGCGGGCGGGTGGGGGAATTATGAAGACCGTGCGGGACACCCGCGCCAGCGATCCTGCGGAACTATTTGCGAAGGCCAGCGCGAGTCTGGGCAGGATGCGGAGCTTTGGCGTCACGGCGGTCGAAGCGAAAACGGGCTATGGCCTTGAATTGGACACGGAGCGCAAGCAGCTCGCCGTCGCAAACGCCCTCGCCAAAGCGTCGCCGAACACACTTGTTCAGACGGCTCTGCCCGCGCACGCCATCCCCCCCTCGCGCATGGCGGACCGCGATCAATATGTCGAAGACATCGTTCGCATGCTGCCCGTTTTGCACAGCGATGGGGCGGAATTCGCAGACGCATTTGTCGAGGATGGTGTCTTTACGGTCGCGGAAGGACGGTACATCTTGCAGGCGGCCAAGCGGATCGGCATGAAGCTCAAAATTCACGCCGATGAAATGGTGTCTTGCGGCGGCGCGGAACTGGCCGCCGAAGTGGGCGCGGTCTCAGCCGATCATCTGCTGGCCGCCTCCAATGAGGGACTGGGGCAAATGGCGCAGGCGGGGGTTGTCGCCGTGTGTCTTCCGGGCACGTCGTTCTACCTGCAAAAACGTCCTGCGCGCGCCCGTTTCATGATCGACGAGGCGGGTCTCGCCGTGGCTGTGGCCAGCGACTACAATCCAGGGTCGTCCCCTTCCGAGAATTTCGGACTGACGATGTCCCTGTCATTGCTCAGTCTCGGAATGTCGCCTGAGGAGGTCTTTGTGGCCGCCACGCGCAACGCCGCGGCGGCCGTCGACCGCGCGGGGGAACTTGGCGTGCTGCGCCCGGGCCGCCTTGCGGATCTTGTGATCTTCGACGCGCCGAATCCAGCGTATGTGCTGACTCATTATGGCGTGTCCCACGTTCGCAGTGTCTACGTGAAGGGTCAGCGGGTGTATGGGTGACCGCGCGGTGTGATAGAATGTTCTGGGGCGCGAGACAGCGGGTTGCATGTCTATGGTTGCCAGAGAGACGCCCGAGGGATTGGCGCTCTCTTTGAATATATAGAGCCTGCGCAAGACAGGCCATTGACCGTTTGGAAAGGGTGTGAATGGACGATGGATCTTGAGGACGCAAGGCAGGCGGCGGTAGAGGCGGCGCGTTTGGCGGGCGAACTGGTCAGGCGCTATATCGGACGGCCAGAGCAGACAATGACCAAATCTTCGCCGCACGATTTTGTTACAGAAGTTGATAAGGCCTGTCAGGATGTCATCGCCGACTTCTTGAGCCAACTGTATCCGGAGAGCGCTTTTTTGGGGGAAGAAGCCGTGGCTCCCGGGTCAGACGCCGCAGCCCTCGCGGCGCGGCAAGCGGATCAGCGGTTTCTGTGGGTTGTCGATCCAATCGACGGCACGCTCAATTTCATTCGGGGGTTGCCAGCCTGCACAGTCTCCATAGGACTCGTGGTTTTGGGCCAACCGACGGTCGGGGTGGTTTATGATCCTCTGCGGGATGAGATGTTCACAGGAATCACTGGTCAGGGGGCTACGCTGAACGGTGCGCCGATGCGCGTTTCGGACGTCGATGATCTCTCCAGCGCGCTTTTGGCCAGCGGGTTGCCGACAGGCGCCTATCGCGACAAGAACGCCGAACAGATCAGGCGGTTCGGCCGCCAGGTGCGCAATGTGCGCGCTTTCGGATCTGCGGCCCTGCATCTTGCGTACGTGGCGGCGGGCAGACTGGACGGATTTTGGGAGAACGACCTGAACGCCTGGGATCTGCTGGGGGGAGCCGTGCTGGTCAAGGCCGCGGGGGGCGAGATCACGGATGCAAAAGGCGCGCCCTACAGTCTTGAGACACGCCACGCGGCGGCGACCAATGGCCGCATCCACCGGATGTTGCTGCGTGACCTCGATCTGGATCAGCCATCATAGAGGTTTGTCACGACCGAGTGCTGTGATAGGGACCCGGTGACCATGCTCCGGGATGAGCCGTCGTCAGGGTTGTCGCGATTCGCATGGATGGTCGTGACGATCAAGGCGGCATGGGGGAGGTGTTCAGGTGGGCGCGGACATTGGCGCGAAGCGTGAGCGCACGCGCATCGAAGCGGCCGCAACCCTGCCGGTGTATCGAAATCGCAGGGAAGGCTTGCTCACGGATTTGTATCAATTGACCATGATGTACGGATATTACAAGAGCGGTCGCATGAATAAGCGAGTCATATTCGATCTCTTTTATCGGTCCAACCCTTGTGATAATGGTTACGTGATCAGCGCGGGTTTGGAGCAGGCCGCCGTATACCTGCATACGCTCCGGTTCTATCCTGATGAAATCACATATTTACGGGGAACGGGTCTGTTTGACGACGGTTTTTTGCGTCATCTGGAGGACTTTCGTTTTACGGGCACCATGCACGCGATTCCCGAGGGCGGCATTGTGTTTCCAAATGAACCGCTGGTGCGGATGGAGGGTCGGATCTTTGAACTGCAGCTCATCGAATCCGCGCTGCTCTGTTTTATCAATCATCAGAGCCTGATCGCGACAAAAGCCGCGCGGATCGTGCAGGCTGCGCGCGGCGGTCTGGTGGAGGATATGCATCCTACCAGCGAGTTCGGGCTGCGCCGCGCGCAGAATGCGGACGCCGCGATTTTTGGCGCGCGCGCTGCGTACATAGGGGGTTGCGCCAGCACAAGCAATGTGGCGGCGGCCTACAACTTCCAGATTCCCGTTGCAGGAACACAGGCGCACAGTTGGATTCAAAGTTTCGATTCGGAACTGGAGGCGTTTCGAGCGTACGCAGAGGCGTTTCCCGCGCGCACAGTCCTGCTTGTCGACACGTATGACGTGCTGCGGTCGGGTATTCCCAACGCCATAACAGTCGGGCGGGAATTGCGGTTGCGCGGTCACGACTTGCTGTCTGTGCGCATCGATTCCGGCGACCTGTCCTATCTGTCCAAAGAAGCGCGCAAGCGTCTGGATGCGGCGGGCTTTCACGCTACGAAAATCATTGTATCCGATGACTTGGACGAAGACACCATCCGCGATCTGATGTTGCAAGGCGCAGCCATTGACGGGTGGGGCGTCGGTACGGCGCTGATCACCGCGAAAGACTGCCCGGCGCTCGGAGGAGTGTACAAACTGGCGGCTGAGGAGGAGGGCGGCCAATTTGTGCCGCGCATCAAGGTGTCAGAGAATCCGTTGAAAGTGACGAATCCCGGCAAGAAAAAGGTCCTGCGATTCTACGTGGACGGCATGGCTAATGCGGATCTGATCATGCTGGACGAGGAACCGACGCCCCAGGGCGAACCCGTGCATTTGTTTGACCCGGTGCACACCTACAAGAAGAAAACCATCGCCGATTATGCGGTTCGCGAACTGCTGCAGCCGATCTTTGTGGATGGGGAATTTGTCTACGATCTGCCCACGATCGAGGAGATACGTTCCTTTGCCCGCGCAGAGTTGCAGACGCTGCCCAGAGAGACGCTGCGCCCGAAAAACCCGCATGTATACCACGTCGATCTCAGTCTGCGGCTGTGGGAGCTAAAGCAGGCTTTGGTCGCCCGCATGCGACTGTAGCCTGCGGGCGACGCGGCGGTTTCATTGCCCATAGCCCGCTGTTCACGGGGCGCTGTCCATCGGTCGCCCGCTGCGATCGTCCGTCGCCTCAGCCGTGCCGTTCAAAGTTTGCCACGATTTTCGCGATGTGCCCTTCCACCATGCTGGCGGCGGCCATGGTCACACCGTCGCTGCAGATCGACAGCGCGACCGGATGGCCGGCGGTCCAAATGATGGCCGCGTCGTGAAACTCCTTGGGCCAGTCGCCCACCACTTGGTCTATGCGGGTTCCCTGAGGAAACCCGCCGGCGATCCGGCCCTCCCCGTTCACGGCGCGCAGATCGGCCATGAGCGGTCCAACGGCGCGTGGATGCGCCCGATCCATCGTATAGAGATAGGCGAGATAAAGCGTCAGGTCGCGCGGAGTGACCAAGCGCGGTTGGGAGAGCGAATGACTGCTTCCCGCCTCAGTCATGAATGATTGAATTTGTGCGGCTCCCAGTTTGCGAATCAACATGTTGATGGCGACCACATCCCCCCGGACAATCGCCGCGCGGGCCAACTCAGTCACCGTGAACGGAGTGCCGACGGGCATTCCGCCGATATAGCCTGGCCCCGCCTCTTGATCCTGGGCGCGCAGATGAACGATCGTCGTGGGCTTCACAGCGCCTGCGGCGATAGCGCTGTACAGACTGATGACAACAGGCAATGCGATCGTGCCCGCGGCGCTGAATGCTTCCCGCTGACCGTAGCCAAATGTTGCGCCGGTGGCGAGATCGGTTCCCGCAACTGCGTACGTGCCCGGCTGGCTGTGCAGATACAGTTGAATTTGCCGCGACAGGGCAAGATATGAAGCTGAAGTGTACGGAAGCGGTCGCGACTTGGCGGTCACTTGCGTGATATCCGCGCGCAGCCGCTGAGCCAACTGGGGTGCGCCGTGGACGATAAGCCACTGCGCGCCAAACCCGAACAGAACCGCTGCCGCGAGGACTCCGCCCAGGCGTCCCCATTTAATTTTACGGCGACGGTGTTTACCCAGGGAAGCCGTCTTGCGGGACGCCCCCTGTTTCGGCTGACCTGGCCTCTGTTGTCGGGGAGTCTGATTTCCGGCGGCGGGAGATCGACCTTCCAGGGCAGACGTCTGCGGACGGCCCGAATTTAAGGCGCGATTCGTCTTTCGCTTTACGGATTGCGTCTTGCGCCGATTGGCTGGTTGTTTTTTTGGAGAGTACTTGTCTGAGTTGCGATACATCATAACCATCCAATCTATAGGAAATTGCGTATGGGACAAGTGACAGACGGATCATTCTGCGGTACACTGCATATGTCTGATCGTTACCACTCTATCATATGGACGGCTAACTCGGAAAATCGCCGCAGGCGCATTTTCTTCCCGGTTGTTGGTGGCGCGCAAGCGCCACGACAGTCTAACTCGAAAATGTGAGATCGCTTGGTAGATCACTTTCTTTCGGAGGCGATTGAGACTTGAACGATACCCGTATGATTGTGCCGACAAGCCAAGTTTTTAACAGGGAACAGGAACCGAGGCAGCATGCCTTTGACGGGTCGGTGTCAAGGCCCGGCCGCATTCTTGTTGTTGATGATGAGCAGGGCATCACCGATTTCCTGCTGTTTGGTCTGCGCGATGAAGGATACGACGTCATGACCGCCAGGGACGGCGAAGAAGCGCTGCGCATGCTGGATCGCTTCAAGCCGCACATCGTCCTGCTCGACATCATGCTTCCCGGCATGGACGGCTACGAGGTATGCCGTCTGCTCAAGGCGCGCGCACGCGTCGCGATCATCATGCTGACCGCTCGGGACGACGTGGAGGAGCGGGTGAAGGGCCTCGTGACTGGCGCGGACGACTATGTCGTCAAGCCGTTTGCCTTCGCGGAACTGAAGGCGCGGATCGAGGCGCGCTTCAGAAATCAGTTCCCGGAACTTTCAGCCGTTCAACGCGTCGGCAAGTTTGAGATCGATAAAGTGCAGAAGCTGATTCGCTACGAAGGCAGCGCCCTCGCCCTGTCAAAGACGGAATACACCTTGCTGGAGATGCTGCTTGAGTCGCCGGGAGTGGCGCTCATGCGTGAACAGATCATGGCGCGCGTGTGGGGCGAGGACTTCTCGGGCGAAGACAACATCCTGGAGGTGTATATTCGCTATCTGCGCCACAAACTGAACGATACGAAGCGGCAACTGATTCGTACCGTGCGGGGTGTCGGCTATCGTGTGGACCTACAGTAACAGGAGACGGCTGTTCGATCGACGCAGCACTCTGACCAGGGATCTTTATGCCAGATATCTGGCCGTGGTCGCCGTCCTCCTTGTTCTGGTAGCAGCCATCCAGTTTGAATCGCTGCACAGCGCGCTGGTGGTCGCCGGCGAGAGCAGCCTGACGTTTGCTTTGCGCGACGCGCTGGCAGAACCGCGTGTGGTTCGCAATCTGACGCCTGCCGACTTTCACAAGGCGGTGCCTCTGTTGCTGGAATCCCTCAGCGTCAGAGGCATTAACGTGAGAATTTACAATGCACGGTTGCGCCCGATCGGGGAACGGCAATCGCATTACGATCCCGTGCACCTGCAACTCATCAGGCGCGGCATGACCGCAACAATGAAGGCGGATCCCATTTCTCCTCAGGCGGGCACGCAGGCGTTTGTGGCGGAGTCGCATGGGCAGATTCTGCTGTTTGCGAATGTCGGGAGGCCGTCCGCAGCGCCGGCCGGCTATGTGGAACTGGGATACCCCGATTCCACACTATACCCCATCCTGCTTGAACAGGCGGCCAAATTTTTCTTTGTCAGCGTCATTGTGGTGGTGTTTGCCGCAGCGATCCTGATTCCCGTAGTGCGCGCTCCGCTTCGCCCGCTGCATCGCCTGATACAGACGGCGCTGCGCATTCGGGCGGGCGCCTTCCAGGAACGGCTGCCGCTGCTCGGAACCCACGAGACCGTGCGCCTCGCCGGCGTCATCAATGACGCTCTGGATTTGCTCGCGGACGCCGTGAAACGCGAACAGGACGCGACCGGACGGATGAAGCAGTTTGTCTCCGACGCCTCTCACGAACTGCGTACACCGCTCACCGCGATTCGTGGTTTCACCGACGTGTTGCTGCGCCGGGTCGAATCGTACTCCCAGGAGTTGAACTTGCTTCAACAGGACATGGGCGACGAGGGGGAGCGTGAGGAACTGTCCCGCTCGGCGGTGGCCAGGCTGTTGTTGAACGCGCAAAAACTCACGGATATGCGGCAGGGGCTCCTCACCGTGGCGTCCGAGACTGGCCGTTTGGAAGCGCTCGTCAAGGATTTGCTGCAATTGGCGAAGCTTGGCGAGGAGATCTCGCCGCACTTTGAGCGACTCGATCTCTCTGCGCTGGTGGCTGAGATGCGCCCCCAATTCGATATTCTCGCCGAACGGCGGGTGGTCAGCTATGACTTGCAACCCGCCGCGACCAGGTGCGACAAATCGATGATCCAACAAATATTATACAATATCGTGATAAATTCAATTCAGCACACACCCCAGGATACGGGTCGCTTATGGATTTGTGTCGAGCCGTTGCCGGATCAGAGGGCGCGCCTGACCGTGCGCGACAATGGACCGGGCATCGCAAAAGAGCAGTTGGATCGTATTTTTGACAGATTTTATCGAGCGTCTGGCGCGCGCGAGCGCCATCCTGGCGGGGCCGGTCTTGGTTTGGCCATCGTTGCCGAGATCGTGCGGGCGCATGATGGCGTTGTGAAGGCTGAGAGCGAGCTTGGCGTCGGGACCAGGATGATCGTTGAACTGTGATACTGAAAACCAGATCGGCGGTGTTGTGCCGGCGACGGGAAACGTTATCCTGATGTCGTGGGGGGTGCGGGATGTGTTGGTGATCAAGATCGCGCCGCGCGGATATTGCTATGGCGTCGTGGACGCCATGGTGCTTGCGGCGCAGGTGGCAAAGCGCACGGATTTGCCGCGGCCAGTGTATATCCTGGGTATGATCGTTCATAACCAGTTTGTCGTGGAGGCGTTCGAACGTCAGGGCGTCATCACGCTGGACGGGGAAAACAGGCTTGCCATTCTCGAGCAGATTGATCAGGGAACTGTGATATTTACGGCCCACGGCGTGGCGCCGGAGGTGCGCCGACGGGCCGAGGAGAAGGGTCTGATGGTCATTGACGCCACCTGTCCGGATGTGACTCGCACCCATCTGCTGATTGAAAGGAAAGTGGCTGAGGGCTACGATGTGATCTATATCGGGAAACCCGGTCATCCGGAGCCGGAAGGCGCGATCGGAGTTGCTCCTTCCCGCGTTCACTTGGTGGCGTCAGAACGCGATATTCTGGAATTGCCGGAGGAGCTTGGACACAGCGGAGCCACAGCGGGTCCCGCGCGCATTATCGTGACAAATCAGACCACGATGAGTCAGTGGGACACGGCGGATCTGGTGGCAAAGGTCAGGGAGCGTTTCCCCTCGGCGGAAGTGTACGGTGAGATTTGCGACGCCACTCAGGTGCGGCAAAACGCGGTGGCAAGCCAAGCGAAGGATGCTGACTTGTGTCTCGTCGTCGGTGATCCGCGCAGTAACAACTCCATGAGATTGGCTCAGGTCGCGGTTGACATCGCGGGCGTGAAGGCGCATCGTATCGCCGATGTCACGGAGATCGACCCCGCCTGGCTGCGCGGAGTCAGTTCGGTCGCTGTCACGGCGGGCGCCTCCACGCCCACGCCCATCACGAGAGCCGTCATTCGCTATCTCGAACAGTTTGATCCGGATCAGTCGGCTACGTGGAACCCGCAATTTGAGGTGGATTATGCGCACATTCTTCCTACGGCTCATGCAAAACGCGAATAATCCGGCACATCTACCCAAGGAGACAAGGCGATCCTGTCAGGGAAGGGTATGCCATGCGCATCTACGTTCCTTATGGCACGGACTGGTACGGATATTTCATGAGACGCCTGGCTGAACGCCCCGCCAATCTGGCGTTTGTGCTAAAGAGCATGTGGAAGAATTAAAAACGGGCTTCCCCTCCCGCGATTGGTCGCACACTTTGGGCGTATGACCATATGATGGGGCATAGCTCTTGACGAGGGGGACATGTTCCGTGTTTGGGCATAGGAAAAATGTGAATGCAGAACCAGACTATGAATTCCATGATTTGGAGTTTCAGGACTACGGACATGCGGTTGGGTTTGTGCAGTATATGTTGCGCCGGTTGGGGTATTATCGGGGACCGGTCACCGAACATTTCAATCAATTGACGGAGGAGGGATTGAAGCGGTTCCAGATGAATCAGCGTGTTCCGATTACCGGCCGCATGGATGGACGCATGTGGCGCCTGCTGATTGGGGTCGCAGTCAATCAGCGTGTGCTTGGTCAGGAAGTCGGGCCGCAATATGTGAATCATTTCACGCCAGCTCACCTGGGGTGACTGGATATCGGGGAACTTTGGCGCCCCCATGAAAGATTCCTGTGGGTATGGTACCATATGGGCAGGACAGGCACAGGAGGCGCTGTGTGTGCTTAGCGATCGGCCGACGTTGCGTGAGTGCCAGACGTTCCACCGCTGGCTGGACAAAGAAAAGGGATTTTCGCAGGATCTTCCGGTCAATGTGATGCTGTTGGTGGAAGAGGTCGGCGAGGTCGCCAAGGAAGTTCGAAGATTGCAAAAGGCGCAGGCCGATCCGCAGCTTGCGGCCCAGGAAAGCGAGGCGTTGTTGCATTTGCGGGAAGAACTGGCCGATTGTCTTGCGTTTATCGTAAAGTTATCAAACTATGCGGGTGTGGATCTTGAAACGGCGTATGTGGAAAAGATGCGTTACAATATGGGACGGGAATGGCGCGAATAGGACTGATATGCGCTTGCGTTAGATCACAGACATAAGGAGACGATGGGGTTGACGCGTGTGCGCAAGGCGGTGATTCCCGCTGCGGGGCTCGGTACGAGGTTCTTGCCTGCCACCAAGGCGCAGCCGAAAGAGATGCTGCCGCTTGTGGACAAGCCGGCTATTCAGTATATCGTGGAAGAAGCTGTGGCGGCGGGAATTGAAGACATTCTCATTGTGACCGGGCGCTTCAAGCGGGCCATCGAAGACCACTTCGACCGCTCGATGGAACTGGAGAAGCATCTGGCGGAACACGAAAAGCGGTCAACGCTCGAAGAGGTGCAACGCATTTCGCAATTGGCGAATATTCACTACATACGGCAACCGGAATTGAACGGATTGGGGCATGCGGTGTCGATGGCGCGGTCATTCGTGGGCTCTGAGCCGTTCGCTGTGTTGCTGGGGGACGATATCATCCATTCTTCGACACCAGCGCTGACGCAGTTGCTGCGCGTGCATGCGGCGTGTGGACTTTCGGTTGTGGGAGTTCAACCTGTGCCCCGGAAAAATGTTTCCAGTTATGGCATCATCGCTGGCACGAGCAGCGACGGCGTAGAGTATGTCGTGTCCGACCTGGTGGAAAAACCCTCGCAGACTGAAGCGCCGTCCAATCTGGCGATTGTCGGCAGGTACATCATTACGCCCGACATTTTTTCTGTGATCGCGGCGACGCCGCCGGGCAAACAGGGTGAGATTCAACTGACGGACGCGCTGCGCGGGCAAATGGCCGCGCAGGGACTCCGCGCCTGCCGAATCGATGGATTGCGGTTTGATATCGGCGACAAATTGGGGTATATCAAAGCGATTATCGGACTGGCGCTGACGAGATCGGACATGCGGGATGATGTGCTTGGCTACATGCAGGAGATTTTGCTGGAGACGGAGCGGGTGTCCAGCTACGGCAGTCGGTGACGCCGCATGGGTGGGAGTGCGGACGTGGAGAGCAGGTCGCAATTTTTGCGTATTCTGCGAACGCTGGACGGTAAACCGTACGGCGGCTATCGCGAACTCAAGGGCTCCTATGATTTGGGAGCCTACACGTTGCATATCGATCATGTGCAGGGCGATCCTTTCGCTCCTCCATCGCGCGTGCGTGCGCGCGTGCACGCAGATGTGCTTCGTCTGGATGAAAAATTGCTGGATCATATGGACAGGCGCATCGCGGTGGAAGACTTTCTGACCCGCAGGTTGGTTGCCGGCATGGAGGCATTGGGACTGAGGCGGCGCGGGAGCGGCCGCAGCGGCGTGATTTTGATCGATACGCCGGGGCAGGCCGTGTTGCCGCGAAGCAGCGTATGCGCAACCGGGGAAGCGATTGAGGTGCGCCTTGGCGTCGGGCTTCCCGGGGATGGACGGCGGATCAGGGCCAAGGACGCGGAAGCGATGTTTGTCGATGATCTGCCCTTCATCCTTTTGCACGCATTGTCGCGGAGTGATTTTCCATTTCCGGAATTGAACGAGCATGTGTCGCTGTACTGTGACCAGTGTCATATCAGGAGCGAACTGGCGGGGCGCGGGCTGATTGCGTTTGTGGGCGACGGCGGCGTGCTGGCCCGTCGCAGCGGCATCAGTGAACTGGCGATGGATCCGCATATAGCGACGTCTTTCACGACGCCTGATGCGCTCCGTGTTACATGGCGATTGCCGAGCGGCAGGGTGATCTCGGGCATGGGTGTGCCGGCAGGCGTGACGCTTATCGTCGGCGGGGGATTTCACGGCAAGAGCACACTGCTGCAGGCGCTGATGCGCGGCGTATACAATCATATTGCCGGAGACGGGCGCGAATGGTGCATTACCGATGAGACGGCCGTCAAAGTGCGGGCGGAAGACGGACGGCGGGTCAGCAGGGTGGACATTTCCGGATTCATCTCCAATTTGCCGCGGGGTCGGTCGACGACCGCTTTTAGCACGCAGGACGCGAGCGGATCGACTTCGCAGGCGGCCGCCATCGTTGAGGCGATCGAGCTTGGCGCGCGCGTTCTGTTCATGGATGAAGACACAAGCGCCGCCAATTTTATGATTCGCGATGCGCGCATGCAGGCTCTTGTCGCC
>JAJYTO010000267.1 GCA_021793015.1 Bacillota bacterium
TTGCCTTCACGTTCCCAGCGCCGGAGC
This sequence comes from Bacillota bacterium, assembly GCA_021793015.1. Taxonomy (GTDB): domain Bacteria; phylum Bacillota; class Bacilli; order Alicyclobacillales; family SLC66; genus JAKADD01. The sequence goes on from JAJYTO010000267.1 coordinate 28, forward strand.
GTGACCTGCGCGACTCCCAGAATACGAGATGCTTCACCAATGGATGCTTTCATGCTCAATGTTTACCATGAAGATCAAAGAAGGTCAAATACGATGAGGTTTTTCGCGGCTGGAACTACCCCTCCCGTTGACCTGCGGATTGGTTTGGGCGCTCATCATTCACGTTCCATCGCCTCCTGGGGTATTACCATGTTCCTATCCCGATTTTGCGCAAGCAGAGGCTCCGACTTCAGTCACGCGGTCTATGACCGATGCATCCTTTGATACCAAGATTTCCACCAAGGTAGCGGCACACACAGGGTCACCAGATACACAACGAATGCAAATACAGTCGATTGAACAATCCAAATCGGCTTATTTCCGAGCCAAAACACGAAACCAATTTGTGCAGGAGGAACTGTCAAAGAACAAAGCAGGGCGACGAATACACCACGGATCCATTTACTATTCTGTTTCCAAAGAACCCAAATAACTAATGCCGAGTACACGATAAGGGAAAACAGGAATAGAAACTCCACATAGCGCCACAATATTTCGCGATGATCAGCCGTCACAAAAATCATTTCGTGAAATCCGATAATCGCAAGCAGCGCAACTAGTACAGCAAGAACACAAAGTGAAATATTTCTCACCGCCGAAAAAATTACCATGTTCCCACCCCCACGCTCCGCAGGACATGACGTATCCACGGCTGCACGGACCACCCGGTCAAACGGTTCATCCAGTAAGACGCCGTTCCCTCCAGATGGATAAAAGCAAAAACATGCGCCTGGTCAATCACCAGATATCGAAACACCATGACCGCCAACAGGAGAGAGAACGCCACATTCAAAAACCAGTGGATCGTTTCTTCCCCCGCACTACCCGTGTCGGTGGTCAGCAGGCCATAGGGGGAACGAACCCAAAACTTTTTCGGCAGCGGCCAGAGCAGGTGAACTCCCATCGGATTCAGCAAGTCGATAAGCGGATGGCTGATCCAACCCAAAAGAACACCGATCATAAGCCAATCAGGCGCATGAAACAGCGCCAAGAGAACCCCCACTCCCGCTGTAAACAGCAGAGAATGTGTCAACGTGCGGTGCCCAAAGAGAGAAAGGAAACGATCGGCGATTGGGATACGCCTGCTGATCCACGTTCCGTTCTTGTCGAGATCAGGGAACGGCGCCACCATATAGGCCGCCCCAAGCGCCGCATAGGTCTGCCAGGCGCCCATCGGAGCCTGTGCGAACAGAAATGCCGCGCCTGTGAGCGTCAGCGCGAATGTGCGGTGTGTGCGGTAGATCATTCACTCACCACCGTCCCGCTCGATTCGAGTGACACAAAGATGGGAAAGATCCGCCAACCTGTGTTCGACAAGTGCGGGTACTCGTTGTTTGGCCTCTTCCTCACTGTTGGCAACGACTTCTAGCACAAAATCCGCCGTGCCTTCGATGGTATAGAGCATAAGAAAGCCCCCTTTCGGTTTCTCACCAAAAGGGGGCATGGGGGACAAAATCCAGCAAACGAATCGCAGAAGATCTCGTTCTGCTATTATGGTGTTAGGCACCGGGACGATAACACGATAAAGACGCTTGAGAAAGGGGCAGATCGCCACGTTTCGTATTCGTCGAAGAAGGAGGAATGATCCACCAGGACACGATGAGCTCCTGTTTGATCCTCGCATATTCATCGCAAAATTAAACGAATACGTCAACGAGTTACTATCGGTCGGCGTCGATAAATCAGGTGTTCCGTATTTTACCGTTATCAGGAATGCTGATTCCCATGTTTACATAAAATTGTGTAGCCCCCGATTTCACTACGAATGGATGAATGCGAAAGCCATTCTCCGCCGTGATCCCAACTCCACCTTGCACATCTGCGATATTTACACCCAGGAAAAATCTGTTGGAATCGGCTCGGCGTTGATGGCATCGATTCTGTTGTATGCAAAACAGAATGGTTTCCAACATCTGCATGGAGAAATGCGGGCCGACGGAAGCGAACACTCCCGAAGACAGCATGGATTCTATGATAAATTCGGTTTCTCAAAGCACCGTGTCGGAGAAAAATTGTACATAACGCTGGATTTGTGACGTGATATCTGAACCACCGAGATAAACATTTGGCGAATCATCCGGCGTCCGCATCAGCAACGCGCGCAGATAAGCCACAATGATCATTCCATAGGACATGGCTTCCAGTTGATCCCTTGCGTATACGTGTTTATGTAACTCACACAATCCCACTTCTCGAAAAAGATCATAGGCCAGCACAAATTCAGCATATCGCTCATTTTCCCATCGAATGGTCACGCCAAACTTCTTAAGAGTATAAATACCTGATTCTCTGGTCCCGATTTCCTCATAACGGCAGAACGGGATAACGGTTGCTTCCTTGACATCCGGATGTGAGATCACAAACTCACTCAATTGATTCCAGGCATGTCTCCGTTCCCAGTCAAACAATTCGATCTCCATCACTCATATCACTCCTTTTCTCTCGGCGCTTCAGGGGACAAAATAGACGCCCCTCCCAGAGCGTCTACCCTAAAAACCAATCCTTTGCCGTATCCTTCGCTTTGTTCTTTACCATTTCCCCGGTAGCTCGAACCGCCTCGTGAGTCTGCCTGACTGCGGGTATCCGGTTGATTTGTCGCGCACCAACCGCCGCACCCTTCCCGATTTGCTTCGCGCCCGCTTTGGCGCCCATTTTGGCGCCCCTCACTGCCGGAGCCCCGTATCTCTCCACGCGCCCTTCCAAGCGTGATGGTTTGAGCATCCGGCGGTTGAATTCGTGCGCAAACGTCTCATTGCCAGGCGGAGTTCCGATGCGATCCGCATGCCATTCCATCGCACGAATCGCCGCAACCGTCGCGATGGTCCCGCCTTTGAACGCCAGTTTCGTTGTCCCTCTGATGACTCGAAATCCAAAGCCCGCCGTCTTCGCCGCGATCCGGACCGGTTTGGACTTCGCCACCTTCACGGCGACTTGTCCAGTGTTCACGGCGGCGTGGCCCATTTTTCGTGTGAATTGTTTGACTCGCCCGACCTGCTGGTTGGTGATGACCGATGAGGCGGTGGGCGGCGACTGCATTGACGCTCGAACCTCTGCGTCTGCATTGCCAAGCGGTCTTGTCACCTGTCCATCGATTGAATCAACCGACGGTTGCGAGGGCGTGATGCGCCTCGGCTCTCCGCGCCCTGATGAAGCCGTATCGCGGGTCGTTTCGGATGATCCGGCGATTGGCAGTGTTTCCGAAACGCCTTCAGATGGATCCGACGCAGTGGGTATCGACTCTTCTCTCTGTGCATCCGCAGCGCGAACGGGCTCCACGCCGCTTGGAGCACCCGCACCGCGTTCCGGTTCATCACTATTGGTCGGAATCGCCTTCCACCATTGCCCCACGCCTCTTTGCACCACGCCATTTTCTTGCATTCGCCCCAACAACGCTGCAGCGGCGCTTTCTTCAACGCCCAATCGCCTCGCCAAAATGAACGGTGTAGCAGCGCCATGGTCCCGAACCCACACGACCGCTTGGTCATAAGAATCGGTGCCCACTTGAGGCGCGTCTGCGTTTGGTGCCGATGCTGCGCTTTCCGGATGCGCCTCGCCCTGATCCAAATCAGTCTCGTTGTTTGACGGGACGCCGTCCTGAATCGGTTCGGACGCAACAGCATCTGGAGCCTCACCGTTCAGGGGGACAGCGGCCCGCCAGAACCCGTGCCCGTCCCTTTGTATCACACCGTTTCTTGCCATTTGCCCCATCAGTGCGCTCACCTGCGCATCGCTGGCTCCCAGCCCCCGTTTCATCGACAGATGCGTCAACATCCCTGCACCCTTCGCCCATGTCACGGCATCTGCGTAACGGCCGGAAAACGCCGGTCTTCCGTCACCTTGTCGTCCTTCGGCTTGATTCCCGGATTCCGTTGCATTAGCCGCCGAATCATCGCCGCCACGAAGCGGCCCTTCGGTGCGAATCCGTTCCTGGTCGCGTGAAATGGACTGCAAAACAGGATCATGCGCGTGCATCGCCGCCAACTCTTCTGCATGAGCCTCGGGAGACAATGGTACATTCCCCCCAGAATACTGCTTTGGCGTGTAATCCCAATGCTGTCCCGGCGACGGCTGGGTTGCCTTTTGTTCTCTTTGAAACGCTCGCATACCCCTTGCCCGTTTCTCGGAGACACCTTTTCCTTTGGGATGGTTGCGTTCCTCTTCCTTGCGTTTTCTTTCTTTCTCCGTCGCCTCCGTGATGGCGCGCTTACGCTCCTCTGCAT
>JAJYTO010000268.1:0-420 GCA_021793015.1 Bacillota bacterium
TCGTAAGCCCCGCAGCGAAGCCTGGACAAAGGGCCGTGAGCCATTCGGCGCAACCTGCGCAACTGCCGCTGCCGGACGAAACCCGTCCGGCGCGAGGAATGGAGTGAGTCGGATGAGTTTTTCGCTGCGCGATGTGACAAAACGATACGGCGACAAGGTGGTGCTCGATCATATCACGCTGGATGTGCGGCAGGGGCAATTGCTCGCCCTGCTCGGTCCCTCGGGATGCGGAAAAACCACGCTGCTAAACGCGCTTGCCGGAGTCGTTGACATTGAAGGCGGGCGCATTGACCTGGATGGACGGCGGGTGTCTGCGCCAAGCTTCACCATGCCGCCCGAACGGCGCAACATCGGCATGGTGTTTCAGGATTTTGCGCTCTGGCCGCACATGACTGTATACGAAAACGTGGCATTTGGGCT
>JAJYTO010000268.1:430-4276 GCA_021793015.1 Bacillota bacterium
CAACCCGCAAGCAACATCCGGGCGAGGGTCAAGGAAGTGCTTGGCGTCGTGCAGATGGATGGGTACGAAACCCTGTTTCCGCAGCAGTTGTCCGGAGGCCAAAAACAGCGCATCGCGATTGCCCGCGCGCTCGCGCCGCGCCCCACGGTGCTGCTGATGGATGAACCGCTGTCAAGCCTTGACGCCAAGCTGCGCGAGCAGATGCGGTGGGAGTTGCTGCACATCATGAGAACCACGGGCGTGACAGGAGTCTACGTCACGCATGACCAGGTGGAGGCGCTCAGCATGGCGGACCACATTGTCATTCTTCACGATGGCCGGATCGAGCAGCAGGGAACGCCGACATTCCTGTACCATCACCCCGCCACGGCGTTCGTGGCGTCCTTTCTTGGCGCGGCCAACCTGCTCCCCTGCCAGATCGCGGACACCGACGGGAAGTATGCGCAGGTGGTGTGGAACGGCCACCGGTTAGCGGCCAGGCTGGGAGCGACGCATCCGACGAACACTCGGCTGTTGATCCGCCCATCCGACATTATCGTAGAAGCGGGCGTTCCCCAGGACGCGTCCACGCCGGATGCATCTGGAGCGAGCGGGTTTGCGCGCAGAGGGGAACCGCCGCAGGACACGCCGTCACAGGAGGCGTCCGGCGCGGGCAGGGCAGTGCACAAAGGTAAACCGTCGCAGGACACGCCGTCGTCGGAGGCGTCCGGTACGCGCGTGACTGGCCAGGTGATCCAACGGGCCTTCCATGGCACGGTGTGGCAATATCGCGTGCGCGTCGCCGATGGCGCAGGGTCCCGCAGCGATTCTGTGCTTGAAGTCTGGCGCCGCGAGGAACTGCCTGTGAATGCAACGGTCAGTCTCTGGCTTCCCGCCGACCGTTGCCTGACCGTGGCCGACAGTCAGGCAGAGTCTCTCGTGGGGAGCGGCGCGCGCATGCAATAGGAGCCTGTTCTTGACCCTATTCGGACATCCTTTATAATGATAGCCAGAGTGGACTATCCTGGTCGATGGGAGCCGCGCAACGCTGCGGGCTACCCCGAATTCCCCCAAGCGGGTCCGTAGGAGGCGTCATTATGTATGATCTGATCGTGCGCGGCGCGCGCTTGCCGGGGCAGGCCAACCTGGTCGATATCGGCGTGGCGGACGGACGCATTGCAGCCATCGCGGCAGCGCTGGACGGCGACGCCAAAGAGTGCATCGAGGCTCATGGCGAGCTCACGCTGCCGCCCTTTGTCGAGTCGCATATCCACCTCGACTCGGCGCTCACCGCGGGCGACCCCCGCTATAATGAAAGCGGCACGCTCTTTGAAGGCATTCAGGTATGGACGGAGCGCAAACCGTTCCTGACCCGCGAGGATGTCATCGCGCGCGCCACCGAAGCCATCCGATGGCAGGCGGCGAACGGCGTCCTGCACGTCCGGACGCACGTCGACGTCTGCGACCCCAAGCTAACTGCGCTGCGCGCTTTGCTGGAAGTCAGGGAGTCCGTCGCTCCGGCGGTCAATATGCAGATCGTGGCGTTTCCGCAGGAAGGCATCCCCTCGTACCCCGGAGGCGCGGAACTGCTCGAAGAAGCGCTGCGGCTCGGGGCGGACGCGGTGGGAGCGATCCCCCACTATGAACACACGCGAGAAGCGGGTGTGGAGTCGCTGCACACCTGTTTTTCCCTCGCCCAGTCCTACGACCGCATGGTCGACGTACACTGTGACGAGATTGACGACGAACAGTCGCGTTTCATCGAGGTGGTAGCGGCGCTGGCGCTGCAATCCGGCCTGCACGAACGGGTGACCGCCAGCCACACGACCGCCATGCACTCCTACAACGGCGCCTATACATACAAGCTGTTCCAGTTGGCGCAAAAGGCGCGCCTCAATTTCGTGGCCAATCCCCTGATCAATATTACCCTGCAGGGGCGCTTCGACGGCTATCCGATCCGGCGCGGCGTCACGCGGATCAAGGAACTGTGGCGCAACGGCGTCAATGTCAGCCTGGGTCACGATGACATTCTCGATCCCTGGTACGGACTCGGAACGGGCAGCATGGTGCAGGTCGCTCACATGGCGGTGCACACCTCGCACATGACCGGCCGGGCGGAGATCGCAGAAACTGTGCGCATGATCACGACGCGCGCCGCCCGCACCCTCCAGATTGAGGAGACGTACGGCGTCGAAGTCGGCAAGCCCGCCAGTTTCGTCATCATTCCCGCCGAGGATGAGTTTGACCTGATCCGCCGCCAGCCCATGTGCCGGTATGTGATCAGCCATGGACAGGTGATCGCGCGCACGAACCCGGCCCGCACCACGGTGACTCTCCAAGGACGGACGGAAGACGTCGACTTCGCGCGCGAATGACTGCCAGCGCCGCGTGCGCTGGGGCGTTTTGTTTTGCTGGGCGGCTATGCCAAACCGCCCAGCAAGGGCATCGCGCAAAGCCGCGAGTCGCTTCTGTTTGCCGTCCGTGTTGCCGGATGCGGGCCGCAGTCTCGTGCGACGACCCGCACTCGGCAACACGGACGGCAATCGGCGCCTGCAACAAGAAAGAGAGAGTCAGATCCTGGCGCCCGCAAGAGCGCCCAGCAGTCCCAAGATCACGCTGGTCAGGACATACATGATCGCCGTTTTGATGGCGCGCCGGTCAAGCAGCGTGACCGCCTCGTAGGTGAACGTCGAAAATGTCGTGTAGGAACCTATAAATCCGATCCCGATAGAGCTTCTGAGCCACGCGTCCACCAGATTATGAGGACGTGTGGCCGCAAACAGGAATCCCAACAGGAACGCTCCCGTCACGTTGATGAACAACGTGGCCAGCGGAAAATTGCCGCTCCACCTGCTGTTGACTCGATTGGTCATAAAGTAGCGCATCCACGCTCCCGCAACGCCGCCGATCGCCACGCCTGTCCATTCCACCACCCGGATTCCCTCCAACCAAAGTCAAAGCAACGGCTAACCAGACCCTCACGCACTCACTCATGCGGTCACTCGTCGTGCGCGCGCAGCCCATTCACACCAACCCTCACTCGCCGCACACGCCGCCCAGTTGCGCGGAACCCCGCCCGCACAACTCTTTATGATCGCTCCGCAACGCTTGGACGCACCTCGGGTTCTCGCCGCTCGCCCACGAGCCGAACGCCCGCGAAGGCGCACAGCAACCCGCCGATGACACTCACAAGCACATACAGAACGGCAGTGAAAGTTAATCCTTTCCCAAAGAGCGCATTGGTTTCCACCATAAATGTTGAAAATGTGGTATACGAGCCCACGACTCCAGTGCCAATACCCGCCCGAACCCAGATCGGCACTCTCCATTTCCAGATGGTCGTGGTGTAGAACCAGCCCAAAAACAAACTCCCGCTCAAATTGATCAACAGCGTGGCGATCGGAAACTGACTTCCCTGAGGCGGAGGCACGACCACCTCCAAAAGTTCCCGCAACAGCGCGCCGAGAGCGCCGCCCACGGCGATCATTCCGTATTGTTTCGCAGCTTCCACAAGCGGTCGCGGCGCCTTTGTCAGTCTGTCGCTACGCGGTCGCGATTCTTGTGTCAGCCTGTCGTAACGCAGCTTGCAACACCGTCTTTCTCCATATTGTATATTTATGGACGCCTTCGCGGTCCCCACTGTCGTACGCCGCCGCCCGTAGTTGCTGCCCGAAGTTGCCGCCCGAAGCTGCTGTTCCCCTTCGCAATGAGCAAAAAAAGCCTCACAAGACACTCGCCAGCGCAAGTGATCTTGTAGGGGCTATCATTCCTCTTCGGACTTACGCGAGCTCCATCGCTATACAGATAGCGTCACTATACTGGATCGCCGACCCGCGCGTCAAGTGATGGCCACGGCGCCATCAGGTC
>JAJYTO010000269.1 GCA_021793015.1 Bacillota bacterium
CGCACGGAAACATGAGCGATCTTCAGAAAGACGGGCTGACGGGCGAACTGGACAGCCGTTATTCGCGGCAGATCCTGTTTCGTCCGATCGGCGCGGCAGGCCAAGCGCGGCTGCAGCGGTCGCGAGCGGCGGTCGTCGGCATGGGCGCTCTGGGGACAGCGAGCGCGTCGCAACTGGCCCGGGCCGGCGTGAAGTATCTGCGTCTCATCGATCGAGACATCGTGGAACAATCCAATCTGCAGCGTCAGTCCCTTTACGATGAGTCGGACGCCTCGGACAGCGTTCCCAAAGCGCTGGCCGCAGCGGCCAAACTTCGGTGCGCCAACGGCGATGTGGACATCGATCCCGTGATTGCGGATGTAACGGCCAAAAACGCGGAAAAGCTGCTCGCCGACGTCGACGTGATCGTCGATGGCACAGACAATTTCCAGATTCGCTATCTGATCAACGACGTATCCGTGAAACACGGCATCCCCTGGGCCTACGGAGGCGCAGTGAGTTCTTACGGGACGATGGGATTGCTGCGGCCCGGCCGCACACCCTGTCTGGTCTGTCTGTTTGGCGCGCAGCAGGGCGGGGGGCACGACACCTGCGATACGGTCGGCGTGATCGCTCCGATTGTGTCGATGATCGCCTCCCTTCAGGTCGCGGAGGTGATCAAGCTGTTGACCGATCACGAAGAAGCGCTGAATCCCGGCCTTACATATATCGACGTTTGGACAAACGAAGTGCGCAAGATTCGTTTTCAGGAACCCGATCCACAGTGCGTTTGTTGCGGGCAGCGCACGTTTGCCGCGCTGTCGGCGCGCAGCGACGCGCTCACGGTGTCGCTGTGCGGACGGCGGACCATTCAGGTGAAGCCGGAATCGCCGCCCGCCTGGTCGCTTGAGACGGTGGCGCAGAGACTGCGCGCGGTGGGCGAGGTGCGCCACAACGCCAATCTGCTGCGCTGCGATCTGGGAAGGATTCAAATCTCTCTGTTTGCAGACGGAAGGGCTTTGATTCACGGCACCGACGACGACGCGGAAGCGCGTGCGCTGTACGCCCGCTATGTCGGCATGTAAAGGGGGAAAGGGGATATGCGCGTGAAATTTTCAGAGTTTCCTTACGCACGGCCCGACATGGACGCGGCGCTGGCCCGCTTTGAGGCGTTGTTGGAGCGCTTTGCGGGGGCGGGCAGCGCCGGGGAGCAGGACGCCGTCATGGAAGAGATCAATCAGGCAAGGGCGGAGTATGACTCGCTGGCGCAGATCGCCCAAATCAGGCATACGATTGACACGACCGATGAGTTCTATAAGGCGGAGCAGGATTTTTTCGACGAGTCTGGACCTGTCTATCAGGGGATCGTCACACGCTGCTATGAAGCCTTGGCAGCGTCGCCGTTTCGCGCCGACCTGGAGAGCAAATGGGGAACGCAACTCTTCCGGATTGCGGAAACCTCTGTGAAGACATTCAAACCTGAAGTGCTCGCAGACCTTCAGACGGAAAACAAGCTGGTGAGCGACTACGTCAAATTGCTGGCGTCAGCCAAAATTCCGTTTGAGGGCGAGGAACGCAACCTATCGCAGCTCGGACCGTTTCTGGAAGCGACGGACCGTGCGATGCGCAAACGGGCCAACGAAGCGAAATATGGATTTTTCAGAGAGAACGAGGAGCGGATCGACCAGATTTACGACGACTTGGTCAAGGTGCGGACGGCGATCGCCCATAAACTTGGATTCGCCGATTTTACGGAATTGGCGTACGCGCGACTGACGCGCACGGACTACGACGCGCGCATGGTGGCTGTGTTTCGCGAACAGGTGAAACGTCACATCGTGCCTGCGGCCACTCGCTTGCGGGAGCACCAGCGCGCGCGCATCGGCGTGGACACACTGCGATATTACGATGAACGGTTCAGTTTCAAGACCGGCAACGCGACTCCCAAAGGGGACCCGGATTTTATCGTGGCGGCCGGCCGTCGCATGTACCGGGAACTGTCGCCGGAAACGGACGCGTTTTTTTCCTACATGACCGATCATGAACTGATGGATCTGGTGAGCAAGAAGGGGAAGGCGGGTGGCGGCTACTGTACATACATCACGCAGCATAAGGCGCCCTTTATTTTTTCCAACTTCAATGGCACGTCGGGCGACGTGGACGTACTGACCCACGAAGCGGGGCACGCGTTCCAGGTGTATTCGAGCGGCCGTTTTCAGGTTCCGGAGTATCACTGGCCGACCTACGAAGCGGCGGAGATCCATTCGATGAGCATGGAGTTTTTCACCTGGCCGTGGATGGAACTGTTCTTTGCGGACGATGTGCAAAAATACAAATTCTCGCATCTGGGCGACGCGCTGCTGTTCATTCCCTACGGCGTCGCGGTCGACGAATTTCAACACTTTGTCTACGCCAATCCGGGGGCGGACAAGGAGGAACGCAGACGCGCCTGGCGCAGCATCGAACGCGCGTATCTCCCGCACCGCGACTATGAAGACAACGATTATCTCGAACTGGGGGCATTCTGGCATCAGCAGAGTCATATCTTTAGCGTACCGTTTTATTATATCGACTACACGCTGGCCCAAATCTGCGCCTTTCAGTTTTGGGTTCGCGCGAACGGGAACCGCGAGCAGGCGTGGGCCGACTATCTCGCGCTCTGTCAGGCTGGAGGCAGCAAATCGTTCACCGAACTCGTCACACTCGGGAGTCTGCTGTCCCCATTTGATGAAGCGTGTGTGCCGTCTGTAATCGGCGATGTCGAGTCCTGGCTTGACGGCGTCGATGACAGCGCGTTGTGAGAGGGTGCGGCGACATTGCCGAAGCTTGATCGAGTGCGATTCGCGGGCCAAGTTGGTTTTATGCAATCGTGCGGGAGGTGCGGAGGTCTATCGTGGTGCGCAAAATGACACTCATCGTTGGCGCTGGAATGATCTTGGCGCAACTGTCCGTTGCTGGTCCGGCGCTGGCGAATGCGCGCGCGTCCCTGTCGCCGTTTCCCAAGCCTCCGTACGTCTACAGGAGCGTCGAAACGATGGTCAGTCCTGAGGACAGTTGGAACCATGTTACGGAACATTTTGGATACCAGGGTCAGATGATCGTAAGCAAGGGCAACGACTGGCTTTCGTTGTCATTCATTCGTCACTCGATGGGGGAAGCCGGGATACCAAGCGCGCTCGGGACGCGCGGGAGCCGGACTCTGAACTTCACAGTTCCCAAGTCCATCCCGGTGGATTTCCGACGCCTTCCGCCACACCTTGTGCCGGGCGCAAACGAGTTGGGCATTGAGATCGATGGCCGCGTGGCGGCCATCCTGCCGTGGCTGAAGGGCGCGGGGTTGCAGGACTCGTATGTCCCGAGCGGCTTGGCCATGGCGGTTCTGCGCCGCATCGGCGTGAAAATGCGCTGGAATCGCAGCGCCGGCAGCTTCACCGAATGGGACATCGGTTCTCCCTTGTACGGGGCTTTGACCACCGTCACATCATTTGACGGTGGTCACATGACGTCCACCAGTCCAGGCATACTCATCTACAAAAAGGGCGACAATTGGATTCCGGCCGACTACATTGCGAACTCGCTGGACAATGCAGGAGCCGGCATCACGGTCACAGTCGGCATGTCGGGCGGCAATGGTCTCGATATCCGCGTTCCGGCGGGCGTCAGGGTCAACCTCAGAAATGTCCCGGCGCGGCGGGATAGGACTGCGCACGAGGCTCCCATCGAGATCAACGGCCGGATCGTGGGCTACTCGTCCTGGCTCATTCCCGCGTATGGCCCGAGCACCGAGTATCTGTCCAGCGCGGCGGTCATGACCGCAGTCCGCCGCATTGGCCTCAACATGCACTGGAACAACACCAACGGAACCTTCACGAAGTGGTTTATCACCGCGCCGCCCCGTCGTCCCGGCAATTAAGTTGCGACGGCGGCGAGTTTCGCCAACGCATCCCGTCGCTCGCCCGTCCGATAACCTGATGCTGCCGCCATCTGCGCGGGGCATCGCTATTCGTTCGCATTTTGCTGGCGGAATGCCTTGCTAAGTCAAAATGCATCGAATAAACTGGTCCTAGAGACCGGTTCAAAGGAGGGGTGAAGCATGAAAGAGGTGGGGTCCCATGAGGCCAAGACGCACTTGGCCGAATTACTGGATGACGTCGCGAACGGGGAAACCGTATTAATCACCCGACGCGGCAAACGAGTGGCTCAGATCGTGCCATACAGGGACACGGACGATTCGTTGGAGGCCATTTGGAGCCGTCTGCAAACCCTGCGCGCGCATGCGAAGAACGGAGA
>JAJYTO010000030.1 GCA_021793015.1 Bacillota bacterium
TGACAGTCCGACAACGCCAAGGCGAAATACGTTTGACAACAGCAGATTCTCGATGGGCTGTTTCACGGAAGACGACGCAAACGTGACGATTCTCCCCCACTGATTGCGCACCATGTGCGGCAGAGCCTCCTGGATGCAGCGCACCGTGCTCATCAGCGTGAGTTCGAACGCCTGCCGCCACTGCTCCTCGGTCACTTCGGTAAAGAAACCGGCTGGCGGGCCCCCTGCATTATTGATCAGCACATCCACTTCCCCAAATCGTTCACGCGTCCGGGAGAACAATGCACCGATGTCAGTCGGGCTGGATACGTCCGCCCGCTGAAAATCGACATGGCGATTCCCCGTTTCTGCGATGATTGTTTCTACGGCCTTCTTCAAGTCGCTCTCGTTGCGACTGGCCAGCATCACCCGAGCCCCTTCCTGCGCAAATGCGCGGGCGGTCGCGAAACCCAGTCCTTTGCTCGCCGCCGTCACCAGCACGACCCGGTCTTTGATCCCGTAGTCCACATCCACAACCCCTTTCCGATTCGATCACTCGCCGGCAGGCATCTGTCGCGAAAAATCGCCGCAGGCGTATTTTTCTATCCCGAAACCAACATGGCCTGACGACCACCGCCACGCATGGCAACTTATCAGAAGGCAAGTTGCCGTATAAAAATACGGTGGCCCCTGCCGGTCGGAGTCATATATTGCGCCCCTGCTCAGACACCGCTGTCGCTAAACTCGCGACGGGCGCAATATATGACTCCTCCCTGAGCGGGCTTTGCGTCCGTGAAAGACTTCGCGGCGCTGATTTCACTCCTCCTGATGGCCGCGCGCTCAGCATGCGGTCTACCCCAACACGCCATTGGTTGGTATCAGGTTACCAGAGCCGCGCTTCCTTGTCATTCGTTGTCCGGTTATAGAGGTTGTTCAAAAAGGGGAGATGAATGTGTTCAATTCGGGCAATTCTTCGTCTATCACATCCATGGAGGACGTGGCGCGCGAACTGCAGGCCATGCAAAGCAGCGCCGGCAAGGGAGCCGCCACGAGCAATCTCAGCGCACTCGATTTCTGGCTGATCAGCGACGCGGGATTCGAACCACTGGGTCTTGTGCTCGGCAACAGCGTTTTTAGCATGGGCATTACCGGTGGTATAGCCACCGCATTCAAGGGGTTGCAGCGCGGTGAACTGACCGCATTGACCCAGTTGATGTACTCGGCCCGCGAATTGTCATTGCAGCGTATGAAAGCGGAAGCCGACGCGCTGGGGGCGGACTCGATCGTGAATGTCCAGATTGAGATCATTCACCGTTCGGAAGAGATCATGGAAGTTGTCGCAACGGGCACCGCAGTGAAACGAACCGGCAACCGATCGGAGCGCCCGATCACCCTGCAGGTGTCAAAATAGGCGCCATCCGGGGTTGTCGCGTCCATCCACCATCCCGTATGCGACCACACGGGCGCGAGGTTGCTCCCGGTGCATGCCGCCGGGAGCAACACGTGCGCAAACGGCTCCGCTGGCCACGTCCACTGATCACGGGACCCGAATGAACGACGCGGCAAGGAGACTGCGCAAGGTTTCATTCATCGACGTTTTCGTGGATGGTGAAACGCAGCAGCGGCAAATTGCGTCCAGGAATGGAACCGGAAGGCGCCTCGCCAATCCGCTCCGCCCCCATAGCTTCGTAGAATCTTTCGGCATGCGGATCTGCATCCAGCAATAGGTGCTTAGCACCAAGCAATCTGGCTCGGCTCACCGCATGACGCCATAGCGATCTGCCATAACCGCGCTGCAATACATCGGGCTCAATGTAGAGAAGCTCCAAATGTGCATGAGAGTCTTGCAGAACCATGCCGTAGAAGCCTACCACGTGTCCGTTTTCCTCAGCCACATATGTCTCATGGGAAGCAATATAGTCAGTCGTTATAGAAAGCTCCTGCCGACATTGATTCATAAAATCATCGACCGATCTTTGATGTTCACCCCATTATATCTGAAGAAAAGAGAGATCCACTCCTTTGACGCGTTACATATACATTGAAAGCCATATGAATGACGATCGCTCCGATCAGATTTCCCGTAACGGCAAACCAAATTCCACAAGCTGCTGATAGTGCCGACACTCCCACCAGGAACTCCTTTGCGCGCCAATACTGTGGAAGATGCAGTGCGCTAAAAGCAAACCAGGCGATAAACAGAGAAAATATTTTCCCAAATTCCGGAGTTATCAGCCCTTGCAACACACCTCGAAAAAGGAACTCTTCATAGAAACCGGCAAGTACCTGCAATCCATACGATGCGTTCGGACCCAAATCATTAAACATCGTTTGCATCTTTACGGGAATCTTGACATTGCGACGATCGATAATGACAGTGAAAAGATAGGCGAGAACAAGTCCATTTACCACAGACAATATTAATTGCCCCAACCAATAACGGGAAATGAATAAATGAATGATATAATTCCAGGTTGCAGACCTTTCAAATATCCAGATAAGCGCAATGCCGATCAACAAATGTCCGAGTAGAACACTGCCTAACAACAGTGATTTTCGCCCTGTAGACATCACCGCCTCCCCCAAAGCTCATTATGGCAGTCAAACCGCTTGCTATCGGATAATCGAACCAGTTCCAGTGCCGCGCAAATCAATGATCGCTATCCCGAAAAATCGCCGCAGGCGTATTTTCTTCCCGGTTGTTGGCTTCTCAAACTCGACCAACAGATCAATATCGCTGTCCACCGTCTCTTCTCCACGCAACTGCGATCCAAAAATCCACATATTACTAAGTCGCTGCTCAACAATTTTGACATTCATTGAAAGCTCCTCCGACTTTCAAAATAACAAAGTGTGTTCTTAAAAATTCTGTTTAACTACTGAAGCGACATCTCCAGTATAACGAACTTCAGGCACAAAAATAACCCCAGCGCACGGACGCCGGGGAAACAGCACTAAATCTGAATCTCTCCGAGCCTGACCAGCTCGACGACTGCCTGTGATCGGCCTTTGACATTCAGCTTCTTCATCACATTAGATATGTGATTGCGGACTGTCTTTTCGCTGATGAAAAGCGTTTCGGCGATTTCCCTGGTGGTTTTATCCTGAACCAGCAGTTCGAACACCTCTCGCTCGCGAATCGTCAGGAGTGACTTGACGCGGACATCCCTTACCGCTGACACTTTTCTTATCCCTCCTTGCTCCAGTCCTGATACACAAGGTTTAGGGATACAGTTATCGTATTGTATGAGGCGATGAAATTGGGTGTGCCATCTCTCCGATACATTGGGCAGAATCGGCAGTCGCAATGGGAAGCGCCACTGCGCGCGTCACCGCTGTTGCGCTGCGCGGCCTACGACCTCAACCAGGCGGGGGCGACCATATTGTCGAAATAGGCAGCGCCGGGGTCGCGCTTCACACCCTTATCGTTTGCTTCCGACGCGCCGAATGATCGCAATGGCGCGTTCCAGTAGGGCGACGGCGTACGCAGCACCTCCATGAGATCCTCGATCACAGCGCTGGCCGTTGGGAGTTCTCCCGCACCCCGGCCAATGAAAGTCAGGTCGCCGACAACATCTGCGGTCAGAGTCACAGCATTGAACACATCCCGAACGCCCGCCAACGCATCCTCGCGAGGCAACAGCCTGGGCCCCACCTGCAGGTTGACCTGTAGACCATCGTAGGCGGCCTCGCCAATCAACCTGATCACGCATCCCTTGCTTTGGGCCGTTCTGATGTCCTGTTCAGAAATCCGCGTGATCCCCTGCCTCTGCACCGCGCTGACTGGACTCTTGATGGGAAATGCCATGTTGGCCAATATCGCAAGTTTGTAGGAACTGTCGTAGCCTTCCACATCGCTCTGCGGATCGGCCTCCGCATAGCCAAGTCGCTGGGCGTTTTGCAACGCATCGGCAAATGACAGTCCGTCCTCCTCCATTTTTGTTAGAATATAATTGCAGGTTCCATTGAGAATGCCGCGTATGGAAGTGATGCGATTCGCCGTCAGATACTGCTGCACCATGCGCACGACCGGAATGCCCCCGGCCACGCTGGCTTCAAAGAGCAGGCGAACGCCCTGACGGTCAGCCAGTTCACCCAGTTCATCGCCATGCCGGGCCAGCAGTTCCTTGTTGGCTGTCACCACATGCTTGCGCGAGAGCAGCGCCTGTCGGATATAAGATTTGGCGGGCTCCATGCCGCCCATCACTTCGACCACAACGTCAATGCGAGGATCGACGAGAATCGTCTGGGGGTCATCGGTAACGGTGAATGCTGACGTGTCCAAATTCCGCGGTTTCTCGACGTGCCGCACAAGCGCTCCCAGCACCTTGATGGAACTGCCTGTACGGCTTTCAATTTGCCTCCGATTGGATTCCAGCGACCTGACAACGCCGCGACCGACCGTGCCCAACCCCAGCAACCCAATGTACAGCGTATGCGCGCTTTCCATGATACCCCTCCGCCCGTCTCGTTGCCTTGCCGGTGCACGTCTTGACGTCACCGGCTTACCGTCGCGCCCCGCCTATCCATCGCCCACCGCCTATCCATCGCCCACCGCCTGCCGAACCGCTGCGTCCCGCGTCAGGAATGGGTGCAACAATTGACTGAGTTGCGGGAGTTCCAACAAAAATGCATCGTGTCCATACATGCTTGACAATTGGGCATACCGTGCGCGCACCCCGCTTCTTGCGGCCAGTTCCGTTGCCTGTCTGAGATCCTCTGGCGGATACAAGAGATCCTTGTCAATCCCAATCCATAACAACTCTGCGTTGATGCGCTCAAAAGCGCCCGATACCCCCCCGCGGCCCCGCCCGATGTCGTGGAGATCCATCGCGCGAAGCAACGTGAGGTACGAATTGGCGTCAAAACGCTTCACCAGTTTGTCTCCGTGATGCCGCAAGTAACGGCCCATTTGAAAATCATCCAATCCATCGGGACCCAGATCGCGTCCCAGGCGCTGCTCAAACAGTTCCGCCGTCCGATATGTGATCATCCCAAGCATGCGCGCGATCCCCAACCCTTTTGCCGGAAACACGCCAGCCTGCGCGTAATCTCCCTGTCTATAGTCGGGATCTGAGACAATCGCCTGCCGCATGACTTCGTTGTACGCCAGTCCTATCGCTGTGAAGGCCGGATTGGCGGCAATGACGGCCGCCCTCTCCATGTACTCCGGATGCATGGCGGCCCACTCCAATGCCTGCATGCCTCCCATGGAACCGCCGATCACCAGTTGCAGTCTCGTTATGCCCAAATGCCGCAGCAGCGCATACTGTACGCTGACCATGTCGCGAATGGTGATCACGGGAAAATGGGCGCCATAAGCGCGCGCTTCGCCAGGCGTCAGACTGGCCGGTCCCGTGCTCCCCTGGCATCCGCCAAGCACATTGACGCTGATGACACAATAGCGATCGGTATCGAGCACACAGCCCGGACCAATCAACCCCCCCCACCATCCCGGATGCCCGTCGCTGTCCCCTGCGTGGGCGTCGCCAGTAAGCGCATGGCAGACCAGAACCACGTTATCGCCTGTTCGATCCAGTCGTCCATAGGACTCAAAAACCACTTCGACATCTTCCAACAGCGCTCCAAATTCCGTCACAAAAGAACCCATGGTCCACCTGCGAATGGCGGTGCTCTGCGGATGCTCGTGTTCATTTCGATTCACCGCCATCCCTCCCCTGCCGCCATCACGAAAAACCCCCTCGTTAGAGGGGGTCGTCAACTGGCGATTGTCTCCCTCTTATCTTCCAGAGCTTTCACTCTGCTGGATTTGGCACCTTTCTTTCGCTGTCACGAAAGACGGTTGCCGGGCTTCGTCGGGCCAGTCCCTCCGCCACTCTCGATAAGAGTATTCAGTTATCAATTTGAACGAAATTTAGCATATGGAGATCGGGGTGTCAAGCGCTTCTCCCAAGTTTCAATGTTTCGCCTCCATGTTTTGTATATATCTATACATCCGATTGCTCATCTCGCCGTCGTTTGTCCACTGCCCCGCGGCAGGCGCGCTGAAATAGAAACGGGAATCCGGCCATTCGCTCCCCCGTGAACGATCACGTCAACGGCCGCCCGCATCATCCACGGCGTCTCTTCATAGGTAACCAGTTGTGTGGGCATGTCGCAAAAGGGCGCTGCGCGCAGATCGTAAGGACTTTGCACTGCGATCGCTGCGACAGGCTGCCGCGCTGCAGCCGTGATGCTTTGGATGGCCTGCAAGAAATGCGGGTTGCCGAGACCGTTTACAGAGACTATGATCAGATCTGCTGCCTGACTGGCTGCAACCGCAACGTCAATCCCGCGGCCCTCGACGTCGATTTCGTACAACGATACCGTTGCAGCAGGCAGTACCCGCATCAACTCCTCTTGAAAGATCTGGTTCCCTGAAGATGCTCCGGCCGCCATCATCTGCGGGCGTAACCGATCACACAACAGGGCAACCCGCTGCGGCGGAGTCTCCCAGGCGACAAGCGGCAGCACCCCCTGATCATTGCGCAACACCGTGACAGCTCTGGCCGCGATCTGATGTTGCAATTGCGCAGCCTCCTCGAACAGGCGCGCAACACCCTCCTGCGGCAACCCCTGTGACGGCCTCTGCAGCGACCCCTGCAACAGCTTGTGCGGCGACCCGTGCGTCAGTTCCGGCAATCGCCTGCGCTTTAGCGCGCGCACTCGTTGCGCAGCCTCCCGCAGCCTCTCAGGCGGCAGTTCCCCACTCTCCGCGGCCGCCACAATCGCGGCAAGCGCCTCTTCCTGCTTATCAAGGCTGTGGGACACGAGCACCAGATCGGCCCCCGCGCAAAGCGCGAGAACCGCGCCGCGCCCCACGCCGACAGTGTCTGAGATCGCCCGCATCTCCAGGCAATCAGTCATGATCACCCCTGAAAATGCGAGTTGTGTCCGCAAAAGTCCCGTCAGGACCGCTTCTGACAGTGTCGCCGGGTCAGTGCCGCCCGCCGCCGGAAACACGACATGCGCCGTCATTACGGCCTCCACACCAGCGGCAATGGCGGCCTGAAAAGGAACCAATTCCACCGCCCTTAGTCGCTCCAACCCATGCGCGACAAGCGGGAGAGCGAGATGCGAATCGGCGACCGTATCGCCGTGACCGGGGAAGTGTTTGCCGCACGCTATCGCCCCGCCCTGCGCCAATCCACGCGCAAAGGCAACGCCAAGCGCCGCCACGGCGGCAGGGTCTTCTCCAAATGAGCGCACGCCGATGACCGGGTTGTCTGGATTGTTGTTCACGTCAAGAACCGGCGCCAGATCCATGTGTATTCCTGCCGCGCGCAGGAGCCGTCCGGTGATCAAACCGGCCGCCTGCGCCGTGTCCGCATCACCGACAGCTCCAATCGCCATGTTGCCGGGCAATCCAGGAACATCATCCGAAAAGCGGCGGACGATTCCATTTTCCTGATCAGCGCAGATGAGCAAAGGCAGATCGTGTCCACATTCCTGCGCAAATGCCTGCAGTTGTTCCGTCAAGGCGCGCACCTGCGCAAACGATGAGATGTTGCGCCTGAACAGAATGACATTTTGCACGCGCAGACGCTCGATCAGGTCCTCCGCGTGCTTGCCCGCCTGCTCCCCGTCAAACCCGGCGCACAGCACAGCGCCCGCCCATGCGCGCAAATCCTGATCAGTCATCCCTGCTCCCCCTTCGTTCGCCGTTCCATCGCCGCCCTGACAGGCGAAACCACGCCTGCGCCTCATTTTATAACGCGAGTGGTTCTTTATACTGATAATGGTTTTATGCGACCGGGGCGGCGTGAACGACGGCCTTCAGGATGAGGTGTTCACGGTCCGCTGGCCGATGATTCGAGCGCATCGACTTCCTGAAGGACAATCCGCAAAAAACCATCCGCCTCTGCGAGCAATTGTTCGGCGGCGTCCCTGTCCACGCCCTTGCGGGCCATCACGATCGCCGTCTTCACATGTCCGTCCGCCTCCTGAAGCAGCCGCTCCGCGACGCCGTAGTCGACATCGACCGCCAGCATCAACATGCGTTTGGCGCGTTCCGCCAATTTTTCATTGGTCACTTTCAAATCGACCATCAGGTTGTGATAGACCTTGCCCAGCCGAACCATGGTGGCCGTGCTGAGCATGTTGACAATCTGCTTTTCGGCCGTGCCCGCCTTCAACCGGGTGGAACCCGTTACAACCTCCGGACCCGTGTCCACTTCAATGGCGACATCCGCCAGTGGGCTCACCTCGGCGTTCAGATTGCAACTGATCGCCACGGTCGCGCTGCCGACGCTGCCGGCGTAGGCCAAGCCGCCCACGACGTAGGGCGTCCGGCCGCTGGCGGTGATTCCTACGACCACATCGCGTTCCGTCAGTTGAATCGATTGCAAATCGGTCTGCGCAGAGTCGAAACTGTCCTCGGCGTCTTCCAGCGCACGAAACATCGATTCAGGTCCGCCGGCGAGCAGTCCCTGAACCAGCTCTGGAGAAGTGCTGAAAGTCGGCGGACACTCCGCCGCGTCCAGCACACCGAGACGCCCACTCGATCCTGCCCCGATATAGAGGAGTCGACCGCCCCGCTTGAGAGCGCCCACAATCAACTCCACAGCCCGCGCCACTGAGGGCAGCGCCTGGGCCACAGCCAATGGGACCGTATGATCGGCCTCGTTCATCATGACCAGGATGTCTGTCGTGCCGCTGATATCCAGATTGGCGTATTGCGGATCAGACTGCTCCGTATGCAGGCGCCTGAGCGATTGCACCAAATACCCACTCCCCACTCATGTTGTCTACTCCGCCGCTGTTGTCTACTCCGCCGCCACAGCCGCCACCTGCCGTACCTCTGGGAAGTGACAGGCATACTGATGATCCTCGCCGATGAGAGCAGGCGCCTCCGTGAAACACCGCGCCTGGGCAAATGGGCAACGATCGGCGAACAGACATCCCGCCTGGGCATCACTCTGGGCATTCATTTCCTTGGCCAAAATGAATCGGTCGGCGCCCATCGTCTCCAGCCCCTTGAGCACCGGTACGGCGCTGAGCAGCGCCTGCGTGTATGGATGTCGCGGGTGTGCGATGACCACTTCCGTTAACCCCTGTTCCATAATAAGTCCTTTGTAAATGACGGATATCTGCCCACCCTGCCCCAGATAACGGGCCGCGGCCACGTCATGGGTGATAAACAGAAGAGAGATGCGCAATTTTTCCCGCAGATCGCGCAGCAGGTGCAGGACGCCGAGCCGCAATGAGACGTCGATCATGGACACCGCTTCATCCGCCACCAACACCGTGGGCTCCACCGTCAGCGCCCGGGCGATCACAATCCGCTGACGCTGCCCGCCCGACAGCATATGCGGGTGCTTATACAGAACGGATGCGGGTTCCAATCCCACCATCGTCAGCACTTCGTCCATCCGCTCACGAATCCACGCGCGGGGCGAACCGGACTTTTGCTTGGCCATGATCTGAAGTGGAGCAGACAACGCCTGCTCAATCGAGTGAGCGGGATTCAGGGCCTGATACGGATCCTGATGGATCAGTTGAATTTTACGCCGCAAGTCTCTTCGTTCCCTCGTCGGCGTCTGGTGAATGTCCGCCCCGTCCAGGCGGACGACACCGGCGCTAGGCGTTTCCAATCCAGCCAGGATCCGCCCCACCGTCGTTTTTCCACATCCGGACTCACCGATGAAAGAAATGGCGCCGCCGTCCGGAATACGAAAACTGACATCGCGCACCGCATGCACCTGACTGCGGGTTAGCAGGTTCCCCTTTGTCGTATACACTTTCTGTAAATGTTCGACCTCAATCATGATCCGTCACCTTGAAACATGCGACTTTGCGGTCGGCCGACACGGTTAGGCTAGTAGGCCGATTCGCTTGACACTTGGGCATGGCCGCCGCACACCGCTGATAAAAGGGGCAGCCCGGTTCGAGATAGGTCTTCAGATCCGCCGGCGCGCCAGGCAGCGGCACCGCGCGGTCGATGGCGCCCGAGATGCGCGGAATCGCCCGTATGAGCCCCTGGGTATACGGGTGCGCCGGATGGCTGAGCACGGATCCACTCGGTCCTTCTTCCACGATCTCTCCCCCGTACATGACCACGACCCGGTCCGCCATATCTGCGACCACGCCCATATCATGGGTGACAAGGATCGTGGTCAACCCGCGCTCCTTGTGCAACTCACGTACGATTTCGAGCACCGACGCCTGCGACAACATATCGAGCGCCGTCGTGGCCTCATCCAAAATCACAATCTTGGCGTCCAGAATCAGGGCGAACATAATTCCCACCCGCTGTCGCATCCCCCCGGACAGTTCGTGTTGATAGGAGGTCAGCACCCTGTCGGCGTCCATTCCCAGACGCGTCAGCAGATCGCTTGCCTTGCGCAACAGATCGCGCAGATCCCTGACCTCGTGGGATCGTCCGAGATCCAGCACCTGATGGCCGATCCGACGCAGCGGATTGAGCGAATTCTGCGCCGCCTGAAAAACCAGACCCAGCTCCTTGCCCCGAGCCCTGCGCTGCCGCTCGCGGTCAATCGAAAGCATATCGCCGACACCGGGAACCATCACGGATCCGCTGACTATTTTCCCCGGTTTTCCCACGGAGTTTAACAGCGCCATCACCAGTGTGGACTTTCCTGAACCAGATTCTCCGATGATCCCCGTTATCTTCTCTGCCTCAATGTCAAGGTCGACATCCCGAACTGCCGGGAGATCCCCTTGAGACGTGGCGTATACCACGTTCAACCCACGCACCCGCACAGCGGGTTCCGCAGATTTGCCGTGCATGAGTTCTGCGCTCACGGCCCTATACCTCCCTCAACCTGGGATTGAACATCTCGTCCAGCGCATCCAGGAAGAGCACGATGCCAAGCGTCAGGATGAGAATGGCCAGCATTGGCGACAGCAGATAGGGCAGCGCCTGCGGACTCGACATGGCTCCGGCGGAGAAAACCGCCAGATTGAGCATGACGCCCCAGTTGTTGACCTGAAAGGGCACCACTCCGAGAAAGAACAGGCCCACCTCCGCGTAGATGCTGCCTGTCACGGCCAGAAGCAGATTCATGGCGATATACGAGCCCACATTGGGAAGAATCTCCCGAAACAGGATATACAGCGGCGATAATCCGAGACCTCTCGCAGCCTCGATGAAGCCGCGCTCGCGCAGAGACATGGTCTGCGAGCGCACCGCGCGCGCCAAGCCGCCCCAGCCCGTGATGCCGAGAACAAACCCCATTGCCACCGGTTGGCCGAAGTTCCACACCGTGGACAGGACAACCAGCAGCGGAAAAGACGGAATCGTCAGGATGAAATCCGTAATGCGCATGATGACGGAGTCTGTAAGGCCGATGAAATACCCGGCGCAGAGTCCCAATATGGTGCCAAACACGACCGTGAACACGGCCCCCATCGCGGCGGCGAAGAGCACATAGCGCGCGCCCGTGACCACGAGCGCCAGATTGCTGGTCCCTTCAAAATCCGTGCCCAACGGATACTGCCAACTGATGGGTGCGTAGATCGCGTTGGGGTTAATTGGCAACTGGGCGGGGTACAGATACGGACCAAAGATGCCCATCAAGGCGAACAGGACAATGATGGCAAAGCCGATCAGCCGCCCCGGTTTCTTGACAATCGTGCGCCAGGCGAACCCCCAAAAGGACTGGCGAAAGTTTGGATTTGCAGACCGGTTGTGCAAGACGGTTTTCGGCAATCGCATGGACATGACGGTTTACCTCCGGATACGCGGATCGACCACGGAATATAAAAAGTCCGTTATGATATTGGATGCAATGACGGCCACCGTAATGAGGAGAAAAGCGCCGCTCATGAGTGGATAATCGCGATTGTTGATGGCGTTCACCAGCAGATTCCCGAGACCTGGATAATCGAAGATATCTTCAATGAACAGCGAGCCACCGAACATAAACCCGAGCGACAACGCCAGAATGGTGAACAGCGGAAGAATGGCGTTGTGCGCAATGTAGCCGACGCGCGTAGACGTTTTCAACCCCCGCACTTCGGAGGCCAGGATGAAATCATCCCCGAGCACGCTGATCACGCTTGACTTCATCGTGAGCAGCCACCCGCCGTAGCTGGCCAGCGCATAGGTGAACACCGGCAGCAGCGCGTGTCGCGCAAGCGAAGAAATGAACGGTCCGTTAAAACCCGGTGTGAGCGCCGCATTGTAAGGCGCGCCAAAGGGAAGCACAGCCCAGATCGTGGTGAACACATACGCCAGGAACAGCGCCATGACAAACAGGGGGATGCCGTGCAGAACCGACCCGGAGATGGTTATGGCGCTTCCCACCGGTGAATTGCGCCTGATCGCTGCAATCACCCCGGCCAGGATGCCGACGATAAAGCTGGCGACGGTCCCGGTCAGAACGAGAATGATCGTCCACGGCGCCGCGCCCAGGATAATCCGCATCACCGGAGTTCCCTCATAAGAGATCGACTGTCCCAGATTCAGGTGCAGGATCTGACCTAGGTAATGCAGGTACTGGATCCAGAGCGACTGATGCGGAATGAATCCATACATCACGCGCACTTCGTCCATCGCCTGCACCGGCGTCAGTCCGTTCAGGAGAAGCGACTGGTACTTGGCCTCGACAGGGTTCCCGGGCATCAAACGGACCAACAAAAAGGTGAAAGAGGCCACCACCAGGATCATGATGACGCCGGCGACCAGTCTCTTTGCAAGACGTGCCATCACTGTTTTCATCGCGGATCCGCCCTCGCCTGTGCAGAATGTGGTGATGCCGGGTTGAAGCCCAAACATCCGGAGGATGGACGCTGGCGAAAGCAGGCGCCCATCCTCCGGCCTGTCGATCAGGAAACCGGATGCACGTAACCCTGCGCCATCCAGACGCCCGCCGGGTTGTTCAGAAGTCCCACATTGTTCAGCGGGAAGTCAGTAAATCGGGTCGTATTGACAAACTGCACATTGATGTAGTTCCACAACGTGATCATCGGCAGGTCGGCGTTGGCCGCAGCAGCAAGTTCCGCCACAACTGGCCGCTGCTGCGCCGTGGTCATGTTGTTGAGGCTGTATGTCAACTGACCGGGATTCACAACCTTGCCATGCGCCAGACGGATGACCTGCGGAATGTCGAGCCAGTTCCCCTTGGTCTTGTCGCTGTAGGGATAATGCACAAGCTTGCCGCCCACGATCTGGTATCCGTCATTCGGACCGAAGATGCGCTGATAGGTCCCATAGGCTTGCGGCCCCAGAGCGTTGATCCAGAAGGAGAGCGCAAACTTGTCCTGAGCCAGTTCCTGCAGGTACTGTGAGTAGCTGCTGACGATGTTCGGCTGCGTCGGAATGCCGAAACTCGTCATCTCGCTGGAGATGACCTTCGCGGCTTCAATCCAATCGCTGAAACCGTTGACGGTATAGATCGACGCCGTCCACGGCTTGCCGTTTGGCATCATCCAGTTGCCGTTGACCTTCTTGAAACCGGCCTTCAACAGTTGCTGCGTCGCCAGTTGCAGATTGTACGCGTACGGATTCAGTCCTTTGATCTGAGCGGATGACAACCACTGCGGAGTGGCGGCGTCCACCATGCCGTCGGAATACTGGGACACTGTGCCGACGACCGGTTCGGCGATCTTCTGCACCGCGTTTCTGTTGATGATATGCGCGAGAGCCTGGCGCACGGCCAGCATGTTGTACGGATAGATGCCTTGGTTGAACGCCAGCGCAGCGCCCACAAAGGATGGCGTGACCACTTTTTTGTTGCCCGCTGTATGCAGGATCTGATCCAGGATATTGGTCGGCATGGCCGTAAATGGCGCCTGGTCCAACTGTCCCGCGATCATGTAATTCCAGATCTGCTGGTTTCCCGTGTAGTTGCGGAACACGACGTTTTGGACCTGAACCTTGTCGGCCGCGTAGAAATAGGGGTTCTTGACCAGGAACGCCTCGCCCGGATTCAGGCTCTTCAGGACAAAGGGTCCCGCCGATATGTCATTGGCGGGGGCGAAGGTTGTGATCTTCTTGCCGATGTCGGTGAGCTGGGTCTGCATCTTTTGCGCCAGCGCTTGCTTGGCGGCGTTGTTGCCCGAGTACTGGGATTCATTGATGATTGTCCAGATATTGGACGGCATCAACCGACCGTACTCGAAGCTGGGCACGATGGTCTGTTGCATCAAATTGTTGAAGAATTGATTGTAGTGCTGCCCCGGCACCTGTCTGAATTGGACCTCGGTCGGCGAAATCGCCCTCACCGAACCAAGGAAAAACGCCTGCGCGTTGCCTTGGGTGAACGCCACCGCCATCGACGTCACCACGTCATTGGCAGTCACCGGTTTGCCGTTGGACCACTTCGCCCCCGGCTGCAACTGGACATTGACAACGGTGCCGCCGTTCAATATTTGCCATTTGCTCGCCAAACCCGGAATGAAAGCGTTGACATTCGTGGCTGAATTGGTGAACCAGCCAAGTTGCATCTGGTCGAAGCCGTAAAACGTGTTCCCGTTGGAATTGAATGGGTTCATAGGCGCTCCAACGGTGATGCCATGATACTCGTTGATTGTTGTAAACGTGCTCGACTTGGCGCCTGACGTCGCCATTGCAGCGGGCCCCATTGATGCAAGGAGCATTCCGGAACTCGCCAGTACGGCGAGCCATGCGGTTTTTTTCATCTTTTTTCCCCCTCATCCCATGAAAAACGAACTGCATTTTATGCAAGGATTGCAAAAACCAATCCGCAAATCTGACGATTCAATGCATCGCAATCACAGTCGATCAGTGCCTGTGGGCCGCTCCCCCCTTCGGAGTAATCGATGAAACTAGTACAATCATTCTGAAATTCATGTTATCATTTTTCAAACATACTGTAAAGATCCAAAATTTTTTTTCGGAACGTTATATGCGTGTCCGAAAAGGGTTGAGGTAAGACGCTTGCAGGGGATTGGTGCAGCCCGGGCAGGCGCGCGCAGTGTACATGTACGGTACATGAGCACGCCTGTCCGGCGCAAGCCGAAGCCCTGCGCCGCAGAGTTCTCGACCCTTTTCGGACAACCTCTATATGAGCCTGTTCATATGTAGTTCAAGTCATCCGTGTGCACAAACGGGATGCCCAGACACCCCTCGTCGTTGTTAAACAGCCAGGCGACGACCTCTTCTGGGGTAGCGCAGATGCGGCGAGTCGTTCCCAGCGTGATGTCCCAGGTTCCACCCTGCTCCCTGACCGTTGCCGCGACGCCGCTCTGTTCGCGAATCAGCGGTTGCAAAACCTGGAACAACGTAGGCGCATGCAGCACCCGCACAGTGCCCTGCAGTGTCGTGGGTCGTGGAGAAACGCCCCACTTTTCCAGCAGATGCAGCATCTCAATGTCACGGATGTGGACGTGAAATCGGATGACGCGCGCGGAAAACGCCTGCAGAATGTCAGTCAGCGTACGGAGATAGGCAAGACGACTGCCCGCATATTCCATAACCTCCACTGTCTCGGGCGCGCTCCGTCGCGCGTACCCCACCGCATACGACAAGGGACGGCCGCCATCGGCGACCTCAAACAGCCGCTGATCATAATCCTGACGCGCAAACCAGAGGGCGTTCAGCAACACGGCAAACTCCCGCTCCGTTCTGCGATACCTGTAGGGTTCACTGTGATAGAGCGGGAGCAGACGCCCCGCGGACGATGCGCGCCGATCGGCGGGAATCTCCCGGGCCCGCAGCGTCGACTCTGGCGACAGATCCACTTGAGTCGGCGGGTCCGCGGCGGCGGACAACCCCCCTTTGGCTGCAGGGACCGCTTGCGCCCGAAGCGCCGTCTCGGTCGCAGACTCCACTTGGGCCGACAGATCGACGGCGGCGGACGGACCCGCCCGCATACGCCGAGCCAGGTCTGCTGTGACCTCCACCTCAAACATCCGCCCCACTGGCGTACAGTGCGCCCGTCGATACAGACCTCGATCCCCCGACACCAGCATAAGAGGAATTCGCTGATCCGTCAGATCCGCCGTCACGCGGTCAAGAATGCGCGAGACCAGTCGCTGTCCCTCGTAAGCTGGCAGCGTGCCGACAGAACCAATGGAAGCCACCGGCATGGATATGCCCTGAAACAACACTTCCTGCACCAGCACCCCCACCATGCTGACAGGCTGCTCGCCGTCAGCCATGTAGTAGAGGTTATGCGCATTCTGTTCGCTGAACAAATGGGGGAATTCGCGCGGCATGCCCTCTCCAGGACGCTGTTTCGGACGGAATACCGCATCCAGCATATTGCCTAATTTGTGGATCGTTTCCGGCGTGCCTCTGCGTATGACAGACTCCACATGCATCCGCTCCTGTGTAACAGTCATTTTCCAGCTTACGATTTCCCCGCAGGCGTATACTGCCCAAGCAGCGCCGTGTGCGCCGCCCCCGTGGACGCGGGCACGTTGACAGATCGCCCACGGGTAAATTGCCATGCAAAGAGAGCAAAAGCCATGGCCTCCTTGGCGTCGCTCGGCACGCCAAAATCCTCCGTCGCCAAGACCGCGTCGGGACTGGTGAGTTCAACCAACCAGGAGACCAGCGTCTTATTGCGCCCCCCTCCGCCGGTCACCACCAACTCAAAGGGGCCGTCGACCGCGCCGCGGATCGCCTGCGCAATGGTTTTTGCGACAAAATAGGTCATCGTCGCCGCGCCATCCGCCGCTTCCCGCCCCACTTCGCCATCCACCCGTTCAGGCGAAGGCGAACTGCCAAACCACGCACGCAGTGTCTCATCCACGAAGAACTGGCCGTAGCGCTCCCGCCCCGTCGACTTCGGAGGATGCGCCGAGAAGTACGGATCCTGCGCGATCAAGTTCTCCACCCAGTCGTGATGCACGCGGCCTTGGGCCGCCAGCCTGCCATCTTCATCAAACGCCAGACGGCCATTGGTCAGAAACGAGACCGCTCCGTCGATCACCATGTTCCCCGGCCCGCTGTCAAAGGCGACCACCTCGTCGAGTGTTCCGCCCGCGCGCAGCGCCGTCAGGTTTCCGACCCCGCCGATGTTGAGCAACACGCGCGTCCTGCGCGCGTCCCGGAAATACGCATAATCAAAATACGGCACGAGCGGCGCCCCCTGCCCGCCGAGCGCCATGTCGCGGCGGCGGAAATCCGACACGACGGCGCAGCCGGTCCACTCGGCAATAACGCTTGGATCCCCGATCTGCAGCGTAAACCCCCGGTCGGGATGATGGCACACCGTCTGTCCGTGCGAACCGATCGCGACGATCTCCTGCGGACTCACCCCGGACTTCGTGATCAGAGAGTGGGCCGCAGCGCCGAACCACTGACCGAGTTCCACGTGCATCACTGCGACGTAATCCGCCGTGACCAGCGGGTCAAACAGCGCGAACAAGCGCGCCCGCTGCTCCGACGTAAAAGGCACGTAGAGGAATTCCCGCAGCGCTATCTCCGGAAACTCAGATCCCAAACGTTCCCTGACCGCGAGCAGCGCCACATCGACGCCGTCTCCGGAAGTCCCCGACATGATTCCCATCGCATAGCCGTCGACGCGTGTGTCGGCGAACGCTCTGGGCAGCACGGATACGGGCTCCGACGAATCGTCGCCCTTCCCTTCTCGCGAACTCAAGGCCAACATACCCACCTCACACGCCTCTTTCCCCCTTGGAACTTCGGCGACTAGCCGTAGACGCCAAAATACGCGCGTTCCAGCGCGTCGTTTTTGTGCAACTCCTCGACCGTACCCGAAAAGATCATGCGGCCGGCGTCGAGCACATACACGCGATCCGCGATCTCAAGAAATTTGACATTCTGCTCCGCAACCAAAAATGAGATCCCCTCACCGTGAAAGCGGTTCACCATGCTGATCACTTCCGATACAAACAGCGGCGACAAACCCGCTGACGGTTCGTCCATAATCACCAGTTGCGGACGGCTCATGAGCGCTTTGGCGACAGCGAGCATCTTGCGCTGGCCGCCGCTCAGACTCGCAGCCGCCTCCCTCCGCCGGGCCCGCAAATCCGGAAAGAAATCGTACATGACGGCCATTTGCGATCGCACCGCGCCGGATGCCAGATGATAGCCTCCGATGCGCAGATTCTCTTCGATCGTGAGACCGGCCACCACACCGACCTCGGAGAGATACGAGACACCCCTGCTGATCCTTCTGTCGATGCGCATGCCTTGAACAGCCTCGCCGTTCAAGTGAATGGCGCCCTTCCAGGCGGGCAGGAGTCCCACCAGCGCCTTCAAGAGCGTCGTCTTCCCCGCCCCATTGGCGCCCAGCACAATGACACGTTCGCCTCGCCGCACGTTGATGCCCACATTCCACAAGATTTGCAGATCATCATAGCCCGTTTCGATGCCGGACACATCGAGTAAAGAGACCTCCTGATGGAACTGCCCCTGTTGATCACTGTCTGCCATCGCGCACGCTCACCTCGGATTGACCCAGATACACCGCCGTCACCTGCGGATCCTTCGCCGCCGCGGATAGGGCGCCCTCAAAAATCTCCCGTCCCTCATTCATCACAATCACGTGCTGTGTCAGTTGATTCACAAACCCCAGCAGATGTTCGACCACGATCATCGCAACACCCTGACTCGCAAGAAATGTGAGTTTCTTCGCCACAGCGTCCAACTCCTGCGGATTGAGCCCGGCCGCAAGCTCATCCACCAACAGGAGTTCCGGGCCCGTGGACAGCGCGCGGGCGAGATCGAGCATCTTTTGCTGTCCGCTGGTCAAACTGGACGCTGACGCGTCCGCAAAAGCGGCGAGGCCGACAAAATCGACGGGATCATCGACGACGCGTTTTCTCTGGCCGACATACGCGCCTGCCACTTCCACGTTTTCCCTCACTGTCAGAGCCTTGAAGGGTTTGGGAATCTGAAAAGTGCGATTGATGCCGAGCAGGGCCCGTCGAAACATGGGCACGTGAACGAGAGAACGTCCGTGAAAGGACACATCCCCGCCGTCAGGCGCATACAGCCCTGAAATCACGTTGATACAGGTCGTTTTTCCCGATCCGTTGGGCCCCACCAGTCCCAGTATCTCGCCTCTGTTCAGACTCAGGGACACACCGTTTAGAGCTGTAAACCCCCCAAATCGTTTTACGACCTGACTCACATTCAACAGAGCGTCATGGGACATTGATTCCCCTCCTCTTCAGCAGAGAGGTCAATCCCTGCGGCAAAAACATCACCAATACAACGATCAGCAACCCGTAGATCAACTGAAAGTACTGCGGCGACGAAACGCCGATCGTGTTGTACAGACCGTATAGAACGATGGTGCCCACAATGGGCCCAAGCACAGTGCCGCCGCCGCCAAAGAGCGTGAAGACGATCGCAAAGATGCTGATGGTGAGATCGAAGACGGAACTCGGGTAGAAGACAGACACATACCACCCATAAACAGCGCCCGCAAGCCCCGCCGCAAATGCGCTTGCCAGCCATATCACAACCCGGTTCCGGACGACGTTGACGCCGCACATCGCAGCGCTGACCGGGTCCTCTTTGATGGCCAGAAGCGACATGCCGAACGTGGAGTTCTTCACGTACATGACAACGGCTGTAAAGATCAGGAGGATCACAAGCATCGCATAGTAGCTCGTGTTCGGAGCATAGACGCCGGCTAGATTAACGCCATAGGGTCCCTGCGTGATATTTTGCATGTTGGGATTGGATACAATGTAGTACACAATCTCCGACGCCGCAAGGCTGCCGATAGAAAAATAGGCGCCCGACAGCCGCAGGAGCGGCGACAGCAAAAGAGCGACCGCCACAGCAACCAGTCCTCCGCCGATCACGGCGGGAATCACAGACCAATGCAACAGAAGTACGAGAACCGACACACCATAGGCGCCAGAACCAAAAAATCCGACGTAACCGAACGGGAGATAGCCGGTAAAGCCATACAGCAGGTTGATGCCCTGCGCAAGCGCCATGTACGCCATCATCTGAAACGGAACGGATTGATTGGGATAGAGCAGAGGCGCCAGTATGAATAGGATGGCCAACCCCACAAGAATGATCGCGTTGGAGAGCTTGTTCTTACGCATTGCGGGCCCCCTTTCCCAACAATCCGCTCGGTTTGATCAGGAGAATCAGGATGAGCAGCACATAGGGCACCATGTTCGCCCAGGACGATAGATAGGTTTGCATCAACAAGAGCGACAGCCCGTAGACAAGACCGCCCACCACCGTGCCGACCGGATTGCCAAGCGATCCGATCACGATGATGGAAAACGACGTGATTGTCAAATTGACGCCGACGCTCGGATAGATTCCGCCCAGCATAAACGGCGTCAGGACGCCCGCAACGGCCGCCAGCGCCAGAGCGATCCCGAACGCGACGGCGGATATCCTGTTGACATTGATCCCGCTTGCCGCCGCCTCGTTCCGGTTCGCCATGACCGCTCGCGTCGCGATCCCCATCTTTGTTTTGTAGAGGTATAGATACAGCAAGCCGATGGCGACGACGCTGACAAGAAACCCGATCACCCACGAGGACCCAAATGCCTGTCCAAACAGTTGCACCGACAATTGGCCCAGCGCGTTGGTTGGAAGCGTTACCGGATTGGTGCCAAACGCCAGTGTCGCCAGCGCTTCAATGACCTGGGAAATCCCGAAGAACAGAATCAGGGACAGCATCTCTGGGTCATCGGATCGCAACAACCGTGGGATGATTCCATAGTAAAGGCCAACGCCGACAACGAGGAATACCGCAATCTCCAGCAGCATCGTCGCGAACGGATTGACGCCGAACACGGTCAGCGCATAGTAGGCGCCAAACGCCCCCAGCATGACGAAATCGCCGTGAGCCAGATTGACTATCTTCATGACTCCAAAGGCAAAATTCAGGCCGATCGCCATCAGGCTAAAAAAAACGCCAAACAGAATCCCCGACACGACAGCAAACAGAAATGTACTCAACCGCTCTGTCCCCCTTCCTGCAACAATACGGCCGCACTCGCCGACAGAAACGCGATGCGCGGCCGCTTCGAAAAGCCTTCAGGGCGACTCATGACGCCGCGCCATTGACTCTCATGCCACAGTCTCGCGAAGCAAAATCTCCCCGCTGCGCGCCGCCACCAGAGAATGAAAAAGCGCCGGCAGTGTTCTTCGCGGATACAATACCCGCTCGGGGAGGAGTCATATATTGCGCCCGTCGCGAGTTGTGCGAAGCGCTGTTTGAGCAGGGGCGCAATATATGACTCCGACCAGCACGGACCACCGTATTTTTGGGACAGACTTTCATGCCTGAGTTTTGCGAAGCAAAATCTCATAGCTGCATAGCACCAACAACCTGGAAGAAAATTCGCTTGCGGCGATTTTTCGAGACAGATCTCCATGACGCTTCGCGTCAGCCCTTGATGTTAACGTTCAGCTTGCCCTTTGCAACGGTAAATTGGCCCACGGGCAAGGTCTCCCCAACTTGCGCGCCTTGGCTGTTGATTTGAAACTTTCCATCCAAAGTCGTGATCGTTCCGGAGAAGCCAGAGACAGCCTGACGCAAGCTCTTCTGGCTCAGGCTGGTGGCCGTCGCCAATGTTTTCTGGAGGATCAGCCCGGTGTTGTAGCCCGCGACGTTCAGGAAGTTTGGAGACGACCCTGTCTGTTTCTTGAACGCCTGTTCGAACTGTCCGAGCGACATCCCGTAATTGACTCCTGAAACGCTGATGAGCGGGGGCGCAGGATAGGTGAACATGTTATTCAGGCCCTTCAGGCCGAAATTCTTTTCAAACAGGCTCGGCAGTTGACCGGGGAAGATGGTGAAGGTCAGAGGAAACGTGCTGCCGCTTGACTGGAGCGCCTGCATGAAAGAGATGTCGTTGTTCGGATACCCCAACTCGATGACGGCTTGCGGGTGAGTGGCCGCCATATTGTGAAGAATCACCGTATAGCTGGACGTGCTCGTCGGGACAGCATTGTTGTACGTCGGAGTAATCCCGGCTTTGGCCAGCAATTTCGTCAAAGTCTGGTCCTGCGACTGGTCGAAATCGTTTTCGCAGTACACGATGGCAACCTTCTTGTAGTGACTGTTGATCAAATAATTGGCGAGACTTGTGGGCCAGAGCGCTGACGTTGGCAACGAAGTCAACACAATGTACGGATTGTTCGGCGTAAAGAAGGTGGTGCCTGTGCCGCTTTGGTCAAACAACAACTGCTTGTGCTCCTGGGCAATCGGGACCGCAACCGACGTGAGGACGGATCCAAAGTCGGCCACCAGCAGATTGACATGGTTGACTGTGATCAGTTGATTGTACAGGCTGGTGGCAGTCTGCGCAGAACTCTGGTCATTGTAGGAGACAAGGCGGATCTTCTCCTTCCTGCCCGCCGCCTTGACGTAGGTGCCGCCCGCTGCGTTGACCTGGTTGATCCAGAACTGCAATCCCTGATACTCAGGCATCGAAGAGGTTGCGAAAGAGCCCGTCGATGCGTACAGCGTGCCGATGGAAACCTCGGCCGCGGTTGATTTGGTCTTGGCCGGAGCGGGAGCGGGCGTGGCGGCCGTTCCACATCCTGCCAAAAGCATGCCGCCTGCAAGCGTTGCGACGGCCCACAATGCGCCCTTCCTGAATCTTGACTGCATGGATGAATCCCCCTTTTGGTTATGTAGTCTGACCGCGCCGGGACTTCTCCCGACGCGTCTGCGAATAGAGTGAATCGAAAGATTCCTGTAGCGTATCATCAACCAAACATCCGGTCAATATTGGGCTGCGTTGTATTTGGACAAGAACGGCGGCTAACCAGATGGTTGTGAATAATTATTTACATTCTGTTTACGGAAGCCATGTCCAGACGGCTCCCCCATCCACAGTCTTGAGCAATCCGCCCGCCGCCAGCATGAACCCTGTGGCGCTGCCGACAAAATCGAGTCTCGCGCCGCTCATCGCCGAAGGCATTTGCAGAGGGGCCGTATCCGGGAGAGAATAGTCTGTCCAAGTTTTTCCCGCGTTACTTGTCACAAGCAGGCTTGCGAGCAAGTCCCCTCCTGTCGCAGGTGTGTACAGCAACACAGTCCCATGGGAGGCCGACGAGAAATCGACGCGGGCGATCTGAGAAACCGTGGTGGACTCTGTAAACAGTCGGGTCCAATGAACGCCGCCGTCCGTAGTGCTCCATAACACGAGGGCGTTATGAGAGCGCCGACCTGGGGATTGATAGAGTTGAACCGTCGATCCGCGATAGCCGCGCAAAGGGGTTACAAATGAATCCGCCACCGTTGCGGGACCGATCAGCGCAACACTGTCTTCACGCCACGTCGATCCTCCGTTCCCTGATACGAACAGTTTGTCCTGCACCCCTGCGTTTCTATCCATAATACCCTCCGGAGCGCCCCCCTGCGGCGAATCAAAAAACCGCAGATAGCTCGGGTACGCGGCGGTGGCCACTCCCCCAACCGCTCCTGAAAAGTTCCAGGTTTCCCCGCCATTTTGTGTGCGGAGTATGCGCAAATTTTGACTTCCCATCGTCCGTTGCCCAATCACCCACCCATTTTTTGCATCGGCGAACACAAAGGTGGCGTACAGTTGGTTGACGCCCGGCGTGCTGCCGACCATTCGCCAGTCGGTTCCTCCGTCGACCGTTTGCAGTACCGCAAAGGGGTTGCTCGGCAAGCCGATGCCAAACCCGACCTGAGGGGTCAAGAATGATACGTTGCCGACCGGCTGGAGGGCAGGAAGGATCTGTGAAAATGTACGTCCGCCATCCGTAGACCGAAGGACAAATCCGGTGGAGTTGACGGAGCCGCCGAGCGCATAGCCAACGCTTGGCGAGACCAGGTCCACAGCAGACATGCGCCATCCTCGGCGCGCACCCACCAGTTGAAACGAACGGCCGCCGTCCCGTGTGACCCCGATGCCGCTGAACGTTGCCTGAGTTCCTGAGGAATCCGCGATCCAGCCCACCTTCGCGGAGGCAAATGCGGGCTTGCCAACTCCGCTCGGATTGCCTGTGCGAAGCAGGTTGGGCTGCAGGCACTGCCATGTCCGGCCGCCGTTTCCCGTATGATAGAGTTGCGCCTGCGCGGCGGAAGTGCTTTGCATCACCAACCAGCCCGACTCAGCACTCCGCAACGCAACTGCGGACGGCGCATACGGCGACTCGCGATTCCACACGACCGACCACCTCAGTCCGCCGTCGGTTGTGCGCAAAACGAGCGACTGCTGGTTGCCGCCCGTCGACTGCTGCTGCCCCGCCGCGCCGCGCAACCCCGCCGCCAGACCGTCGCGCGCATTCGCAAAATCGATGGCCGTCGGCGTGAAACCACGTTGGCCAAAATTGATTCTGTTCCACGTTTGTCCGCCATCCTGGGTGGTCAGCGCCACGTTTCCGACAAAGATAACACCCTGCTGCGCAGTAAAGAAATGCATATATAGAGACGTCGACCCTTGCGACCAGGGAACTTTTGTGAGCACTGTCCAGTGCTGTCCGCCGTCCGCCGTCCGGATGACGGACAACTGGGCAAAGCTCGCCGTTCCGTGTCCGGTGCGCGCGAGCGCATAGCCCAGTTGGGGCGTTATAAAGAACAGGCGTTCAATCGTCAGGTGGCGCTCATTGATCGTGCTCCATGTTCTGCCGCCGTTTGACGTGTATAACAGAGCGTCGGGCGACCAGACCGCAACAAACCCGACGTTCGGGTTCAAAAAATCGATCGCCCGATAATTCGTGTTGACCGGTTGACCAAGCACGGACGCCGCACGACGACTGACAATCGCGGGCGGCTTCAGACCGCCGTTCTTTTGTCCGGTTCCCGACTGTATCCGCCCTGGATTTGGGAGCGCGCTCTGCAAGACATGCGCACTGTCATTGCTGGACATGGATTGCTGTTTGACCGCTGGCCATGACGCTGCCGCGGCGGCGCCGTTTTGCCCAGCGGTCCAGCGCAAAGGGGCCGCCGCGGCAGGTTGACAAAACAGCACGGCAACACAGACGACGGTCATCATAACGTAGTGAATTTTAGCCGAAAGCCACGGTGCGCTCTGGTTTTCGTGGTATCGTTTCATATGCTTTCCCCGCCTCCCCGACCCACCGACTGAACTCTGTGGATACTACGGCAGTGGATGCCCTGCATATATAGACGAACGAGACCGACAAAGGTTTCGCGACCGCCGTGATCAAAGTGATTGCAAATGGGTCATGATCTGTTTGGCCAATTTGTCGCCGACCCCCGCCTTCCGGAACTCCTCCAGCGGTGCGCTGCGCATGTCTGCAAGCGATCCCGCCT
>JAJYTO010000270.1 GCA_021793015.1 Bacillota bacterium
ATATAGGCATCCCGCCGTTCGCCTGACCTTTTTCTCACTCTTGCGAGTGGAGAACGCTTGAGAATGGGCGTTCTTATCGGCGTGTACTCTTCTCCCATTTTGGCAAGCCCCATTCCCAAAAGAAGAGTTCAGATTCTTCCCGTACCACTCGGGCACTGAGGCAAAGTCAGTGGCTTTACCCCAGACCAGTGTTGTTATACGGCTGCGGCCGTCACTGGCTTTGGTTCATCCGCCTTCTTGTTCTTGCGCGGATACGCAAATGTTTTGGTCCACTTCTTGTACAGATTCATCATGCCGACGAAATCCGCATCCGCTTGATACACATGATCGGGATTCTCGCACGTGAACCGATGCCCCTTGCGTTCGCCGAGTGTACGGCAGTGCGGGCACATCTGCGACGTATAGGCCGGGTTGCGCTCCACCGTCAGGACGCCTTCCCGAAACGCCAGATCACGCGCCCACTCCACGATCTGGCCGCGCAGCCAATAGCCGCGTTTGTGATTCTTGCGTCCGCTGCGGCTCATCTTCTCTTTGGGCGGGCGGTACTGACGCAAATACTCAAACACAATCACTTGGGCGCCGTGAAGCCGTGCGAACCCGACGATCTGCGAGGCAACCTGCCGCGCGGCGTTTTCGTCAAGGTTCCGCACCTTCTCCCAGAGAAACGCATTGTCCTGCACATCCGGTTGAAGGCGCCCGCTTTGCTGACGCTTGTTGTTGATCACGGATAACAGTTGATGGCGGTGATGATTCAGCTCTCCGCCATGGACAAACTTCGTAGCGACAAGTTGGCTATTGATGAACGCCCCCATGACCGCCAGGCGATTCACGCCCAGATCCACAGTGACGACGGGCATGTCGGGATGGGCCGCTCGTTGGATCTCCGCCTTTTTGGGGGTTTCGATCCGCTTTTCCATGGGGATATGGATACTGAATCGCTGATCGTCGGGATATCGTTTGTCCTTGCGCACGTAAATGGAGAACGACTGCGCACACCACGCCTGCGGTTGAATCAGCGCCCGCTCCTCGGCGCTCCATGTCCCGCGCGGCGCCTTGACGGCTTGGATCGTCGCCGTTTCCTCACGGATACGCGCCTGTTCCGCCTGCGACGCGGCCAGTTCCAGACGCGCTTTGTCGTGGATGGCAACAGGCATCTGGACAAATTTCCACCGGTCTTCGCTCCACAATTTGACGGCGATGAAGGTGTGGCGCGTCTCATTGCGGGCCATCAGGTCAAAATCGGGATTTTGCGCCATATCCGCGTAGAACGTGATGGGCTCGTTCGGCGCGCCCAACTTCGGGGGACGACCCTGTTGACCGTCAGCCTCCCATCTCTTGTGCACACTGTACCACGCTTTGACCTTGCCGACAGCGTGATTGATGGCGGCGCGGCGAAGACTGACGGGCATGGTTCGAGCATCGGGCAAGATCTCGATCAGCGGGTGCATCGGATGCGGGTGCGCCTTCGTTTCGAGCGTATGAATCTCCGCGAAAGTCAGGAGTTCCTGCGCAGTCCAAGGTCGTTCACCCGTTGTGCCATCTTTTTTTTCATACCCTTTCTTTTCATCAAAGATCGCCAGGTGGTCGGCAAAGAAGTCCATGTAGAAGGCGATCGTCTGATTGTACAGCGCCTGCGTATCCAAAATGGCTTTGCGTTTGCCGGGATTCATCTCTTTATGAATTCCCAGTTTGATCGTCTTGATGAGCCTCGCCGTGGTTCTCATCTCCGTCCATCTCGTCCATGAGCTTTTTTGTCCTTTGTCGGAACTCCTGCGCTCGTTTGCCGTACAGCCTGGTCGAAAACACGGTCACGATGGTGAGCAGGTCCTGAACCAACTCTTCCTGGGATGACTTTGGTTCGGTTTTGTGTGTCACCTCCACGGCGACTTCGCGGCTGTTCAGGAATCGTTCGAGATAGCGATACCCGAACCGCGCCAGTCGATCCGGAAACTCGATGAGCACGCGCTCCATCTGGCGCTCCATCTGGCGCTCTTCGGCGAGCTTCAGCAAGGCTGACAGTTGTTTGCGATTCTCATTGATGCCGGACGCCTGCTCAGAAAAAACGCGCACCACGTCATAGCCGTGTTCGATGGCATGGGTGTGCAATCGATCCACCTGCCGTTGAAGATTGCCGTCCGTCTTCTGCTCTGCGGAGGAAACGCGCGCGTAAATGACCACCCGGCTTCCGGTTGGCATACCAACGAGACGCTTCACCTCGTCCACGCTGAACAACCATCGATTTCCAGGAGAGCGAATCGCCTTGAGCTTGCCGTCTTTCTCCCATCGACGGATCGTCTGTACGCTTAATCCGAGCACGTCGGCAATTTTCCGAATCGGCAAGAATCGACGGTTATCCATGACCGTATTTTACCATAGATAACCATCAATGAATAGATAGTTGCAACCTCCATTTTCGACCGTTTTCGCCTGCCTTCGTCTACTCTTCTGAACTTTCCCGGCGTCTATTTCCGTTTGCCCATATCTAATGTTGATTCATGTTTACCAAGTATCGGCACGCGCGTTCGCGCCGTCGCGACGGCTGAGTTTTGCGTCCGCTGCCCTGCCTGTTGCATCCGCTGCCCTGTTTGCCGCCTGAGCCGCCTTTGCCGTCTCATCCTCACCCCCGAAGTTTTGCGGCCACCGCGCCCAATCCGATGATTCGGAGCCCGCGCCAAATCTCTGTCAAGCAGACGGGATGGTCCACCCTGACGCCTGACGTTTCGCTGTCCGCGAATGCCCATATAGGTGTCAAAGATCGCTTTGGCAATGCGCTCGTGCCCCTTGTCATTGGGGTGAATAGGGTTTCGCAGCAGCCGAAAGTCTTGGAGTTCCCCCCGTTTGTACCTGTTCACCAAGGTGTCCTCTTCTCCGCCGTACCACTCGTCGACAGGCACGGTGACACACGAGTATTCGGCCGCCGCCTCGCCGAGGAGGCCATTGAGTTCACTGATGGCTCGCTGCGCCAAGTCGGATTTTGGAAAAGGATTGTACACCGTGCAGATCATAAAGACAGCGTCCGGGTTCTTTTTCATTCGCTCAACAATGGCCCGCACCGTCGGAAGAAACGACTCGCGCAGTTTCCTGCGGCCGATTTCTTCATCATCCAGAAACCACGGCATCGCTTTTAGCAGGTCGTTGCCGCCTATCATCAGAGTGATCACAGCAGCCTCAGCGACGACGCATTCTGGCACCTTATCCAGTGACCGCAACAGTTGCGCCGCCGTCCATCCGGGTTTTGCCTGCAGGTACATACTGGTTCGCTCCACGTTGTTCAGTCTTCGGGTGAGCACAGTGACGAAGCGATGTTCTTCGTCCGACGCGTCGTACCCGTGTGTGATAGAATCGCCCAGAGCCAGGTAAATCATGACGGTTCTCACCTCAGACAAAAAAGCATCACGCGTTGTAGTGGATGCTCTTTTTGTCCGCTCCGACACTGCGGTCGCCCGTACACAGACGAAATTTAATCGCTCACCTCGCCGTGATCGAAATACTTCAGGACATTTTCGCAATCGCCTCTGTGCCGTCGACCGCTTCCCGCTCATCCACTGCCCTGCAAAAGTTAAGTCATATATGAAAATATGAAAAAAATTTCCGACTCTTTACAGTATGTTTGAAAAATGATAACATGAATTTCAGAATGATTGTGCTAATTTCACAAATTACCCCGAAGGGGGGGTATCCCGCCAGTACTGATCGGCTATCGGTTGTGATGCATTGAATGGTATGACCTTGGGTTCCACACGCTGTCACGGGATGATCAAATACAACATAGCCATACACACGAGAAGGGGGCAAGGAAATGAAACGCAAAGTACAAATGGCAGGCGCGGCGGCAGTGGCGCTTACGATGACCGTTGGACTGTCAGCGGCCAGACCCGCACAGGCAGCGTCCAGCCAAGTAGTGAACCTGATTACCTGGGTCAATCCGCCTGCGGTCGCTGTTCTCAAAAAGATTAATGCAGAGTTTGAGAAGGCTTATCCAGGTTATACGGTCAACTATCAGACAACCGCCGATGTAACGGGTGGATACGCCACAGCCCAGCAGACGGCAGTGCAAGGCGGCACCGCCGATATCATGGGAACATTCCCTTTCCAGCCCATGCCCTTTACCATGAACCAAAACAGTCTCAGCCCAACCCAACTCTGGGCTGTCAACAAAGTATTTGCACCTTTGAACGGACAGCCATGGGTGAAAAATTTCAATTCTTCAATCTTATCGAATGATGTCTACAAAGGAAAACT
>JAJYTO010000271.1 GCA_021793015.1 Bacillota bacterium
CTCGACAACGAGGTCAGAACGGGGGCTGCTGGCTAGTGCTTTTTGAAGCTTCATTACTTTTCCTCCCCGCGTCACGGGCAAATCGGACTCCTCGGGAAGCGGATCTCTTTCCCGCTCACCGCCGCGCCGCACTTGGAGCACACTCTGATGGGCACCCTCAGGTCATAGTCGTCGTCGGCGAAATTCAAGAGATCGTCCTCATGCTCCTAAGTGGCGGGAGCCCCACAACAACTTGAGATTTCCATGCTCATCTCCCCCGACATGAGTGAGGTATGGCCATAACTCGGGTTGACTGTGAGTTTCTCTATCGTATTCCCTTTTGACAATAACGACCGAGCCTTTAACCGTGTCGACATGCGGCACATGTGATGGGCGCGTTGTCATGGAGCTGTCCGTGACACATTCAGTATAGGGCTGAACTTTCAGCCGACATATTCACTCGACGCATATAATACCATTGTTTGCAGACAACGTACAAGGCTCAAACGAACTATCTGCCCATTCGTCCGTTCATCAATGATTGTACATGGGAAGATTGCCGTAGTCAAAAACCAGTGGACCGCTGCGAACACCAGTGGCTGAACGCGGCGTTTCCGGGCCGTGGAAGGGTGTAACATGCAGGATAATGAAGTGACAAATCAGTCTGCGAACGCGATCTGAAACGCCTGCCGAATGTCCCTGACCGTCACCACCTCCAGGCGCTCAACAACCCACTTGGGCGCCGATTCCATGTCTGACCGATTATTCTCTGGAATCAGTACGATACGCCTTCCGTGCTGACTGGCCGCCATCAGCTTGTGCGGGATTCCGCCCACCGCCGTGATGTCGCCGTGCAGGGACACTTCTCCCGTCACCGCGAGCGCTGGGCGCACTGGCTTGTCCAGAAGCGCCGAGACCATGGCAAGAACAAAAGCCAATCCGGCCGACGGCCCTTCGCGATACTGACTGATGGAGACAAGATGAACGGCGAGATCGACGGTCCGTATCCGTTCCAGGCCATAGCCAATCTCCGTCGCATGGCGCAACAGCAAATCATGACCGGTCCGCAGGGAGTGACTCATATCCCTTCCGTGCTGTCCGGTCAGACGAATCTGGCCGCTGCCTCCATCAATCACGGACGCCTGGATCATCTGGACAGCGCCGCCATACTCTCGCCCGTTTGCCGTCAGAACGGTCAATGCCGTGACCTCCCCGACATCGGGACTCTCATTGACCCGCCGATCCAGATCGTCATAGGCCGAACGGCGCAGGAAGTCCGCCGGAGAGGGCTGCTCGCGCCCCACTTCGCTCCCCAACTGAAAGCCAATGGGGTGCGGGAAGAATTCGCCGGGGTCCATGATCTCCAATTGGTGTTCCACGCGCTGACGGAGTTCTCCGACTATGGACAGCAGTTCTGACGCTTCCGGCTCGGTAAACTGACCATCCGGGAACACCAATTTGAAATAGGCGCGCCCCAGCCTGTCCACGGCAGTCGCATCGCGACGCGTCATTCCTTTGCGATATGGGTGTGCGGACACAAGGCTATGCCAGTGTTCCTCATACCTCAAATGGCGCAGCGCCAGCAGAATTTCTCCGAAATAGTCCGTGGACAGAGAGAAGCCTGGAACCAGGTCGGCCGGTGTGAGTTTTGGCAGTTCCCAGCCGGGAATGAAACCATGGATGCGGTCGATCAGCGCCGCATCCTGCAACTCCACCGGAAGCGGCTCAAACA
Source organism: Bacillota bacterium (assembly GCA_021793015.1). Lineage (GTDB taxonomy): Bacteria > Bacillota > Bacilli > Alicyclobacillales > SLC66 > JAKADD01. The sequence continues at coordinate 1,712 of JAJYTO010000271.1, forward strand.
GATGCGCATAGTGGGCGCTCGGCAACTGCTGGTCCACCTGAAGATTGCCGAGAAACACGAGGGACGTGTCGGCGGATTGCGCGGCATGGCCCCGGCTGAACTGTCCGCTCTCCATGAAGTCTTTGAGTAGCGCGACGGTTCCCGAATCGTCCGTGAAACGGGTGTAGGCAACTTCGTCAAACACCAAAACTTCCCGGCTCGCGATCAGGCCGCCTCTTCTGGTTGCGAGATTGTAAAACAGGTTGGCGGGGCTTGCATACCCGCCTGCCATGGTGAATGCCTGCGCAGACAGATTGCGCAGCAGAAATGTCTTCCCCGTGTTCTTGGGTCCGAGTTCGATCATGTTTACATTGCATTCGACCAGGGGGAGAAGCCGGGCGAGGTACAGCCAGCGAAGCCGTCGGCCGTCTCTGCCGGCAAGAAGGGTGTCGGGGTTATATCCCGCCGATCGCAGCAGCAACTCGACCCATTCCGCTGTGGAAAACTGTCTCCTCGCCGCCACGAAAGACGGCAGATCGATCAGCGCCTGATACGGTTCGAAATGAACCATGGCCATGCGAAAGCGAGACGATTCCCCTTCAGAAGCGCCCACGTAGAGGAGGCACACTTTTCCCCACAGTCCTCCCTGCAGTAAATCAGGATGAGCGTGCAGCAGATCCTGGTCAACGTATACGCCGTCCACCTGAAACGCCATCAACCGTGCAATCGCCTCACCTCGGTTCAGGTCGATCCTCACGTCGACGAAGTCCAGAAGCACCAGCGTGCGCCGCTGCAGCAGGCGGCTTCTGAGCAACTGGCGCGTGCGGTTGGTGGCAAGGTGCTGCGAAACTTTGCGCTCTGCGCCTTCGAGTCCGTACTGACCGACGAGAAAGTCGACAAGGTAGCGCGGCAAATCGCGGGCGGCGCGGAGGACGGCGGATGTATGGTGGTCCACGAATACCTCGGCAAACACGCGGGCCGTTTTTTGTCTGAGTTCCCTTGTCAGCGCCACGGTTCCGCCCTCCTACACCGCTTCAGTCATGAAATATGAGACGTCTCGTGATCATACTCGGCTCACCTGGTTCCGAATTCGCCTCGTCGGTCTCGCCGTCTCCCCCATCCTTTCGACCGTCGCCATCCTTCTGGCCGTCGCCGTGCCAGAGGTCCTCTCCGCCGCCTCCGCCGTCGCCGGCCTTGCCGTCAACCATGTCGCGCTCCGGCTGTTCATCCAGCGCCGCATCCTGAAGCGGATCCAGATACTCGATGACGGGAGGTTCTCCGTGCTGATACCAGACGTCCAGGATCGCCAGGCTCAGGCGTACGTAAGTCCGCAATCGCGTGTCCTGCGTGGGCGCAAAACGTCTGACCTGCTCGTACAGATCCTCGCCGTCAAAAGGCGCAGACCACGCGTACGCCTCCTGGTGCAACTCGTGAATCTGCTGTACGAGCGCCTTGATCTGAGTCACTGTGAGAGGATCAAGCAGCTTTGCTTCCAGAAGCGCGTCGAGAGCGGCTTCACTCCAGGGCGCCCGCTCCTCCTTCTGACGGGCAGACAGCCAGCGCGGGCACTCTTCCCGATCGTTTCTGCGAATCAGGACATCGCTGAAAAAATTTGCCGCGAGCGCCCAGACGCACAACGTGTGGGGCAGTTTTCCTTCGATCAAACGGCCCATGTTGGCGTACGCCTGACTGCGGGCCCCCTTTCCTAACTTGCCGACCAACTCAACCTCGTCGATCAGAATCAGCCAACCCGCAAAACCGGCTTTCTGGATCAGCCAATCGATCAACCGTATGTATTCAAACGCCTCATCCTTCATACTGGATCTCGTCAATTGCGGCGCTCTGCCGAGGTTCTGCCGATAGATGCGCTTGAGATCGGCCACGCTGAGGAAGTTTCCGGTCACGTCGGCGAGCAACTCGTCGTACCCTTCATCATGGACGACCAGAGCATCCAGAACGGCCATGATTCTGGCCGACATGCCTATCGTTCGCGCTTCGGGAAGCAGCAGTTGATTCTCAAGCGCCCTGGCAACGATGAACGCAACACCGGGTTGGGCGCTGCCGGGTATATAGGTGTTTTCCATGAGTTTTGGATACAGATAATCCAGTCGGTCCAGCGGCGTTTCCTTGCTGAGCGAGACGAAACTGACGACCCAGTTGCGATCCTCGGCCGCCCCCCAGAGCGAATGAAGCAGGTGGGTCTTGCCTTCACCGTAATTCGCCCGCAGGACCAAGGACGGAAGTTTGGGAGCGCGCCCCTGTTCTACGCCCTCCATCATGCGCTTGACGCTGTCGATGTACCTTTCGCGTCCAAAGGCGACGGTTTTGGCCAAATCCCGGTACGGAACGCCCGATCTGAGGCCCTCTACGATGAACTTGGATCTCCCTGTCAATTCAGGCCCCTCCATTCTGGCTGGACATGGCTTTGGCGACAGCGCGCCGCGCGTTTCCCCATTCGAGCCCCCAGGTGGCGGACGGGGAGTCCGGAATCTGTCCGTTCAATTCAACCTCCGACGCGTAGAGCGCCCATGTTTCCGCCAACCGAGT
>JAJYTO010000272.1 GCA_021793015.1 Bacillota bacterium
GAGATACAGGGTCATGCGTCGGTCGCGGAGCCTTCCTTCTTTGCGTGGTCGGGCCAATGACGGTCACCTCGATGGTTGTGGTGAGACCATTATAGCATCGCAAGGTTTATTACAGGTACAAACAAATTGTGGTCTCGGGCGATCCGGCGTCGGCTTGCGACGTTCTACACATCCCGAACGTGTTGTGCGGACGTCTTGCACAAAAGATGACCATCTTTGCGCGACGGGTTGCTATATACTCAAAGATATCGATGGGGGGGTGGAGAAAATGCATCGGTCTGAATGGCTGGTGAAGGGCCTTGTGTACCTCGGAGCATTCGCTGTGCTCGCCGCCATAGTGCAGTGGGGACATTTGGATTTCACAAGATTCCCACCCATATTGGTTGCGATAGGTTTCTTGTTGTTGTGGATAGCGATCTGGTTTGCGTTCGAAAAAGTGGGTGCAAAAAGTCTGGCTCAAGCGAAAGAAGCAATACTCGAATATGAGTCCAAGATGAACGAACAAGAGCAAGCAGAGGAAAGAATCAGGAAAACCAGAAGTGAACTCCTCGGAACCCTCGGCTTCTTGGCAATTTACGTCCTAATACTGGAATTCTCTCCGACTTTCGTCTCGATGTACCACTGGCCAGAGTGGATCTTTATTGCACCGATTGCGGTAATTTTTGCGGTCCTCGGTGTGAACATGTCACGTTTCATTAAGGCACATCGGATATATGACGAGGTAAGAAGACGGTCTTGACGTTCTGTGCGGACGACAATAGAACGCGATCAGCCGGCGCACAGGCCGGTTTTTTGCTGTCCATTCGTTTGTTCCAAGCGTCAACGCAGAGCAGACGGACGGAGGAGAGTCACCGGGGAAGTTGCAGCCAGCGGAAACGGGGTTACGCGGCGGCCAAACTCGGGAGCACACAGATGACGGCAAGAAAGGCGTCGCCTTTCGCGTGCACGAAGGAGGGCGACGCGGAGGCATCCACGATCCGTTTGATTGCAACGCGTGAGACCATGCTGGTTCGTCGCGGCGACGAGTAGTGTGACACGACAGCCCGCCGTCATTGATTCCGGCGATTTCGGAGCGGGTGAATGCCTTCCCTTTCTTGCCTTCGCTGTAGTATTGCCACTGGTGCGCAGGTCTATGTAGCGCGCATGTCTCTCTTCTATTTTTGCTGTAGTCGATCCTTCACTGCCCCAAGCGCCCCTGCAAACCCGCGAAAGACACTCAGCCCCTGTCGGATACGCCGAACAGCCACCGTGCATCAAGCCCGCGAATTTGAGCAAAAGTTGACCGTTTTCATCGGCAAAAAGATTCTACGATGAGCTTGACACGAACAAAGGGAGGCGCAGACGAAACGAGACGTGTCGATTTTGAGTAAAAGTTGACCGTTTTGGCGTGCAAAAAGATTTTACGATGGGGTTGACAAAGAGACGAGAAGGGAGAGCGGAAACGGGGCTACTAGCCCAATTTAAATGATTTCACTAATGTATTTATCAGGAGGTGTGTAATGTGAAATTGAATTATACTGAAGAAATCCAGTGGGTGGACATCGCGGGATTGGAGTTTCATCCGTGTCGCCTTCTGTACCGCTCTGCGCCCAATCAAGAGGAGATCAATCACATCGCGGGCAACATCTTGTTGGTGGGAGGCATTGAGCACCCGATCAAGGTGCAGGTTCAGCCAGGAACAGACAGACGCATCATCATCGGCGGCCACACAAGAGTGGAAGCGGCGTTGCGCTTGGGTTGGGAGCAAGTGCCCGCGATCTTCTTTGAGGTAAATGATGAGGAAGCGGAGCGCATGTTGGTGGAAGACAACCAGAATCGGAACCAGGGTGAAAAAGACCTGATTCGAGTCGCACGGATCTGGTTGCGTGAGGTGGCGATGTATGGAGCAGATCGTGCTGGGAGGCCGCAAAAAGGGCGCGAAAGTGAAACGCAGACGGCCATCGCAAAGCGGCATGATGTGTCAAGAAGGACGCTGCTTCGGACCATCCATCTGCTGCGTTTGATTCCGGAATGGCAGGTGGCCGTAAGCCAAGGAAAGATGAAGTTGTATGCAGGCAATGCGATTGCCGCGCTTCCCGCCGATCGCCAACGCGACTTTTACATCAGCAATGCCGCAAAGTTAAAGAGCGACGGTTACACGATCTCGCAGCGCATAGCGGAGACGTACCGAGACACCTGTCTGGGTGCCGACGCTCACAGGGATGAAGACCTGTCTGACATCGATGCCAACCAAGCGGATCTTTATTGGGCGGAAATGCGTCAGTATTTTTTTGAAAAAACCGATCGCGAGTCCGAAAAGCAGGACAAAAACGCGTCCGGAACCATCGCACAGGAAGCGGAACCAGAAGCAGCCGATCTGTTCTTGGATGACGACGACGAGGCGTTGGCGGACATTGACTTTGATGAAAGCGATGAGACGGGTTCCGTCTCGCGGGTGGATCTCCGGGAGAACCAGAACGATCGCCAAAGCCTGCGCGAAGAGAAAGAGGCTGATGCCAAAGGCATGACCACGCAGCTTGGACGCAAGCTCAGGGAGATTGACGGGGAATTCGCGGCAGAACACGGCTTGGACGTACGCGGAGAGTCGATTGTTAATGAGAACAAGCGCAGCGATATCCAGAGGGCGGCGGCGTCGTGCAAGACACCAGAGGAGGAGCAGAACACGATCGAGGGGGAGATGAAAAAAGAACTGGTCGTACAGTTTCAAACACTCGCCACGATGCAGTCGAACCTCAATGCGGTGTTTCTGGCGCGGCGGATAGTAATGTCGGACAAAATCTTGCGGGACTTAGAAAAACTGCGCAGCGAACAGGAGCGCTCGGCAAACTCCACACAGGCCTTGATCAAAACGCTGACCGAAGACGACGAGTGGAGCGATTGGACCGAGGCTATGAAGGAGGAGATGCCCGATGTCGACCGCGACAGTGACGGTGGCCCTGAGCCCGCAACCGATCACAGTCTCGTATGACGAGTTGATCGTAAACGGGCAGTGGAATCAGGCGCTGCTCGCGTCCTGGCGCGTGGGCGGGAACCACCCAATGCTCATCTGTCATTGTCATCCGCTCGGGGCGATCGCCATGCACATTGTGGAACGGCCCAGGGGCAGCGGTCGCTACCACTTGGCGGACAATCCGGACGGGTCGCCCTTGGAACACATGTTGGCCTGCCCGCGTTACCACGTAGATGACCCGGACGGACCGAGAAACACGAAATCCGTGGGAACCCCCGGCGTGGAGTGGACGAACGAGGGGTCGGCAAATGAACGCGTCGATATTCGCATCAATCTGTTCCCCCAAGCGCCTGAACAATCGACGGAAAACGCGGTGAACGAGGAGCAACCGGTGTGGGTGTCCGTGCTCAAGAACCCGCAAACCGGCGCTCCCGCAGGCGTGAGCGTGTCGCGCGCGGAATCGGAATTTGGCGGGTTGCTGCGGGAGTGGTATCGGATCGGGTTTTCGCACGCGCGACGTAGCCTATCCAAGTGCCCGACAGATGAGCAGGTGTTGCGCGGCATGTGGCGGAGCATGCTGGATCGCCGCGTCACGGTGAACAAAGCGCCGATTGTGACGGACGCGTACGTGCCGTACGGCAGGATCACGCGGCTCCGCGAAGGCGAACGCAAGATCTTGCTGGGGCGCATCGACGAGGTTCCGTTTCGGGAACAGGTCGTGGGAGGCGGCAAGGACGGCGTGCAGTGGCGGTACGAACTGGTCGGAATCGACTGCGCATGGACGCTCGTTGTGCCAAACAGATTCCGTCCGAAACACCATTCGATGAACGGCCGCTTTTGCCTGGTGGACGCCGAGTACCACAAAGACGAATGGCGCGCGCTGCGTCGTCCGGCCTGCGCCATCGTGCATCCGCAAGGCGGCGTCTGGTTGGACAGCCAATACGAGGCGCGGATGTACGAATTTCTGATCGGTCAAGGGGCCACAGTGGAAAAACCTCTTCTGCCAAGCGCACAGTGGTTTCACTACAAGCCGGACTTCGTGCTGCCAAACGAGTCTCCGCCCGTGCTGATCGAGGTGTGGGGCCTGCCGGACACGTTTTTGACCTATCACGAACAAAAGGCCAAGAAGACGGCCACGTACGCCTACGGACAGAAACAGGGCAAGATCCGGTTCCTGGAATGGAACGCGCAAGATCCGACGGATTGGGCCCGGTTTGTGCGCTCGTTTCGCTCGGTGAAGCAAGGGAATGGACAGGAGTACCGCTACCGGATCAA
>JAJYTO010000273.1 GCA_021793015.1 Bacillota bacterium
GGCAGGGCGGGGGTCCATGCCAGTCGTCGGCGCAGGCGTATGAAACCCTCCACATCGGTTCCATGAAGGCGGCGGCGGCGCTTCAGGCCAAGGACGACCGGGAATCCGACAGGACTTCAGGCGGCGAATCCGCAGGGAACGAGTGAACGGCGGCTCACAGAGACTGAAAGATGGCGATCCTCCGCTGCCATGGCGGCGGACCCGCTGACAACGACCGAACGTCGATGTTCCCAGGTTGGGCAGGCGGAACGCAAGTAGCCATGGCGGCGAATCTGCGAGGAGTGACCGAACAGTTCAGCGGGTGAGGGCGTCAGTGCGAGCGAAGGGTGTTAATGGATGGAGAAGTTCATGAGCAGCCACTTCATGAGAGATGACTTCCCGTTCTGGATCATGCGCGTGCTGCACGACTGCGACAACGCTCCAGAAGTTCACGGCCACGAGTTTATCGAACTGATTTACGTGGTCCGGGGAGAGGCTCAACACGTCTTTGAAGGGGCGTTGTACGACATCCGCGCCGGCGATGTGTTCATCATCAACCCCGGTGAAGTGCACACGTTTCGCATCCTGCCGGGCAAGCGGATCGAGATCATCAACTGCCTGTTTTTGCACCGTCTGCTTCCGGACGCGTGGTTGCTGGGACTGGATACGCCGCAGTCGATGGACTATTTCTATATACACCCATTCCTGTGTCGCGAAGAGAGATTTCACCATCGTCTGAATCTGCGCGGACAGGATGCGGTCCGGGTGCTTTCGCTTCTGGAGTCGATGCTCCGGGAGGTTCATGCGCAGAGTCCTGGCTGTTTGACTTTGATCAGGCTTCAGATGATCGAACTGCTTGTCCTGCTGTCACGGTATTACGGCGCCCGACTGGAGGAGAGAAGCGTGACGGCGGCGAGCGATTGGGCGATGGATGTGCTGCGCATGTGCGGCTATCTTGAGCGCAACTACCACCAGAAGATCACGCTGCCGTATCTGGCTGAACTGTTCAATGTGAGCGTTCGGCAACTCAACCGCATGTTCAGGCAGGAGACCGGGTGCAGTGTAATTGAACGCCTGCACCAGATTCGCATTGAGAAGGCAAAAACGCTTCTTGAAGGTACGCACGAAAAAGTGTTGTCGGTGGCGGCCCTGGTCGGATACGACGATCCCGCGTTTTTCAGCAGGCTGTTCGCGCGCCAGGTGGGGTGCGCACCAGGGCAGTACAGAGACCGCGCTGTCTTGCGGGGCGAGGCCAGGGAAGAGTGAGCGCATCTCGAAGAGTGGAAGGGCGCGCCACTCCAGGTTACAGGTTACTCAGGCCACAGGTTACCCAGGTTACAGGCTGTTCAGGTTACAGGTCTAGATTGTGGATCAGGAGGAGCATGTATGAGCGGACAGCGCACTTGGATCATTCCGGACGGCTTTCTGCCGCCGAAGAGCACCGGTGACCTGGTGAGCCACGAGGCCGTGTGCGTATTGAACGTCACCGACCAGGACGCGGATATTCGGCTGGTGTTTTATTTTGAGGATAGAGAGCCGATGGATCAGTTTCGTACCATCTGCGGCGCGCGGCGCACGCATCACATCCGGCTCGACAGCCTGCGCGACGCGGCGGGCGCAGAGGTTCCCCGCGGCGTGCCATACGCCATCAAGGTGGACAGCAACGTCCCTGTAGTCATTCAGCACAGCCGACTCGATACGTCACAGGAGGCGTTGGCCCTGTTCACGACGATGGCGTATCCGGTGGAGGACAAGGACACAGACCGGGGCACATACGAATGAAAATCATTCTCGTGTCGCTTGACACTGTGCGCGCCGATCGTTTGGGCTGTTACGGCTATCCATTGCCGACCACCCCTTGTCTGGACGCCATCGCCTCAAAAGGGGTCGTATTTGAATGCGCGTTTGCCGCAGACATTCCGACGGAAGTGGCGCATACAGACGTGTTCACGGGACGGGTTGGACTGTCCACGGGCGTGGTGGCGCATGGGTCGCCGCTGTCGCGGCTGGAAAAGCGTGTTTCCTGGCTTCCGGAAATCCTCCGTCGGGCAGGGTGGACGACCGCTGCGGTGGACAATCTGTATCAATTGCAGGAGTGGTTTGCGCGCGGGTATCGATATTACATCAATAGTGCGGGACGCACGCGCTGGATCGACGGCCGGACCGTGAACGATCTCGCGATTCCCTGGATACGAGCGCATCGGGAAGAGGATTTTTTCCTGTTCCTGCACTACTGGGATCCGCACACGCCGTATCTGCCTCCACGGGAGTATGTTCCGCTTTTTTACCCGCCCGACAGGGATCCGTACGATCCCGCGAATCGCAGCATGGATGCAGCGTATAACCATCGCGCATACCCCTTTTTCAAGCACCACCACTACGATCTGCTCGGTCCCGTGACGGATGCCGTCTATATGAATGCACTGTACGATGCGGAACTGCGGTATCTGGACGACAGATTGCGCGAGCTTGACGAGTGCCTGCAGAGCGAGGGAATTCATGATGACACTCTCCTGATCCTGTTTGGCGATCACGGGGAGAGTCTGACGGAACACGATATTTACTGGGATCACTGCGGACTGTATGACGCCACCGTCCGTGTGCCGCTGATGATGCGCTGGCCTGAACGCATAGAAGGCGGGCGTCGGGTGAGCGGACTGGTACAGCAAGTGGACCTCATGCCGACCATCCTCGAAGCGGCGGGGATTCAGGCGCCTGAGGGGTTGGACGGACGCAGTCTCTGGCCGTGTGTGTCGGGAATGGAGGATGGTACGCAACCCTCCATTTATCTGAGCGAATGCGCCTGGCAAGCGAGCCGGGGCGTGCGAACAGAGGAGTGGAAGTTTATCCGGACGCTGGATGCGGGACCGTTTGTGCGCCCGCGCCGTGAACTGTACGACGTGCGGGCGGACCCCGATGAGGCGCACAATCTGGCTGCTGAACAGCCCGATGTGGCGGATGCGCTTGAAGCGCAACTGGATGCCTGGGCGGCGGATGCGCTTCAGGGGCGTCCCGATCCTATGATGACCGTCTTGGAGCAGCAGGGACTGCCGTTTCGCAGGCGGATCGAAGAGATTCTCTCATCGGTCGGCATGTCGTGGAACGACTGGCTTACAGATCCGGATCGCGCGCGCTTTGACATGGCTTACGAAGCCCGGGTCAGGAACTGAGATATACCAACGGGATCACGGCGTAGATGTGCAAGGGTGTAAGGCAGCAGACAACGAGGGCATTTATGGATGGTGGAATAGAATGAATAGCGTGAATAGAGTAAAAACAGGCGTCATTGAGTGTGGCAATCTCAGCAGGGTCTACTTCACCGGCATTCGAAAGTTTTCCATTACGGAGCTTGTCGCCTGCGCGATCCGGACATTGACATTGTGGTGAACCTCTCAGTCGCCAGTGCCGTTGCCGCAGCACCTGGCCCGTGACACTCTGTGTTGGTGAGCAGCCTGTGATTCGATTGATCCTGAAGCACACCACAACGCATGAACGATGATAGACTCGATGTTGGTATTACTTCTGAATATAACGTATAATATAGTTTGTCTGTGATTGTTACAGTGTCTATTGACTCGGATCGGTACTCATTCTCGCATAAACATAAGTTGGAGGAACCATATGAACGATCCCGGGATACGGAGAATATTAAGGCGCAGTAAAAATGTAGCGCCTGTCCAGACGGAATTCCATCTCTATAGGGGGAGTGCGCAGTGGGTCAATGGACGCCGATAAAGAAGGCCAAGACGCCGCGGATCGGGTTGTATTCGACTGGACTCGCCGAATACTGGCAGCAATTTCCCGATTTGCGTGAAAGGCTGATCGGATACGGAAATCATATTGCTGAGAAGATGTCTGCGTGGGGCGAAGTATTCAATTTCGGTCTGGTAGATTCGGAAGCAAAGGCAAGGCAAGCAGGCGAGTGGTTTAACGAAAAGAATGCGGACATTGTCTTTTGTCATTCGGCGACGTACGCCACCAGCGCTGCGGTGCTGCCGGTGCACCAAATCTGCAAAGCGCCGGCGATCGTTCTCAATCTTCAGCCAACGGCCCGCATCGATTACGAGAAAACCACAACCGCTGAATGGCTTGCCCATTGCGGCGCATGCCCGGTTCCGGAATTGGCCAATGCGTTCAACCGCGCGGGAATCCGCTTTCACGCGATCAACGGATTGCTCGGACTCGATCACACGCCGGCCGTCTCGTTGACCAATGAAGTGACCAAGGATCGTCCCGAGGCCGT
>JAJYTO010000031.1 GCA_021793015.1 Bacillota bacterium
TGTGAGTCAGCAAGCGTTGCTGGATTCGATGGCTGACCTGGCTCAACCCGGAAGGAGTTAGTCCATGCCGAACGGAGAGCAGTTTCCGCACATTCCCTTGGTATTGGTTCGCGATGCCCCTCCTCGCAAACGCAAGCCACGGAAAATCCCTCCTCCTTGAGTGTCCAGGCCGTCACTGTCGGCTCCATTGCGCTTGACGAAGAGACTGGCTTATGGAGTTCCTTTTCCAAGCAGTGTGTGACTTCGTCGTGTTCGCGTACTGGTCCGGGGATTTGGAATGTGATAAAGCCTGAGGTCGTGGAATTTGGAGGTGATTGGGCCTTTGACAATGGCGATCCTCCAAGTTTGGTCTGCCGTCCGAATCTGGCGCCGTAGCTTGTTCGATCCACCTTACATGGCGGACAATCCGTCGCCAGTGATGGATTGGGAACGTCTTTTGCAGCGCCCAAAGTTGTCCATATACTTGCCGCCATTCAAAACATTGTCCCAGATGCATCGACACTGCTCTACCGCGCTCTCTTGATCCAGTCGGCTCGATGGCCCGAGTGGGCAGCCACTTGGGAACCGCAGACTGTCATCCGACATATCGGATACGGTCTTCCCGATGTGCTTCGAACCACCGAAAATGACTCTTTCAGGGCAACGTTCATTTCAGGTCACAAGTTGATTTCGCCTAAACAAGGCCTTGGTCTGGCAAACCGATCACAATGCGGCGATTTCGTACGAGTTGACGAGAAGCCTTCCGTTGGAGCATAGGGTCTGACTATTGACTCCCGACTATCAGCAGGGGCGGTAGGGACGTTTATCGCATCCAACTGCAGTAACCGGGGAAAGAAGGGGTGAGCACGGGGTGAGCGTTCCGACATTTACGAACGTGATGCGGCCGTTTCTTGTTTTGTTACAAGACGGATTGGAGAAATCCATTCGTGATATCACACGTGATCTGGCTGTACACTACGCGCTTACGGCGGAGGAGTTGGATGTCCGCGTAAGTAGCGGGCAACCTCAATTCGCCAACCGTGTCGCATGGGCCAAGACCTATCTGAAGAAGGCCGGATTGATCGAGAACACCAGGCGCGGCATATGCCGAATTACAGATTTGGGACGTAAGGCACTGCAGCAACGTGATTCCCCGTTTGATTTGGCGTTCTTGGAGCAGTTTGACGAGTTTCGCGAGTTTCGTTACGGAGATCTGGGAAATCGGGCGATCGTGCCGGACCAGCGCGAGAATGCAGGTGGTCAATGGGATCTGGATCTGGTTGAAACGCCCGACGAGGTGATCGATCGGCTAGTAGAACAATCGACACAGGCGTTGGTGGATGAACTTTTGGATGTCATCAAGAGTTGCTCTCCCGGATTCTTCGAGAGATTGGTTGTCAAACTGCTTGTCCAAATGGGATATGGGGGCACGGAGCAAGAGACAGCCGCGCAAGTGGTGGGCCGTTCCGGAGATGGTGGGATTGACGGCGTGATCAAGCAGGATCCACTGGGTCTGGATAATGTATATATTCAGGCCAAGCGGTGGGAAGGTTCCGTCGGAAGCCCGGAAATCCAGAAGTTCGTAGGTGCCCTGGCAGGTCGAAGGGCCACCAAAGGAGTATTTATCACCACGTCGAACTTTACGGCGTCTGCTCGCGATTACGCGCATGCAACGGCGGGATTTACGGTCGTTCTGGTTTGCGGCGAGGAATTGGCGATGTTGATGATTCAGCACGATGTAGGGGTCGCCGTAAAGTCGGTGAAGGTGATGAAACGCATTGACAATGACTTCTTTCTTGAAGAGTGATGATGCAGGGGCGTGACGATTGGAGCGTGATGGCTGAAGGTGGTTCCTGTGATTGTTTATTTGCTACTTGGGATACTGGTTGTCTTGGCGGTGGTATCCAGTTCACCCTCATTCAAGGGTAAGGCCGGTGAGCAAGCGGTCAGGGATGTGTTGAAGAAGCTCAATCCCACGGAGTACCAGTGCCTTCATGATGTGTTGGTGCGTAAGTCAGATGGCACAACATCACAGATTGATCATGTGGTCGTCTCACTCTTCGGCATTTTTGTGATTGAGACGAAAAATTATAGAGGATGGATCTTTGGTCAGGAATCCAGTCAGTGGTGGACACAGACAATCTATCGGCGAAAGGAGAAATTTTTCAACCCAATCTGGCAAAACAAGGGCCACGTCAAGGCGCTGTGCCAAGTGCTGGGTAACACGGAAGATCAGTACCTTCCCATCGTCGCGTTCAGCAATAGGGCTGACCTGAAGGTGAACAGCCGATCGGAAGTCATCCATATACGTAACTTAATCAATACGATTCAAAGATATAGGCAACCGATCATGACAAGCGCGCAGGTCAGTGACATGGTTTCAAAATTGACGACTTTAAGAATTCAGGATAAGCAGATTACCAGGAATCACGTAGAGGCGGTGCGGCAGAAAAAGTCGATTCAAGAGCTGCGAGTGGGCCAGGGAATCTGTCCAGCTTGCGGAGGGCGTTTGGTTGAGCGCAAAGGAAGATATGGCCCGTTTGTGGGTTGCAGCAATTACCCGAAGTGTAGATATACAATGAGAGTATAGTGTGCACGAAACAGTTCGGTGCTCCGCGGGTACATCACTCCAATCAGAAATTGCCAATCGTACTGCTGGATAAGGCTGCAAAGGCTGATGAGGTGCCTTATCCAGCAGTACGATTGGTGCAGGGGTGGCGCCAAATTGGTATAGTCATTCACCACTCGGACCTTTCTTGTCGGCAATCTACGGCCACATCAGAAATCACCTTTGATTTTGACGGAGTGGGATTGCTGTGAGGAATGTTGTGGAAAAACTGCCTCATAGATGAAAAGTTAGCGCATGGCGCAACAGCCATCATGCGATGATCAAGACCTCTATTCTTGTTCATCGCGTTGTGTTAGAATTCTCATAGAAGGTGCATCGCGTCTAAGGTTTACTTGTCCGTACTGGTGGACATGCTGAAACCGAAGGCGAGGTGTTAGATACTGTGAAGCGACGGAAAGGGGAAATCCGCATGGCGACGCAACTGGCCGAAACGCCCACCTTGTATGGCGAAGATGCGGAAGCAGTCTTAAAGCAAGTGCGACAAGCTCCAGATAAGAAAAAAATTGAGGAATTGAAGCGTCAATTGGCCGAAACATTAAAGGATGTTCACTTGGGGAGACCGGAGTAAGTGTCATCCAGGGAGCCGCGTCAATTTTTTGTTTTGATGACCGAAGATGATTTGCCGCACCTCAATGACTTTGATTGTGGCGACGAAGAAATGAATCTATTTTTACGGGACGACTGTTTCGATGAACAGAAGCGGAGCTTAAATGCTACCTAATTTATTGTATATCGGTGGCGACCTGGCCGCCTTCTGCTCAATTTGTGCAGATCGTCTGAGATTGGCCAGTCACGAAACTGATGCGGAATGGCCGAGAAGTGTTGTTCCTGCCGTCAAAATTGCGCGCCTGGGAAGATCAGTGCGATTACGCGATTTAGGCGTTGGGATTCGTTAAAAATTCAAACCAAGGCCGAAACTCGCCAACCATTAGCATGCGAAGAGACATTTTTGAACCGTTTTCCTAATGCGCGTATCCAAGACGGTCGCTCCCGTAGAGGGTATTTTTCTTTTAGTGGTCACACACGGAATAAAGATGGAGTCCGATGCCACCGTTCCTCTTGTTCATAGCCCAAAGCTTTCATGGGGTATAGGGCGAGGATCTTGGAATAGGGATATGTTTCCAGCAAGTCAATGCCGCCCGCGAGAAAGGGGAGCGTCTTACCGGATGATGTACCCGTCGTCATACAGGTATGTTCACCACGACAAAATGCATCCATTGTCTCTCGTTGATGATGGTAGATTCCTGATGGATAATTTCGCCTAAGGTATTCTATAGCAACACGATGAATGGGCAAGTCATCCAATGACGCGAATTGTCCTGACCGTCCAGACATCCTATGTCTATACGCGATGTCCCACCCATTTTGTCTCCAAAATTGCTCCATTCCAATACCTCCCCAACTCCGTTCTCTCCCGAGGGGAATATCTGATGCTCTGAGATGCATAAGATTTTATTCTAGAGTGGGATGGATACTCCTTGCTGATTCGTGAGTTCTCGCATGAAAACTTTCTTCAACGTAGGGGGGCATGACTGTCATACGCCAGTCTGGACCACACTCTGGCTGGAGTGAGTGGACCTGAATCTACGCACATGAAAAACGGCGACAAGTATGCTTATACGTGGTGGTCACGCATCAATGCGTCAGTCGACATAAAGCGAAATCGTTCATTGCAAATGAGAATCGATCATGGCAATTCTCGATGAGCAGGATTCTGGGATCATCAATCCCGCATCAACAATTGGGTATATATGGTTCGTAATCTGTAGGTATGCTCCAAATCGGATGCAGCCAATTGGACAACATATGTGCGTATTCGGTGCGTGTGGGATCGCAGGAGCGTCGCAGACCACCAGGATATTTTTTCGGAAGAGACACACGCGATATTACATCCGCGAACGTATATCGTCCAGCGCCGTCTTGAAACTTTCATCAAATTCGTGCCGTATCTGAAACCCTGTCTGTCTGAGTTTGTTATCGTCAATAATTACGTCATGTGTGAGCCCAAGCACCATGAAACGCATCAATGGGGGAACTTTGGGCGGCGGCGACATCCACTCTGCAGCGGTTGCCACCGCATAAAGCAGCCAAGCTGGCGGAAGCTTTTTTTGTGGGATCGGCCCAAGCAACCGGTCGAATTTGTCTTTCAGATCCCGCCAGCAAATATCGAAGCCCTTACCCAGATAAACCTCACCAGCAGCCTTTTCGAATTCCCCCAGCCATACCATGGCGCGGCCAAGATCACGGGCATCAATTAAGCTGACGCGCGTTCCACCTTGGTTGTGGCGTACCAACGGGAAACCTCCCTTTTTGTAGGCCAGATACAATCGCGAAAAAAAGGAGGCCTGATCGCGCACTCCCATGGTGCTTGCCGGTCGAAAAATGACCGTTTCAAGACCGGTCTTGGCGCCCACTTCGCGAACGACATGTTCCCGTTCGATATAAGCTTGCTGGAAGAGTGTATCCGCACGAAGTGGAGTCAATTCGTTAATGGGGATGGACGGTGTTCGCGATCCGTGAACCTGAATCGTACTGAGTTGGACAAACCGCCGAACCCCAGCGTCCGAAGCGGCCATGGCGAGATTTTGGGTCATCTGCACCTCAATCTCACGGTGTTCCTCTATGGTCAGATTTGGGTGTGGACGAGCCGTACAGTTATAGACGACATCGACCCTTTCCAGCACCCGTCGTATCTCACGCGCATTATCCAACGCAAGAGGCACTATGTTCAATCCAAGAGTGGAAAGAAACTGCGTATCGCTCGATGAACGAACAATCGCCGTAACCTCATGTCCGGAAATCACCAATTGCTCTGCGACGTGACTTCCAATGAACCCGGTTCCCCCAAATACAACGGCCTTCACACGACCCCTCCTTGTAAACTTTAGCCCGCCTATGACAGCATCCAATCCTGCGCTGCTGCATCCATCAATATTGTGAAATCAGGCGTAGCAATGATACTATGTAGCCAGATGATACTGATCGGTAACAGCCATCATGATACCGATCGGTATCATATATGTCAAGATCGCATGAGGTTGATGGTTACGATGACAAGCAAACGCGTGACTGAAAAGAAGCGACTGCCTCCGCGCGAGCGAATTTTGCTTGCGGCGACCGATCTGTTCTATCGCCAAGGGATTCGTGGAGTTGGCGTAGAAGCGATTGCGCAAGCAGCCGACACCAACAAAATGGCCCTCTATCGGCATTTTGCATCAAAGGATGAATTGGTCGCAGAGTGGCTGCGTCGACTTGCCGTGCAATCTGACGAGCATTGGAGCGAGATTGAAGAGGAACACCCCAGTAACGCTTTGGGACAACTCCTTGCTTGGTTGCGCGTCTTGGCGAAGGAAATTTCGGTGCCTGATGAGCGCGGCTGTCCGTTCACAAATTCCACCGCTGAAATACTCGATAAAAATCACCCTGCACGTCGTGTGATTGAGGATTACAAGATCAAACATCGAGATCGTATCATGCAGCTTTGCAAGAAGTCTGGACTACGGGAGCCTGAACTTGTGGCGGATCAACTCTTCTTTCTCATGGAGGGCGCGCGGTCAAGCGCTCAGTATATCGAACCGAAAGGCGACAGTGAACGGCTCATTCAACTGGCCGAAGCGCTAATCGAAGCACACAGAGAGGGGAGCGGAGGGCAAAAAGATGTTGTTCGGGGCGATTCGCACTTCCGCTAGCACAATTGACGCGGTGGTAGTATAACGATCTTATCACAAAAAACCGGGAGGGGTATTCCGGTGGCGAGATATATAAATCGTGAAGGAAAACGTGGGACGAGTTGGCTAGTGCAGTTTGATTTGGGTAAGAAGGAAGATGGATCTCGAAATCAGATTATGAGGGCATTTCCCACGAAGAAAGAGGCTCAGGCGTTCTATGAGGAGACGATGTCCTTATACCGAAAAGGCATCGTGGTGAAGGCTGAGAAGATGTCGATGGCTATCTATCTTCGTGAGTGGATTCGTACTCATGTTGAGCCAAATACATCCGCTAAGACCGAAGAGGGCTATCTGTCTATCATAAACCGGCATTTGATTCCAAGGCTTGGGCATATACAACTTCATGATCTTACACCTGCTCACATCAAAAGTTATATGGCGGAACAATTGTCAACGGGTCTTTCTGCACGCAGTGTAGGAAATCACTTCAGATTACTCAGAAAGGCACTTGAGGATGCTGTTAAGACAGAGGTCTTATATCGAAATCCGGCTGCAAATCTTTCTCCACCACGCGTCGTGCAAAAAGAGATGGAGATTTATACACCAGATGAATTAGATACCTTGCTTGCTAATCTTGAGGGAACACAATTATATGCGATTACCTATATGGCTGTTCATACAGCCATGAGACGGGGAGAATTATTGGCGTTGTGTTGGGATGACATCGATTTCGATGGACGGGTCGTTCGAGTTATGCGTGGCCACACGGTGGTCACGAAGGCTATCGCCGAGAGAAAGAAACAGAAAAGCACGAAAACCATGCGTTACCGAGTTGTGGATCTTGATAGCGATGTCTTACAGATGTTGATCGAACATCGAAGAAAACAAGATGAGCTTCGAAGGACGATTGCGTACCAAGACACAACTGGATTGGTTTTTACGACCTTTCGCGAAGGAAAGATGCTTTGCGCAAGTGAACTAACGCGAAAGCTCACTGAGACTCAAAAGAAGGCTGGTTTGAAGCATATCCGGTTTCATGATTTCCGTCATACCATGCTTTCGATCCTGATTGGATCGGGTGTTTCTTATAACACTGCTGCTGAGCTTGCCGGACACAGTCGACCAAGTACAACAGCCAACATGTACGGTCATGTCCTACCAGGGCAGAAACGCGAAGCTGTAGAGAAATTAGCGGATTCAATTCGATCTGGCAGAAAATAGAATGTGATAAAGATGTGATGAAATTCATATTTTAAGCCTCCTTGAAGAGTGGTTTCCGGGAGGCTTGTTAGTTCGAAAATGTCTTTGTTTATAAGGTTTGGCGGGAGCGTGTGAGAATCGAACTCACCTCCGACAACCCGTGCCGGACGCTCGGTTTTGAAGACCGGGAAGGACACCAGTACCCCATCCGCCCCCATTGGCTTAAACTACTCGTGTAAGGATAACAAATGAGCAGGGGGGATTCAAGTTTCAAAAGACCAGGTCGGAAGGATGGATGGACCGCCGTATCGATGACCGCCGTATCGATGACTGACTGTCGTATTGATGGTTGCTTTGTCGATGACTTGTGTTTGTCAAGCGAAAAGTTGACCACCCCGCTAACCGAATTGTTGACCATCCCGAGGTGGAACAACTGGTGTGAATATCCTTCGTCACGCAGGTCCAGGATGGGTCATGTTCCTTCCCGGGCCCTACAGCTGGTCAGCACCTGCGCTGCATGCAGTAGTTGCCGTTTCTCGTCAGAGAAAGGGGTGATCGGTTGGTTCGCCCACTCCCGAAGTTGCTGCTCGACTTCCAAATAGGAGAGTTGGAGGCTTGAGAGCGGCGGGGCACCCTGAGGGCCTCTGGCGATCACCTCGTTGACCTTCTCCCAATCGACGAACAGGTCGGGAAATCGCGCGCTGACCTCCTCCCGCACATGAGCGGGAACAGCGTATCCGCCTCCCAATGCGGCCAGCAGCACTTGCCGACTCCTCCCTTGCTCATACACGGTGGCCAACAGAGAGGCGCTGTTCCCACGCCAACGGACAAAGGCCATTTCTTTTCACCTCCTTTCCTGTTCGGATGACATCTGGTGTCATGCCGGGCGGTGAACCCCGTACACAGGCATCCCCAGTAAGGATCCGGGGGCAAGCGTGATCGGATCGGTGTCTTTCCCGGTAGAAATCGTCCTTCTCCTGGGCAGTAGTGAATGCCGCATTCCCCTTGCGATCCAGCCCTCGCTCGAGGCCAAGCCACGCGGCCTTGTCCACGATCATCCCCCTCATTCAGCCCTTTTGCAGACGTTTCTGGCTTTCCCGGAAACGGTACGACTCTGCCTCAAACAGCAGAATGTGTGAATGGTGTGTCAGCCGGTCGAGCAGTGCGGTGGTCATCGTTGCGTCATGAAACACCTCATCCCAACGCCCAAACTCCAGGTTGGTGGTGATGAGCAGGCTGCCCTGTTCGTAGCGGTGGGCACAGAACTGAAAGAGTAACGAGCCGCCCTGAGCCAGAGACACATACCCCAGTTCATCGGCGATGACGAGGTCGAACTTGTCCCAGGTACGCAGGTATCGGGGCAATCGGTACTCGGATTCCGCTTGGAGCAGTTCCTGCACCAATTGCATCACGGAGATGAAACGAACGCGGTACCCGGCTGCAATCGCAGCCATCCCCAGCGCAACGGAGAGATGGGACTTGCCCGTCCCGCTGCCGCCCAGGCAAACGACGTTTTCCTTGTTCCTCACGAAGTTCCCTTCCGCCAAATTCAACACCTTGGCCTTGTTCAGACTGGGAATGACGGTAAAATCAAAGTCCTGCAGCGCCTTTGGAGACGGAAACTTTGCCTGACGTGTATACGTTTGTAGACGGCTCTGCTGGCGAGACTGCTTCTCTTCCTCAAGACACGCGGCCAAAAACCGGGTGAGGGAGTGATTGTTGTCCACCGCTTCTCGCGCGACCGAGGAATAGGCCTTGCGTAGCCCGGGGAGTCTTAACTCCTTGCAATTCAAGTCCACCATCGCGGCGTAGATGTCGTCACTCATCAATGCACCAGCCCTCTCGTCAATGAGTCATAGCGGGCAAGGTTCTGTTGTGCGAGTCGGAAAGGCCTCAACTCATCGGGAACGGCGACCGCACTCCCAGTTGGTTCGGGAACCGGCAACAGTCGCTGGCGAATCTGGTCGGCGGTGACGCCGTCGACGCCGATGTCCTCAATGGTGCGGAGAATGTCCTGTGCGGGGAACACGCGATGCAGCAGGAGAATCTGCAAGAAATCCTTGTAGCCATCGGGGCGACGACTCGTCATCCGACGACGAATCTGTTGGTACACCTCCGGCATTTGACGCACCACCGCCGCGTGCGTGACCGCGTGTGGCTTTCGTTCCAGGACGGGGAGGTAGTGTTCCAATTCGAGGATGGGTTGTTGTTGGCGGCCATGGCGCCTTTCATGCGTAGCCACCACCCGATCCTTGTCCAACACGTCAATCTTCTGCGCAAAGGCACGAACCAGAAGCGTTTTGCCCACGTACATGCTCGGAACCGAGTATCGGTTGCGGTCAAACGTGACCAGACACAACTTACTCACCGTCAACCAATGGGAAACGGCGCAAACGTGGGGGTGCTCCGGCAGGGCTCGTAATCCGGCGCGTTCTTGCTCCCACTGCGGCCCCCTCTTCTCTCGCTGTTTCCTACACCAGGCCATGAGAATGGCGTTGAACGCCGCGAGACTAGGAACATCCGGAACGGGCACGCAGGTATGGCGCCGGACATACCCCACACCGTTCTCGACACCGCCTTTTTCATGAGGCTCCCCAGGCCGACAAAAATCGCTGTCGAACAAGTAATGGGCCCGCAGACTGGACAGAAGCTCGTGTTCCTCTCGGGCTGGCCCCGCGAGAATCTTCGTCACGGCCGTCTTGGGGTTGTCATAGCGAACACTGCCGGGAACACCGCCCAACCACTCAAAGGCGAGCCGATGTCCTTCCAGGAAGGCTTCCAACTTCTCCGTAGAAAACGCATGGGCGAATACCACACTGCTGTACCGCATCCGCATGACAAACACATGAACGACGGTTGCTTGTCCATTAACCTTGATGGTGAGGGAGCCAAAGTCTGCCTCCACCAACTCTCCAGCATCTGCCGCGAGAGGAACGAAGGCTTCCGGGGTTTTACCCCGTAAACGCCTAACCCAATGCCGTACAGTCGACTCTGCCGCACGAAACTCTCCCGGATACTCCTCCACAAGCCGCTCGTAGATTCGGATGGCGGTGTGACGCTGTTTGGGTGGCACACCCGGTTTCTTGTCATCCTCCAGCCAGCGTTCAATGACCGGAATCCATCGTTCCATCGTGGGCCTCGGGCGAGGTGCGGCGATTGTATACGTGGGGATTTCAGAATCAGCCAGCATCTTGCGCACGGTTTGGCGTGACACATTGCACTGTTTGCTCAATTTCCTGATCGACCAACCGTCCACAAGGTGCCGTTTACGGATATACTCTTTGGTGACCATCTCGATCATGTCCTTTCCTCCTGTTCCGCGTAGCGTCCCAACTACAGCGTACAGGAATTGGATGTCGAGGTGGTCAACTTTTCGGTTATCAAGGTGCGCTTACCTGGTCAACTTTTATCTTAGCGAACACAATGACTGTCGTATCGGCGATCGCTGTATCGCTGATCATCACAATATCGCCAGTCTGTGTCCAATCCCTCTCTCGCAGGAGCGCCAACAAGATGTTAGGACGCGAATTGCAACAGAAAGCCCCAAAGCATCCCCAACAGGATGGAAATCAGTGTGCCCACCAGGAAATACTCGGCCCATTCGCGATGGTCCAGATTCTTGAAACGCACCAGAGACTTTGCGGCCACCACGAATCCGATCGCGCTGTAGGCCCCTTTGTATATCAAAATCATAATGATGATGCGTTCCAAATAGCCAATCTGTCTTCCGCGCGACACATCGGATGCGGAAACAACAGCATATGATTTTTGATCTTTGATCTCGCTCTGAAAGTTATCAATGTGAGTTGTTCTGGTAATTCGATGTTCAATCAGTTGTTGGTTCATCCCGGTAAGAGGATGGACCAAGATCTGGACGATGATGCTGCTGACTCGGGTGACCAAAATGAGTGCGATGCACCACACAGCAATACGGTCAGGGAGCGGCAGATGCAAGTGGGGTGCAAAAAGGAATGCATGAAAGACGGGGGCGCTCTTTGTCCATTGCGATGAACTGTACCAGTACACGACAACCCCAATCGCCGCCATGTGCAGGAGTTGATCGACGAGGAAACTCCCCAGACTGAGTGGGGTGCGCCATTCGTTCATTGCATCCCGGCTGAACCATCGACTTTTGGTCAGGCGAACTTTCATCACGTCAATGATCCAATGGAGCACAACCAGCACGACCGACATGCTCAGGGCTGATGCGATTGTTCTCACATGCAGGCCGTGAATTACGCTCCAATACGGGAGAACGAAAACACAATTGAGGAACAGGTGATGGAGCAGGTGAATTCTCATGCTCCGGTTCAAGTCAGTCTTGTCTTTCGCGATGGAATTGCTTTGAAATATAAAATCTCCTGTCAAGTGGGACAACAACAGCAGGAGAATCAACAGAACCAATGAGTCCATCATGGCCACCAAGTCCGTCATAGCTCACCCTAATCGCGCATGCCCTGCGGGCACGGTATTGTGATGCGAGAACTGGTACAATTGGTCGAGGCGACCCCTATCATCACCCATTATAACTGGAAAAGAGGCCATAGGGCGCACTGTTCAACAAGGCGCAGTAGTATCATGCGGCCCATGCGCTCCACGCATGCTGTGGACAGAGACGCCAGAGATAACAGAGACGCATGATCTCGTGGGGGAGTATGGTTTGTTCGTCGAATCGGCGCTCAGCGGATCCCGGCGATGACAAACTCTTCAAGATGACTGTAAACGTAGGAAGCAACCAGTTCCGACGTCTTTGTCATGCGCGACGGGGTGTTGGCAATGGGAATGGGATGGCCGAGGTCAGCGGTTTCCTCCGATGCTGCATGGTGGATGCGTTGAAGTTCATCGAGTCTCTTCTCAATGCGTCTGTGAATCTTGACAATCAGCTCAGTGGCGCCCGTTTTCAGCTGCCTGGAAATCGTAGAGGGATTTTTGTTGAGAAAACTGGCTATCTCTGTCTGTTGCCGAAATATTGCATAGAGCGCGCCGACCGTTTTCTGGGCAGGGCTCTGTGACTTGAATAGATAATCCTGTATTTCAAGCAACTCGTTTGTTTCCTCCACAATGCCCCGAAGAGGGGACTCCGGGGCATTCATCAGCATCCACTTTCTATCGGCGATTGATTTCGTTGCCTTTAGCTCATTGAGAGACAATCTTGCAGTATTGATCATGGGATGAAGCCAGCGGTCCAAATCGGGAAGGTGTTCTACACTCTGACGGAGGGAACCTACGGTCAGCCCGAAGTAAGGAGGATTTTGATGATAGCGCCAAAATTGCTTGATAAAAAAGGCCAGGGTGTAGGCTGTCGAGAATTCCCCGGCAACCAAAATGAGCTCATCTCCGAATCTGTGCTTGACCCTTATGGAAGGTGCGGTCCTGTCCAGCGACGTTAAAGCTTCAATCCAGGTTGTCGTTTTATCCAAATATGCGGCAAGATCGTCTGGCGCATCTGCCCTGCTTGAATCTGACACATCCATGATGAACAGCGACACTGGATAATCCACAGCACATCCGCCTCTATTCTAAAATATCGCCGCAGGCGTATATTTTTCCCGGTTGTTGGTGGCGCGCAGCGCTGAGATTTTGCTTCGCAAAACTCAGACATGGAAGTTTATTCCGAAATATCGCCGCATGTAGTCTGTGTGGCGGGATTTTCCAACTCTGCATCGGCGCCTGTGTACACGTTCAGTACGCAACCAGTATATAAAAATTGCGCGAATAAATGCAACTCAAGCATATTTGCATGGTGGGCAAGATGAAAAGACTGTACTGCTGCGATGAAGAGACTGTGCTGCTGCACAGAAAGCATGATTTACAATCCGGCGCCGACGTGGTAAGGTGAACTCGAAAAGGATTCGAAAAATCCAATAGTCAGGCGCTAGGGGTGCCGATAAGGCTGAGGCTGAGAGACGGAAAAAGTCCGTCAACCCTTGTGAACTCGATCTGGGTAATGCCAGCGGGAGGAAGTGCCACCTAACACTCATGAGATGGACACTCCTTTGATGCGCTGAGATCGTACGCTGCTCAGACTGTCAAAGGGGTTTTTATTGTTTCGGTGGGGAAGCGGCGCTGATGACTGGATATTTGTGAGGGGGTAGATTTGCATGTGGAAACTGCGCGATATTATCGTTGCAGCAATTTTGTCGGTGGTTTGCGGGGCCATTTACATGGGGTGGGACTGGATCACCACTCCGTTATTTTCAAGCGCCATGAGCCCTGTGGCGGGCGCGTTGGTCAATGGTCTGTGGTGGATTGCGGCCGGGTTGATCCCGTATATAGTCAGGCGGCCGGGAGCTGCGTTTTTCTCTGAACTGGTCAGCGCCACAGTTGAGTTTTTGTTTGGCAGCCCATACAGTCTTGGCGCTGTGATTTCCGGGCTGGTTCAGGGTGGGGGATCTGAGCTTGGTTTCTCTTTTTGGAAATGGCGCACTTACAGTTGGACTTCGATGGCGGTCGCGGGAGCGCTGGGCGGCGTCGGCAACACCGTACAATGGTACTTTGAGTATCAAGGGTATCAATATTCGCTGTGGGTGATCGTTGGATATACGGTTGTGACAATGATCAGCGGGGCCGTGCTCGCCGGCGTGTTGCCGAAGCTTATCGGCGACGCGCTGTTGCGCACAGGCGCGTTGCGCAACTTTGAAATTGGCAAACAGGCCCGCGCTCAATTGAAATGAGTGGGGACGGGGATCGGACCGGTACAGTTCCGGCAGAGGAATTGCTATCCTTTGCAGAACGGGCGCGGGCCGACGCAGAGAGGATTTCGGTCATGGGGACTCACGGGATCTCGATGGCCGACGCGGTTGATGCACCCGAATTCGCGACCGGAGGTAAGCGGAAACGAACGCTGCTTTCTTTGCGGGATGTTTCGATCGGGTACGAGGATGTCAGCAGGCTCGCAGTGTCAAACGCCTGTCTCGACGTTGCGGAAGGCGAGTCCGTGTTGTTGCTGGGGCCGAGCGGATGCGGCAAAAGCACCTTGGCCATGCTGTGCGCCAATCTGATTCCGCGAGCGGTGGAGGCGGTCGTCTCGGGCGAGGTGTGGCGCGATCCGGAACTGGCGTCGCCGGGCCGTATTGGATATGTGTTTCAAGATGCGGATGCACAGTTTTGCATGCTTCAGGTGGATGATGAAATTGCCTTTGGATTGGAAAATCTCCAGTGTGACCGCAGCGCGATGCCGCCCAGAATTTCGCGAGGACTGAAGGAGGCGGGACTTTCAGTTGGACTGACTCAGGCGCACGCCGTATTTTCCGGAGGCATGAAGCAGAAACTGGCAATCGCTTCGGCATTGGCCATGGATCCGTCGCTGTTGATTCTCGATGAACCGACCGCCAACCTGGATCCACTTGCCTCCCGGCAGGTGTTCGATCAGATTGCGCGACTGCATCGTGCCCGTAAGACCATGATCGTCATTGAGCACAAATTTGATCGGTTGCTTCCACACATGGACAGCGTTGTGCTTTTCAGCGCAACCGGTCAGGTCTATAGAAGCGGCCCGACGGATACGGTCATGGAACAGGAATGGGACTGGCTGGTGCAGGAAGGGGTCGTTCCACCCTGGAAGACTCCTCCCCGGCGCCACGGGTCTCACAATGTGCAGCAGGTCATACGGCAGGGTGCACGGCAAGGCGCGCAGCAGGATGTGCATCAGATCGCGCAGCAGGTCGCACAGCAGGTCGCACAGCAAAGCGCACGGCGAGGTGCATCTGCAGCCGATGCTCCCATGTTGGCGTCCGCGACGTCAGGGCGGACGGCCGCGGAAGAATCGGATGAACGCTTGGCAGTAAAAAGAAGCGCCATTGAAATCATGGATGGCTGTCTTGGTTATGGCGATGTGGCTGTCTGGAGTGGTTTGCAATTGGCTCTGCCCGAGGGATCGCTGACTGCCATCGTCGGACCGAATGGCGCCGGCAAGTCGTCTCTGCTGCAGGTGATCGCCGGGTTGACGCCGCTTGCTTCCGGACGGGCGCGTCTCCTGGATCGGCCGATACAGCGATGGAAACGCAGGGAACTGGCAGAGCGGGTGTCGTACTGCTTTCAGAATCCAGAGTTTCAATTCATCTATGAAAGGGTGAGCGATGAACTCGCCAATCGTGTGGTGGGAGCGGACACGCCCGCTGAAGTGACGTCGCTGCTGGCGGAGTTCGGTCTTGCCGGCTGTGAGCTTGACAGTCCCTTTGCGCTCAGCCAGGGGCAGAAGCGGAGACTCAGCGTTGCATCCATGCTGAGGGAGGAGCACGATGTTTATCTGCTCGATGAACCTACGTTTGGACAGGACGCGCACACTCAGCAGGTGATCATGGATCGCCTGACCGCCGTACACAACGCGGGGAAAACCCTTGTCATGACAACCCACGACATGGATCTGGTCAGGCGTTTCGCAACCCATGTGGCCGTGATTGCGCAAGGCGGTCTGCAGTTCTTTGGAACACCGGCTGAACTGCTCGCTCACACAGATCTGATGCGTCGGCATCACCTGCTTGATGATGTGGACACTGACCCGCAGAGTGCGGATCGCCTCGCTGGCGAAAACGCTGTGAACAGAATTGCGGTTGCTGCAGAGACAGGGTTTGGCGCGCAGCCTGCCGGGTCAACGTCCGCAGCGCCGCCTGGCGCGCAGGCTGCCGGGTCACCGTCCGCAGCGCCGCGTGGCGCGCATGCCGCCGGGTCAACGTCCGCAGCGCCGCTTCACGCACAGGCTGTCGGATCCACGTCTGCAGCGCCCGGCGCACAGGTTGCTGCGGCATCCGCACGAACTGTGTCACATCGTGCGTTGCGGGAATCGATGGATGTCGCCACACTTTCCACAAGCCGCATGGCTCATGTCGACGCGCCCGCACGCCGCCTCAATCCACCGATGCTGCTGGTGACGACGCTCGCCGTCACCGTGGCGGCCATATTTGCCCATACGATTTTACAGGGTGCGACGATGCTGGCTTTGCCGATTCTCCTCATGTTTGTTTTGGCGTGGCTGAATCCATGGCAGGTGGTCAAGCGGCTGTCGCCGTTTCTCGTCTTTTATATTCTGTATATCTGGTCGTTCACGGCCTATGCCGCTGTTGGACCGCATACGCCCACATTTCCGTTTCTCTGGATGCGGCTCAGTTTTCCGGGCTTTTTGAAAGGAGTCGTGCTGGCTCTGCGCATGTTGGCTGCGGTTGGATTTGGCGTGCTTTTTTTCTCGGCGGCGGATATCACTGATCTGATCGTGGGACTGTGCAAGAATTTTCGTGTGGCGCCGAAATTCGCATACGGTGTTTTGTCGGGCGTCCGGGTCGTGCCACTCTTCCGTTCCGAGTGGACGAAGCTGAAACAGGCTCGGCAACTGCGTGGAAAGGACGCGCGCTTATCTTTTTTGCGACCGGTCACGTATGCGTTGCCGCTTCTGTCACAGGCGATTCGCATGAGTGAACGGGTTGCGATTGCCATGGAGGCGCGCGGATTTCACGGCGGTCCGGCAGAGAAGGCGGGTGAAAGGACATTTTACCGGGATATCGTGATCCACTGGTGGGACTACCTGTTTGGGGCCGTTCTGTTGACTGTGACGATCGGACTGCTGATACTGGTGTGAGGAACACACGGATTTGGCGGAAAGCGATAGCCTGAGAGGTGACGGACAGTGCGGACGATGATTGACATTACGGCGCCGCTGGGACCTGACACTGCTCCCTTTCCAGGGGATGCTCCGTTTGTGCGCGAGTGGACGATGACCATGGCTGCGGGGGAACCCTGCAATGTGTCGAAACTGGCGATGAGTCCGCACGTAGGCACCCATGCGGACGCTCCCTATCATTATGAGAGAGGGGGCGCCACCATGGAGGCGGCCGATCTGGACCTGTACATGGGGCCGGCGAGGGTGATCCGCGTACGGCCGCAGGAGCGTCTGATCACCGTGGATGCGCTCCGTGACCACGATCTGGCTGGCGTTGTTCGGCTTCTGGTTCGGACGGATTCGTATCTGGATCATACGCGCTTTCATGTTGATTTTGCGGCGTTCGAGCCGACAGCGGTGGATTACCTGGCAAAACGGGGAATCCGGCTGATCGGCGTCGACACGCCTTCGGTGGATCTTGCCGAGAGCAAGGAACTGCCCGCGCACGGACGATGTCGCGCCCATAATATATATATTTTGGAGACGTTGCGCCTGCAGGAAGTGGACAGCGGCGATTATGAACTGATCGCATTTCCACTGCGGTTGCAGGGTAGTGACGCTTCTCCGGTGCGCGCTGTGTTGCGCATGCTGAGATGAGAATCAGGTCCTAGGCGATTTTCAGATTAGACTTTCATGCCTGAGTTTTGCGAAGCAAAATCCAAAGCGCTGCGCGCCGCCAACAACCAGGAAGAAAATACGCCTGCGGCGATTTTCAGATCAGAAATGACGCTGGCCCAAACCTGCCACCGTGACGCCGAGGCCGTGATTGTACACGAGAGTTCCGCCCAGGTGACCGGTGTAGGTGACGAACACCAACCCTATGACGGAAATGAGCAGCGCCCCCAGAACGACGCGGCGTGGTTTCCGACGCCGGGTAAAAAACCGGATGATGAAGGCGATCAGGAAAATGCCCCCTGTGGTTTCTCCAAAGAAACGATGGGTGGCCAGCAACGAAGCCACCGCGGGTGTGATGATGTCGTAGTGTTCGCTGACGACGCCGGCAACACCTGCGGCAATGGTCGAGAGTACGCCCAGACCGAGTAGCAGAAATCCAGCTCGCTCATAGAAATCGTCCTTTTTGAAGTAGGCGATGACTTCTGTAAGAACTGCGAGATACAGGATGGCAATCGTGAAATGGACGACCATGGGATGAATGGTTGCGGGCAACAGGCTGTACAGCAGGTTGTAGATCGGGGTAAGCATTACAAGTGCCCTCCATTTCGTGCTCATGCCGATTGCGTGTGATGGTCTGTGCCGATCGGAGTCATATATTGTGCCCCTGCTCGGACAGCGCTGTCGCTAAACTCTCAACGGGCACAATATATGACTCCGCTCCGAGCGGGCTTTGCGCCTGAAAAAATCGCAGCAGTGGCATTTTCATTCCATGCTGACGCTGCGCAGCAACATGGAGTCTATCCTAGCATAAGCGGGAGGCGTGTACCTGAAGAAGTGGAGCCCTCGTTATGGCAGTTCTGTGACTGGGAGCAGGCATCGCGGCGGGTGACTCTTCCATCCTGACACTGGCATGGTCTGACGGTCAATGCTGAGCATGATAACTTATGAGAACGCGGGCGGCCGTATAAAAATCGTGACCCTCCCTGCCGTGCGGCGGCAGGGAGGGCGAGGGGGGCAGGGAGGCGAGTGGTGAGGAGACAAGGAGAGCGACCGCGGTGGCGCGAGTGAGGCTCTGCATGTCTTGCGTGTGTTTCATCAGGGCAGAGACGCGGTGCCGGCAAGCGACTCCGGTACATCCTGGCGCACGTCTCGGCCGAGGGTCAGCAGTACGGCGATGCCGATGAGCGTGACGGCGAAGAAGATGGCAAATATGGCGCCAAAGGACGCATGGGCGGTGATCAGAACGCCCACCAGATACGGGGCGACAACGCCGCCCAGTTTTCCTATGCCCATGGCCCATCCAAGACCGGTGGCGCGCGAGGCCGCCGGGTATTGTTCGACCGAAAACACGTAGGTGGCGCCCCAGGCGCCCAGGTTGCTGAAGTTGAGAAGAAGTCCGAACACAAGAAGCAAGGGCAGGGTGTTCGAAAGTCCAAAGAGCAGCGCCGATGCCGCTGACAGCAGGGATAGCGAGATGAGTGTCCATTTGCGGCCCAGCCGTTCCACCAGCCATGCTGCTGTGAGATAACCGGGCACTTGGGCGATGGCCATGATAAGCACATAACCAAAGCTGTGAATCAGGGAGAATCCCTTCAGGACAAGAACGCTGGGGAGCCAGAAAAACATGCCGTAGTACGCAAAATTGGCGGTGAACCACAGAACCCACAGGACAGCGGTGCGGCGCCGGAATTCTGTTTGCCACAGGCGGGACATATTGCGCCGGATGCTCAGCCGATGACTGAGGCTCCGAAACGCAGGGGTTTCGGGCAATGTGCGGCGTAGATACAGGGCATACAGAGCGGGCAGGACCGTAATCGCAAATGCGGCGCGCCAGGTGAGGGCAGGGATAACCAAGTAGCCAATCAGCGCGGCCGTGATGCTGCCAAACGCCCAGTACGTTTCCAGCAGGGCGGTCCTGCGCCCACGCAGTTCAGGCGGCGAGGATTCCAGCACAAATGTGGTGGCCACAGGCAGTTCCCCGCCGAGACCCAATCCGGTGATGAACCGCATCAGGATCAGAAACCCGACCGAGGCGGCAAACGCGCTGACGCCGCTTGCAATCGAATAGATCAGAAGCGTGATCAGGAACGTCTTCTTCCGTCCGATTCGATCCGCGTACAGGCCGGCCACTGCTGACCCGAGGGCCATCCCGATCAGAGTCATGCTGCCGAGAAGACCGGCGGCGGTTGCACTGATGCGCCATGAGACAAACAGGGCGGCGATGACAAAGCCAAGCAGACCGACATCAAGCGAATCAAACAACATGCCCAATCCACTCGCGAACAGGAGCTTCTTCGACGAAGGTTGGTTGTCCATAGACTGTTCCTCCCCAGCAAAGTGTGTCGTTGTACGACTACTCTCTGACATATGCCTACGGAATCGGTTTGGTTCCCCGCCCGGCATGATGGCTGGCCGCGAGAACTCGACGAAGTGCGGGGTTCTGGTTCTCCAGCGTGCCCTGACACCCATCGGTTGTTGGAAACGTACTATAGAGAGCGGTCATGGCAGTTGGAGGGGGATCTGTGCATGCAACTGGACGAGCAAATGGTGGCGAGCGCCCTGGATGGTCTCGCGGAGGACATGTCGACGCGGCTGGGACAAGAGCAGGCGTTTGGCGATCAGGGAATGCTCAAGCAACTGGAGGATCTGCGAAAGAAGCTGGCGACTGCGGCGCCTGATTTGATTGGAGCCTATTATGGGTATCTGCAGGTCAAGGAACGATACGATCAGCTGTTGGTCAGAGTGGCCTGGACCAAACAGCGGTTCTGGAGGTTGTTTTTATTGCAGGCGGGAGCCCTGGTCATTTTGCTTGTTCTGGCGCTTGGATATGAATGGGGCCAGTGGCGGCACGTGTGGCTATCCGTACCCCTGGCGGCCGAAGAGGTGATGGCGTGGATCTGGTGGGGGTCTGTGGGAGCGACGCTTTCGGCGTTGCACGCACTGTACGAGCATCGCCTGCGCGGAACGCTGTCTGATTCACTGGACGCCTGGCTGGCCGCCAAGCCGTTGTCGGGTGGAGTATTGGGGTTGCTGTCGGGCCTGGCGTTGCAGGTCACCGCATACGGAGCGACTGGTGATTGGCATACTCAGGGCGTGCTATCCTATCTTTTTGCATTTATAGCGGGATTTAGCGAGCGCCGCTTTCTCACCTATTTGCAAAAACGCGTCAGCCAGTTGACTCAGGGCACTGATCAAAAGAGCGGCTGACGGGTCTGCAGGGCGTTCTGGTACAGGTCAATAGGGAACATGAGCGACGGGTTTACAGGTATGCCGATCACAGTCCGTAGGACAACCGGGAACATGGGCGACAGGACAGCAGAGACGCCGGCACGGACTTCGTAAAGATTCCCGGTTCGGTTCGCGCGTGACCCGGATTTCCGTTTCGCCGCAATGACGATGATCACGCCCTGGGGATGGGCGGAAGAGTATCGAGGATCCATTTGATGATGTCGCCAATGACTTCATCGCGCTCTGGTTCATTCATGATCTCATGGTAAAACCCTTCATATTCCCGATACGATTTCTGCTTCCAGGAAACACTCTCATACCATTTGCGCGAAACCGCCTTGTCGACGAGGCGGTCTGCTCCGGCTTGCCATACGGAGACAGGAATCCGCATCTGGTCGCCGATGCGCGTTGCCTCGTCCATGCCTCGCAATAGTTCAAAATACCAACTCAGTGTGACCTTTTTGTGTACAAACCGATCGGCGCCGTAGGCGGTCGCGATTTCCTGATTGCGGGTGACATCCTGTGGATTGATGCCGCTTGGCTGGTAGAGGCGGGGAGTGATCTTGCGCATGAAGCTTCCCATGAGCGTGCGCCCGCGAGGAAGCTTCATGGCGAGCCCAAAACATGGTGAAGATAACACAAGCGCATGCGGCGGCGGTCCATTCCTGCGGGCTGCAGCCAAGGCTGCGATGAGTCCTCCCATAGAGTGGCCAAGCAGTACGTGCTGTACACTGTCTCCGTAACGCTCGACGGCCACTTGCAAGAAGGAGTCTGCGGCGTCCACATATTCATCGAAACTGTCTATGTGCCCCCGAAGCCCTGGTGAATGGCCGTGACCCGGAAGATCGCCCATGACGGTCGCCATGCCATGTTTGGCAAACACAGCTCGCGTATAGTCGTACCGGCCGCTGTGCTCTCCCGCCCCGTGCACGATGGTGACGACATGAGTGGGATCGTCTGCATCGTTGAACGACATGTGATAGTGCAGAGTCATAGGGCGTACGCGCCTCCTCGTCTCGGTGCCGTTTACACGTATTGTGCGGGAGATCGTCATGGTTTGCAACAGTGAATGCGGGGAGATCGCCCGCAACGGAGAGCGGAGCGGGCGTCGGCCGTGTGTGCGGGGCCGCGTATGGAGAGTCGCGCAGTCCTGATCCGGACCCGGACCCGCGTCGTCATCGGGAGGCAACGGTATCCGGATGGAGAGGCGATGGAGAGTCGCGCGCGGACGGTTTCCGGTTCACGGCAACCGTCCGCTACGCTCCGGCCGACACGATGCGGCGAGCATGTGGGGCGGTCGTTTCGTAGGCGCTGATCGCCTGCTCGTGACGCAGGGTGAGCGCAATATCGTCGAGACCCTCAAGCAGACACTTTTTCCGGTAGGCGTCGATCTCAAAAGGATAGACTGCGCCGTCCTCGCCGCGCACCTCCTGCGCTGGCAGATCGATGGTCAATGTGCGGTTGCCCTGCGACTCGATTTGTTCGAACAGTCGCTGCACGCTGTGATCAGGCAACACGATGGGGAGAACGCCATTTTTAAAACAGTTATTGTAGAAGATGTCCGCGAACGAAGGGGCGATGATCGCTCTGAATCCATAGTCGAGCAGGGCCCAGGGAGCATGTTCGCGCGAAGAACCGCATCCGAAATTGGGACCGGCAAGCAGAATCGTGGCATCCCGATAGGCGTTCTGGGCCAGTATGAAATCCTCCACCGGCGTTCCGTCGGCGCGGTAACGCCAGTCGTAAAACAGGAACTGCCCAAATCCTGTGCGTTCGATGCGCTTCAGGAATTGCTTGGGGATAATGGCGTCTGTGTCAATGTTGGCGCGATGGAGCGGCGCCGTGATTCCCGAATGAACGACAAATGGTTTCATGCAGTCTGTGGTCTCCTCGATTTCCAGTTTTTTGTTGCGTCTGTCTCATGGGCGTCCGCCAATCAACAACGAATGGTGAAAGGCCTGGTCGATCGGGACGGCGATCATGCGATAAAAAATAGGTCAACCCGGATACAACAGATTACTCCCCGGCGGTGAACGTGCGCACATCGACAAAGTGACCGGCGACCGCGGCGGCCGCGGCCATGGCCGGGCTGACCAGATGAGTGCGTCCGTCGCGTCCCTGGCGTCCTTCAAAGTTGCGGTTGGAGGTGGATGCGCACCGTTCGCCCGGCGCCAGCACATCCGGATTCATGGCCAGGCACATGCTGCATCCGGGTTCCCGCCATTCGAAACCGGCTGCGAGAAACACTTCATGCAGCCCCTCCTGTTCCGCCTGCTGTTTGACCTGATACGATCCCGGAACCACCATGGCCTGGACGGTGGACGCCACAAGCCGGCCGCGCACGACAGCGGCGGCGGTGCGCAGATCCTCAATGCGTCCGTTGGTGCAGGAGCCTATAAATACGCGGTCAACGGCGATCTCCTGAATCGGCGTACCCGGCTGCAACCCCATATAGCGCAGCGCAAGGGCCGTGGATTGGCGAACAGTCGGATCTGCGATGTCGTCCGGATTGGGGACGCGTCCCGTGACATCCGTACCCATGCCGGGGCTTGTCCCCCAGGTCACCTGCGGAACGAGTTGATCCGCAGCAAATTCGAGGCGGGCGTCGAACTTGGCGTCAGGATCGCTGCACAGTCCGCGCCACGTCTCTGTCGCACGCTCCCACTCCGCTTCCGTCGGCGCGAACCGCCTGCCCCGCAGGTAGGCGAATGTGGTGTCGTCAGGAGCGATCAGTCCGGCCCGCGCGCCCGCTTCAATGGACATATTGCACACAGTCATGCGCTCTTCCATGCTGAGCGCCTTGATGGCGGGACCGCGGTACTCAATGACATGACCCGTGCCAAACGCTGTGCCGAACCGGGCGA
Organism: Bacillota bacterium; assembly: GCA_021793015.1. Taxonomy (GTDB): domain Bacteria; phylum Bacillota; class Bacilli; order Alicyclobacillales; family SLC66; genus JAKADD01. The sequence continues at coordinate 23,836 of JAJYTO010000031.1, forward strand.
TGAGGCCGAGGATCAAATCCTTTGCATGCACGCCCAGCGGCAATGAGCCCGAAATCACGACTTCCATCGTTTTCGGCCGCGTTTGCTGCAGGCATTGTGTGGCCAGCACATGCTCCACTTCACTTGTGCCGATGCCGAACGCCAGAGCTCCAAATGCGCCATGCGTCGACGTGTGGCTGTCTCCGCACACGATCGTTTTTCCCGGAAGGGTAAGTCCGAGCTCCGGTCCGATCACATGCACGATGCCCTGATCGACGCTGGATATGTCGGCAAACGGAATGCCGAACTCTGCGCAGTTTGCGCGCAAGGTGTCAATCTGCTGTTTGGCGATGGGATCCGCGATCGGCTTCCTTCGGTCGGTGGTCGGCACGTTGTGGTCTGCGGTGGCAAACGTCAGATCCGGTCTGCGCACCTGTCGCTCGGTCAGACGGAGGCCTTCAAACGCTTGCGGCGAGGTCACCTCGTGAACCAGATGCAGATCGATATAGAGCAATGTCGGTTCGTTGCTATGTTCTCTCACGACGTGGTCATCCCAGATCTTGTCGAACATCGTCTTTGGAGAGCGCTTTTCCGTGTCTGCCATGTCAGACCTCCTCGTATCATAAGTAGTAGAAGTTCTTTTCCGTTGAATTTCCAGTTGGCCCGGGCCAACTGGAGCAGCGCTTGAGAATTTCCAGAGCCGGCTCTTGCAAATCGTCCGAATGAGACAACTCAGGA
>JAJYTO010000274.1 GCA_021793015.1 Bacillota bacterium
GTGGGTTTTTTGGCGGAAAATCTTGCGGGCATGCGCATTACCCAGATCTTTCACCAAGAGGACCGTCAGGCCGAACGCTTTCGATCTCTGAATGAAGCGCACCGTTCTGCGAACGTCCATGAGTATAAGGTGTCCGTGCAATTCAATCGCGTGCTTGATCTGCTCGGCAATGTCGCGGTGGCTGGCGTGGTATGGGTCGGAGGCAACGCGGTTTTGGGGCATATCATACTGTTTGGAACGCTCTATGCCTTTATCACATACATCCGCCAATTTTTCCAGCCCATCAACTCAATCACCCAGCAGTGGAACACCTTGCAGTCTTCCATCGTGGCTGCGGATCGCATTGGCCGCGTCCTTGCAGTGGAACCGCAGGTGGCCGATTCTGATCGACCGCGGGCGCCGCGTGAAGTCGCTGGAAAGATCGAGTTCAAAGATGTGAGTTTTGCCTATAAACCCGGCGAGAATGTGTTGAACGAGATCACGTTCTCCGTCGCGCCGGGAGCTTTTGTCGGCTTCGTCGGAACCACCGGCGCCGGCAAGAGTTCCATCATGAGTCTGCTCGCCCGCTTTTACGATGTGTCTGAAGGGCGGGTGACTGTCGATGATGTCGATGTGCGCGAGTATCGACAGGAAGAACTGCACCGCGTGATTGGTCTGGTGCAACAGGAAGTACACCTGTTCAGTGGTACGGTCATGGACAACATCAGGATGTTCCGCGCTGAATTTTCCGATCAGGATGTCATGCGAGCGGCGGAAACCGTCGGCGCAGACGAAATCATCCGCCGTCTTCCCCTGGGATACGAGACGAAACTCTTTGCCAAGGGCGCCAATCTCTCCATGGGAGAGCGCCAGCTTGTGTCCTTTGCGCGTGTTGTGCTTCTGAATCCGCGAGTTCTCATTCTGGATGAAGCGACCGCCAGTCTCGACAGCCAGACGGAAGCCTGGGTGCAAAGAGGCTTGCAGGCGGTGGCCAGGAACCGCACCACCCTGGTGATTGCCCACCGCCTGTCGACCATTCGCCATGCCAACCAGATTATCGTTCTTGATCGGGGCAGGATCATAGAGCGAGGGGACCATGAGACGCTCGTCGCCAGGGGAGGCCTGTACGCCCGGCTGCATGAGAAATCTGGAATCGATCTTCATGCCGCTGAGCCTGTGGCGAGTTCAGCGCAGTCGCGCGCAAGCAGGGGCGCAACATGCGAATGCGGCCGGCAGTGACCATCCTTATTTCCGGGATCGCTCCCTATGCCTCTTCAATAGATTTTCTTTTGCTTCTCTTCCTCTTTGACAACTTGCAGGATCTCCCGAAACCGCTGCGAATGGACCACCTCGCGTTCCCGCAGAAAGATCAGTCCGTCCTGCAGGTCGCGGTCATCCGTCAGTTCGATCAGATGCTGATAAGCGGCGCGCGCCTTTTCTTCCGCGTCGATGTCTTCGTAAAGATTGGCGATTGGGTCTCCCTTGGCCTGAAAGTAAGTGGCGGAGAAGGGAACCCCATTGCCGTCCGTGTAAAACAGATCATGGCCGTGGTCCGCAAAATGCCCGCCGAGTCCAGCGGCCCGCATCTCCTCGGGAGTGGCGTCCTTGATGAGTTTGTACACCATGGTTGCGATCATTTCCAGATGGGCGAACTCTTCCGTGGCGATATCGGTCAGAATTGCAATGGCCGTTCTGTTTTCCATGCCGTAACGTTGGTTCAGATAACGCAGGGATGCGGCGAGTTCCCCATCGGGTCCGCCGTACTGCGTGATTAAAAATTTGGCCATGCCCACGTCTTTTTTGCTCACGCGAACCGGGTATTGGAGTCTCTTTTCATAAATCCACACAAAGAATCACCCCCCGCACTGTATACCGTCACGGATGGATATGCGGAATCGGGATGTCCGTATGCATGTGACAGCCCGAAGGTTGATTTGCTGTTGGCATTGACATATTGTCATTCGGTGTTTTAGTATGACCATAAACATTCGTTTAGGGACATCATAAATTGATTGATAATGGATCGATTGATACTTAGCGGCATTTTGCAAGAATTCGCTGAATCCATTGATACATCTATGTATATATGCAACGATCGAATGGTTGTGGGGGTGCTGAAAAGAACATGATCATACAATTATAAGAGTTTTGGACTGACCGCGCGGAGGTTGGGCCAATCATGCTGAATTCCAAGAGGGTATAAAGACGCTTCGTTCTGCCGAGCGACGCGCTCAGATGTGATTGTCTTTCATACCGTGTTTGAATGATAGGGGAGATGGGCGAGTGGCTGACCATTTGACTGTGACGACCGGATTGGAACGCGTGTTTATGGAGTTGAAACGACTGCCCGCAGACTTGTTCGCTGGCGGCGGCTGGCGCCGCGAAGCGCGCTGCTGGTCGGACATGTCCGATTATTTCAAAGAACAGCCGCCGGTTGGAGATCCCTTGATCTATGAGACGTTCGCATGGCCCGACGGGAGCGCGGCCACCAATCTGCTGGTTGTGTTCACCGTGCTGCGAGCAGGCAAGATCGGCCAGGAGCATTTTCATACCAAGGGTCACTTTCATGTTGGCGAGGATGGGTCTGAAGTTGCGATTTGCTACGCCGGAGAGGGCATTCTGGAGACCGCACCGCAAGGAGGCGCGGTTCGCGCCACCGCGATGGCGGCCGGAACGCATGTCCTGATTCCTGCAGGACACGCGCACCGGATGGTCAATGCCGGCGACGAGCCCGTGGTGTTTTTGTCGATTTGCTCCGCGGGCGTCGATCACGACTATCATAGTGTGCTGCAGTTCAACTGGCGCCGCCGGACGAGATAGATAGGGCGACAGGCAGCGTTGGGAGGGGTCCTCATGCAAAACAGCTCCGGTGCGGGTCCGCTGGTGGTGATGGCGGGATTCATGCACGAGTCAAACGGATTTACCGCCTTGCCCAGCGCCGCAGAATCGTTCACAGTGCTGTCCGGTTCCGAACTGGAAGCGTGGGTCGCAGCATCATCAGACGGAGAACTGCGCGGAGCGAGCGACACCCTGCGACGGCGCGGATACAGGGTGGGATACGGCGCTTACGCGGAGGGCGAGGTCGGCGGTCTGATCGATCCGGCATTTTGGTTGGACTATCTGCGGCTGCTCGAACAGTCCTTCGCAGCGTTTTCCGGGGAGGTGGCCGGAGTCTTTTGCGCGTTGCACGGAAGCGCTTCGGTGCGCGACGCGCCTGATTCTCAGGCGCAGCTTGTCAGCGTGCTGCGGCGGTATTTTGGAGCTGTTCCGATCGTCGCCTCGCTGGATCTGCATGCATCGCCCAGTCCCCGCCTGCTGCGGTCGCTAGACGCAGTGAGCGCCTACAGAACGGCTCCCCACCGCGATCAGCGGGCCACGGGGGAGCGCGCCGCCGGGATCCTTTGCGATCTGGTCGGGGGCCGGATGAGAGGCAACGTTGCGCAGGTGCGTCTTCCTCTGCTGTTGCCGGGGGAACTCGGGCAGACCGATCGCGGACCCATGGGCGCCGTCATGGCGCTGGCGGCCGCTGCAAAGCAGGCGTCGCAGTCGTTCGACATCTCGGTTTTGCAGGGATATCCCTGGATGGACAACCCATACGGCACAGTATCGCTGACCGCTTCTTTCGCGTCGGACGCGCCCCGGGAACCGATCTATGACGCTCTTGCGGGACTGGCTCGCGAGCTGTGGGCGTTGCGTTCCGACCTGTACCGCTCTGTCCGCCTTTGGCCGATGGAAGACGCACTGACGCGGGTGCGAACCAGGGCGCAAGACGAACTCCTGATCCTGTGCGATACTGGCGACAATCCAACAGCCGGCGCTCCGGAGGATCGAATTGACATCCTGCGGTTGGCCCTGGAGCGAGGAGTCGTTGGATTGTGTTTTTTCCCAGTGGTCGATGCGCAAGCTGCTCACGACTGTCAGGGTCGTCAGGGGGAGGGCGTGACGCTGTGGTTGGGGCGAGGGTCCGGTCCATCAGGGGGCAACCCAACGCAAATCCGCGCGCATGTGAGGAAGGCCGGCGTGGATCGCGAGGTGGGGCGCTTCGCTTTCGTGGAGACGGCAGATCG
>JAJYTO010000275.1 GCA_021793015.1 Bacillota bacterium
GCAAGCACGAAGTCTCAAGCCTCAAACCTCATCTGGCGCCGACCCAAAACCGCGGCGTCGCCCTGATCCCCGCAATCGGCCGCTGGTGGATCAGTCGCGGTCAATGCTGAACCTGCCCGATGATCGCCCGCGCCGCGCCCTCGTCCGTCACCAGCGCGTCAATCTGATAGGCGCGCGCAGCCGCACGGATCGCCGCGCCCTTTGCGCCGCCGCCGGCCACTCCAATCACGGCCCGGATGCCGGAGAGATCCTCCAGGCGCAGTCCGACCGTGTTCATGACGTGAACGATGCGCCCCTGTGCGTCAAAATAATACCCAAACGCCTCCGCCACAGCACCGCGCGCCCGCAGCAGCCCAATCGTGGCGTCGTCGAGCCGACGGCGGCGCGCCATGGTCAGCGCGTCGCCGATGCCATGGATCACGACGTCCGCTCCCCGGATGCGCTGCACCATCTCTGACACGCTGGGTTCCTGCGACAGTCGTTCCGCGGTTGCCTTGCTGAGCGATTCGGGTACATGGAACATCCGATATGTACCGCCCAATTTGTCCGCCAATCGCGAGGCGATGGTGTTGGCAAGCAGTTCGACGCGCTCGCCCAGACCACCCCGCGCCGGCAGCACCTCAATCGCCTGTGGTTGCGCTGCGCGCGGCATCATCTCTGCCACCATGGCCATCGATGATCCACCGGTGACCGCAACCGTGCATGGCAGGTGCAAATGCGACCGCAGCGTCTGCGCAGCCGCATGGCCGATATCGCGCATCACCGCCCCATCGTCCAGACTGTCGCCGGGCACGATCGTCACCCGCTCTATACCGAGTGCATGCGCCAGTGCGTTCTCGGTCTCATGGCGGCCGTCCAGGTCCCGGATCATGGGGTCCAACTCGGCGATCAGGACAACGCCTGCCTCGGTCACAGACATGCCGAGCGGTCCCACATCAATCAGCCCCTGCTCCTTAAACAGTTCGACATCGGCGCGCAAGATGCGCTCTGTCGTACCGAGAACATGGGCGAGACTGCGCCTGCCAATCGGTTGATGCAGATACACGCGCAGCAAAACGCGGTACCGCGACCGCAGCTTGTGAGTCAATTCAGGCACCAGACGTTGACCTAACTGCAGCGAATTCAAATCCTTCGCCTCCACCGCGGTACTGTGGACTTCCGGGCCGCTTCGCGGCGCTGACAACCGGGATGAAAAAGAGCCTGCGGCGCTTTCCTGAGCGGGGTGCGCCACCGTGCTTCAGCGGCGCAAAACCTATAGGGACTATTCACGTCCCGCTGTGTCCGAAAGCGTCCCGCTACACTATGTACTATACCCCGACTCGCCGCATTACTCAAGACGCTGCTCCCCTGTTCGCTCTCCTGAGACTCCACCCTGCCGCGCACACCTGTCCGGTTTCTGGCGTCTGTGTCACCAGTCGCACAATCGCACCAGAGTCTCAGCGCACAGGCGGCGCCCTATACTCCGAGGGCAACAAGGCCAGCGGCGGCAGGCCGATCGAGGCGGCCCTCAACACACAAGCGGCGTCCGAGACTCCGACGGAGGATTCCCTCGCCAGAACGCGTCAATGTGCGAGTTCCCGGCGCTGCGGCGAAGGGGCAATCTTCATTTCCTCCCGGTATTTGGCCACCGTACGCCGCGATATCTGGATTCCCCGCTCTTGAAGCATGGTGGCCAGCGTCTGATCCGTGAGGACCTCTTGGCTTTCCCCCTCGATCAATGCTTTGATCGAGGCTTTGACACTGGCCGCCGACACACCGGCGCCGTCATCCGATTCAAGCCGGGATGGAAAGAAGTATCGAAATTCAAACACGCCCCGTGGGGTCTGCACAAATTTCCCGGCCACCGCGCGACTCACCGTCGATTCGTGCAATCCCAGTTCCTCCGCGATCATCTTTAGCGTAAGCGGTTTCATGTGCGTTGGCCCGAAATCGAAAAATCCCTGCTGATGGACCACAAGCGCCTCCGTCACCCGCTGGAGCGTCCGTCGCCGCGCCTCAATGCTGCGCAACAGCGCCGTCGCGGACGATAGATTGCGCAACAGATAGTCGCGCATGTCGCCTTCAGCGCCCTGTTCCGTACGGGCAACCGACAGATATGATCTGTACTCCTCATTCACGCGCAGATGCGGGAATGCGACGTCGTTGGCGGCCACGATATACCCGCCGCTCGTGCGGAGTATGGCCATATCGGGCACGATGTAGATCGCCCCGGATGCGCCGTGGCGCAGACCTGGATGCGGATCGAGGGATTGAATCAAGGTGAGCGCCTCATGCATGATCTCCTTCGAGCAACCGAGCCGCCCCAACAGTTGCGACCGCCTCCGCCCGCACAGCGCCTCCCATTCCCCGACCACCGTGCGGATTGCAACGTCGAGCACCGCGCCGTCAACCGTATTGACGTCTCCCGACCTCGCCGTCAATTGCAGGTAGAGGCACTCCCGCAGATCTCTCGCGCCAACGCCCGGCGGTTCGAAACTCTGCAGTTCCCGCAACGCCGCCAGGACATCGATCCGACGAATCTGCAGATGTTCCGCGATCTCCTCCACAGGAATCTCCAGATATCCGCGTTCATCCAGACAATCGATCAAATAATGCACAAGTCTACGACTCGGTCCACACAGATCGCTCAATCGCAATTGTTCATGCAAAGCCAGGGCGAGCGTGTCCGGCTGCGCCACGGCCAATGCGGCCACATCGCCAATGCGCCCGACACCGCGAAAGCGCGCCCGCTCCTGACGCTCTCTTTGCACCCAATCGAGCATCGGATTCTCGGTGACCGCCTCCTCGACGTATTCCCACAGTTCAGTGGTTGACATTTGGAGAACAGCGATGGCCTGTTGCAGAGTTTGAGTCATCGCGAGACGCTGCACTTGCTGTTGGACGAGGCCGTACGCCTGCTGCATCGGTGCACCCTCCAAAGGTTCCTGTCATGTCCAAGCAAGATTCGTGCCGCCGATACCATATCACCATTATATTTCGCCGTTCACTGAAAAACTCCTGCCGATTGACGAACAGCCAAATGTTGTACAGGTGTAAAGTCGGCCGCCCCAGCATAACCTTGATACAAAGATGCAAACCCTATCGCCAAGGAGGGAGAAACACACCGTGCGCATCGGGATCATCGGCACCGGACAAATGGGCGGCATGCTGGCGGCGGCGCTGCTGGACGCCGGACACGTTGACATGTCCATCACCAACCGAACACGCGCCAAGGCGGACCGCCTGCAGGCCTCGTTGCCTGCGGACGTGGCCGTGTGCGACACCCCACTCGCCGTGGCAGAACGCTCCGAGCTCCTGTTTGTCTGCACAAAATTCAGCGATCTGGGCGCCGTGATCGAGCAAATGAGACCCGGCATCCACGAACGGCACACCATCATATCGATCAACAGCAATATCGGTTTGAGTGAACTCGAAACACTGGCGCCCTGCAATATGGCAAAAGTCATCCCCAGCGTCACCCAGTATGCACGCGCGGGCATTTTGCTGACCATGTTCGGCGAACGCATGAACAACCAGGAACGAGAGTCGCTGCGGCGCGTATTGCAGACCATAGGCGCGCCTTTGGAAATCGCCGAAGCAGACACTCGCATCTACTCCGATCTGAGCAGTTGCGGACCCGCCTTTTTGTCCGACTGGCTCAATGCAATGGCACAGGCCGCGAGTGAACGCGGCATTTCGTCTGATATGGCGGCGCAAATACTCGGACACATGGTGCTCGGGGTTGGCAAGCTCCTGGTTGAACGGGGAATCGGCTTCGCCGATATCGTGGACATTGTGGCTGTTCCAAACGGCGTAACGGCGGCCGGCCTTCGTGTTTTGAAGGAATGCGACCAGATGTTATTTTCCAGACTGTTTGCGGCGACCGCAGCCCGTCAGCAGGAAATCAATCAACACGGCCACTGACCAGCAGGAAATCACTCGGCACGGCACCGATAGGAGTCCACCCTCAACTCCCGTCCGTTTTCCGGGCTCGATCTCCAGCCTTGCGAACCATTGACGGCGCGCAG
>JAJYTO010000032.1 GCA_021793015.1 Bacillota bacterium
ACAGTATCGCGCCCAGACTGGCCTGCTACAGCCCGAAGAAATCCGCGCCATACGAGAAACCTATGCGTTATCGCAGAGTGCCGCAGCGAAATTGCTTGGTTGGAGCCCGGCCACGTTTACTCGTTATGAAACCGGCTCTCTGCAAGAACCGGCGCACGATGAACTTCTCCGGCGGCTGCGTGATGATCGACATTGGGCGCATGAACTGTTCGCGAGAAACGGTTCTAAGCTCACAAAACTTCAGCAGCTCAAACTGAGGCAGGCTCTCGAATCTTCGGAATTGGTCGTATCCAGTGCAAACACTGTACTGGTCGATGCGCTGAACGCCGTCTATCACGATCTTCTGTATGTGGCCGGCGAGGACGGCAACATCCCGTGCCAACGGGCGTTGGAAGTCGTGGAGCGTCAGGCGGAACAGGCTGGAATCGTTCTGTCGCACGAATGACCAAAGCGATCGTTTGTTGTGGAACATTGTCAGCCATGATGCGATTCCGTTGCTTTCATGCGATGGAGACCGCTTTGGCGCCAGTGACAGGAGGGCACGCTGCTGCTTCCCCAGAGCGTGCCGCGACCGCAGGGCACGTTACTGCTTCCCCACAGAGTGCCGCGGGCGCAGGGCACGCTACTGCTTCCCCACAGAGTGCCGCGACCGCAGGGCACGCTACTGTTTCCCCCACAGCGCTCCGCGGTTGATGGCCCGCAACGTCGCGTTGGCCACAATGGCTGACATGATCCAGAGCATCACCACACATATCGTTCCCTGCCATAATAGAGACGCCCGGAAAGCGCCGAATGAAAACGCATCCTTCATGAGCGTGACAGGGTAATAGATCGGGTCCAGCAACCCGATCGCCTGCATGAGAGGAGGCAACGAGGAGTTCTCGCTTTTCGGATAACCTCTTGTATACTGAAGTGTAACGGGCCCGCGGGCACGTGGGGGCGCAGGGGATGGGTCGCGGATGGCAACTTTGACAGCAGAGATGGGCCGCGGGTGGCGGCATTGACAGCAGGGACGGGTCGCGGATGGCAACTTTGATGCGGGAGCCGGCCGCCGAGGCCGCCCGGATCGCTTTGCGCTTTGCCGCTTTAGACAAGGGAGGTCGTAACAGCATCAAAATAACCCAGTAAAAGCCATAAATACATGTTATAATATTTATGGTGATGAGGATGAAAGAAGAATTCATTAGCATTGGAAAAGTGGCAAGGTATCTGGGAATGAGCATTGAGGGGCTACGAAAATGGGAAGTGGATGGTGTGCTTATTCCTCAGCGCACACCTACGGGACATCGGCGGTATCACCTGTCTGATTTACACGGTGGTCGTCGAGTATAAAGATTGTTTCGCGCGGTTCGGGTTCTCTTATCTCGAAACCTACATTCGCGCTTTTGGTGGCAGCATCGTCATCATCGATCAGGAAGAAAAAAACGAGCAACAAGAACTTGTTGAAGATCTAATTGCCATTACCACATCATTTTCAGCGAGAATCTATGGGAAGCGCGGCGGAAAAAAGTTGGTGGATGCAGTGACTGCGGTACTCCACAATCCGATGAAAGACGGTGAGCAACCATGAAAACCACGATGCGCGGCGTGTTGCTGAACGTCGAAGAGGAGTATCGTCAACAGCTTGATCGTCTCATGCGCAAGTTTGGATTCATGGTGCGATATGCCTTTAATCGGCTGCTGGAGTCCGGCACAATGACCGGCGAATTGGAACGGTTCTTGGCTGCTGAAACCAACCTGCCTTTGCGGTATGCGAAGGATGCAGCAGCCGAAGCGAACCAGCTCATCGTCAGTCAAAAGGCGCTCGTTAAAGAACACTTGGCGTTGTGGCGACTCCGGATGAAAAAGACCACGGAGAAGATCAATCAGATCGTCAAGAAAGACCCTGCTTCACGCAAGTTGGCGGGACTGCGGCAAAAATTGGAGAAGCAGCAGCGTGAAATCGCGTTCTATCAGCAGCACGCGGAGCAGGGCACCTTTCCTCCTGTGATCTTTGGCGGCCGCGAATTGTACCTGTCACAATTCAAGGAAGGCGCTGATCAAGCCATTTGGCGACAAGAGTGGAATGATGCGAGAAACGGCCGCTTGGCCGCGAGAGGAGACCGTACAAAGCAAGGAAACCCACTCCTTCGGATTCACGAACAAGACGGCGCGTGGTGCTTGGAAATTTCGCTGGATCACGGTGAAGCACACGGCAAAAGCGTTCGATACGACAAACTGAAGATTCCCCTGTATGTGCCACGGAAAATTTCGAAGACAACTGGGGCCGTCAACGGACGCGATTACGTGGCACTCTTGCGACAGGCGATCGAACGGGGCGATCCGTACCAAGTGGAAATCCTGCGAAAGCACGGCACCTATCATGTTCACGTCACGGTCGAAGAAAAACCCGCAAGGCTCGTCACCTATCCCGTCAACGGCTGGATCGGAATGGATACGAATCCTACGCGATTGGCCCTGTGCCACATCCAGGTAGACGGCAATCCTGTGGCGTTCACTGATAGGTTGGAAGGTCAGCTCTACGATGCGCGCACCGGACGGCGAGACTGGCTGATCGGCAACATGGCCAAAGATGTTGTCGCCTACGCCAAGGAACGGGGCGCGGGGCTTGTTGTGGAGGATTTACACTTCATGCACGACAAAGAAACGAGCCGCAAATTTCGACGGGTCACCCATCAATTCACTTATCGCAGGATGCTCGAAGCGGTAGCAAGACGGGCATGGCGAGAAGGCGTCGAATTACGCAAGGTGCATCCCGCCTACACGTCCGTCATCGGGCGATTGAAATATCAGCCGCAATACGGGATCAGCGTCCACGCGTCGGCTGCGCTTGTCATTGCAAGACGAGGCGGCCTAAAGATCAGGCGAGAGAATGTGCCCAAAGCGATGCGCGACTTATTGATCGCGAAGGGTGCATTTAACGAGACAGCGTATCGGAAAAGCGACTGGACCGCATGGAACCGAGCCAAGAAAGTCATCGAAAAAACCCTGCAGGAGAAGGGAGGCAACCTGGTTTCGTGGTTGGGATTCCGTAAAGCGTTACTGGGCCAATGAGAAACGCCTGCCGCATACACGAGGCGAAAGGTGCGGCGGGATATCTTGATGGGACCGGGTAACACCTGGGAAGAGGGCAACACAGATGGGACATAGGGAAAGGCGACTTGCCCGTTCTCCCATCCGGCTCCTCTTCGGTGGTGCGAAAGCAGCCTCCAAGCGGATGAATCCTGTAAGACCGCGGGCTTGAAAGAGCCGAAAAAACCTATTTAGATTATCATAGGTTTTTTGAACCAGGGACAGGCAATGAGGAAGATCATTCTGGATTGCGACCCAGGGCACGACGATGCGCTCGCGATGCTGCTCGCCCACAGCCACCCGGATACCGACGTGGTGCTGTTGACCACTGTCGCCGGCAATCAGACCGTAGAGAAAACCACCCGCAATGCGCTCAATGTGGCGAGTCTGGCCGGCATGCAGGCTCCCGTTGCCAAGGGAATGGGGCGGTCCCTGACCGGGAGGCAGTCGACGGCGCCGGACATTCACGGCGAGAGCGGGCTTGACGGCCCTGTATTTCCGCCTTGCGATTTGAACGCCATCGACAAACACGCAGTGGACGCCATCATCGATGCGCTGACGGCGTCTGACGGAGACATGACAATGGTTTGCACGGGCCCGCTGACCAATATGGCGGCGGCCCTGATGAAAGAGCCTGGAATTGTCCGTCAGATTCGCGAAATCGTGCTGATGGGCGGTGCCACGTATTTTGGGAACAAAACGCCAGCCGCCGAATTCAACATCTTCGTCGACCCTGAAGCGGCGCGCATTGTTTTTGACAGCGGATTGCCGCTCACGATGATTGGGCTGGAACTGACTCATCAGGCGGTCGCCAGCCCTGACATCGTGGAGGAGATTCGAGCCATGGACAATCCCGTGGCCAGGATTGTTGTCGAACTTCTGGAGTTTTTTGGACATTCCTATCGCGAAGTGTTCGGATTTGAAGCGCCGCCGATTCACGACGCCTGCGCCGTGGCGTATGTGATCGATCCTCATGTGATGACGACGCGTTCCTGCAGGGTGGACATTGAGACGAAGGGCGAATTTACGGCAGGCATGACCGTCGTCGACCTGTATGGGGTGACCGGTCGTCGGCCGAATGCAAATGTTGCGCTGGAGTTGGACAAACGCCGGTTTTGGGAGCTCATGCTAAACGCCTTTCGTTCCTATGGCGGCTGATCACGCGCCAGCGAGGACCCGGCGAAATGCTGAATGCTTTTGTGAGCGGCGACAAAACATAATTTTGGGAGGAAAGGATCATGTCTAACCCCTCTTGGTGGACTCGCCTCTCTGGCGAAATGGAGACAGTGGGCGTTCTGCCGGTTCCCGATTCGCAGCGGACCATGACATCAGGAAAAATGTTCAACGTGTGGGCGATGGCTTCGGCGTCCGCCATGACACCCCTGATCGGCATGCTGCTGTTTCAATACGGTCTCACCGATGCGGTCATCGCGATTGTGCTTGGCTGGCTGATCGGCGTCGTTCCAGCGGGCCTGTTTTCAGAAATGGGCCGGGAAATCCCGCTGACGGCCCTGATTGTGGCCAGAAAGACCTACGGTCTGGCGGGCTCTTTTCTGCTGGCTGTGTTGTTCACCTTTGTGAATGTAGGATGGTTCGGATTAAATACCGAGGTGGGAGGTCAAATCCTCTCCTCCATTTTCCATTCGTCGGGGTCCTTCTGGTTTTGGTTGATCGGCATTGTCCAGATCGTGCTCGTGCTGTTTGGGATGAAGTGGCTGGAGTATTTTTATCGCTATACATCGGCGCTCCTGATTGTCTGTTACGGCGCGTTGTCTGTCTACCTGTTCACCCACTACTCCATCGCGTATCCCGGGCCTACGGCGCCCACGAACTGGGGCGGCGCAATCACGACCGTCGTCAGTTTCTCGATTCTCGCCTGGACCTACAAGCTGTCCACGGTGTCCCGGTTCTGCGTGCCTAAGGGCAGAACCGGCTCGTCCTTCAGCTACTTCGTTGCGCCTTCCGCGGGGGTGATGCTGCCTGTGCTCCTCATGGGAATTGTGGGCATGTATTCCCAACGAATCACGGGAAATTGGAACGTCGCCCTGCTGGGGCCGCACATTCCGGTATGGGGACTGGTGGCGGCGGTCGGCGTGGCGCTCGCCATCATTCACACCAATGCCATGAATCTGTATCCTTCGACGGTCGATCTGCTGGTTGCCATGAATACGGTGCACAAGCCCTTTCGCTGGGAACAGCCGCTGGCAACGGTGATTCTTGGCGTGATCTCCATCCTGTTGGCCGTCGGCGGGATTTTGAATCAGGTTTCCGGATTCCTCGATATGGTGGGCGACGTGGTGATTCCGTTCACGTTTGTGCTGATTGTGGACTGGCTGTGGGTGCAAAAGAAGGCCACCCCTTCCAAAGAGTTCTTTTCCACGCCGCGCACCTCCCGGGGATGGATTTCCTGGACGGCGGCAGCGTCTTTTCTCATCGGCTTTGTTGTGAGCTTCTGGGGAAATACGTTCTTGCCCGGTTTCTTTTACAATACCCTGCCGCTCCCGGTCGTCGGCGGACTGGTCGGCGCTTTATTGTATTTGTTGCTGGAGGTTCGCAATGTGCGGAAACCGGTTCTTGTCGGGGTTCCCTCACGTTCTGTGGACCGCAGCGAGTGATGCCGCATGCGGGGGATAGGTGAATGCCATGATTGATATCATTGAGAAAACGCGGGATAAAATTGCGCTGACGCAGCACGATGTGGAGCGTCTGGTTTCTGGCATCGTAGACGGTGCTTGGCCGGATTATCAGGTGGTTGCCTGGCTGATGGCCGCGTATCTCCAGGGTCTGCGCGACAAAGAGGTATTCTGGCTGACGGATGTCGTGGCCCGGTCGGGAAGTCAAACAGCGGACCCTTTGGGGCTTGCAGACAAGCATTCCACCGGGGGCGTGGGGGACAAAACGACATTGATCGTCGCTCCCCTGGTGGCGAGTCTGGGCGTTCCCACCGCCAAAATGTCCGGCCGCGGGTTGGGGCATACGGGAGGCACTCTGGACAAGCTGGAGAGCATTCCGGGTTTTCGGGTGACGCTTTCGCGAGCGGACATCACAAGGCAGGTGGAGCGCGTCGGCTTGGCCGTCGTTGCGCAGTCGGGGGAACTGGCTCCGGCCGACAAAAAGCTGTACGCGTTGCGGGATGTGACCGCAACGGTGGACAGCATTCCATTAATCGCCGTCTCCATCATGTCCAAGAAGCTCGCGGGGGGCTCTCCCAACATCGTTCTCGATGTGAAAGTCGGCAACGGCGCTTTCATGCAGTCCCTGGACCGCGCCAGAGAGTTGGCCCAGCTGATGGTGCGCATCGGCGTCTATCATGGTCGCAACGTGCGGGCGCTCCTGACCGGCATGGACTGTCCCCTTGGCTTTGCCGTCGGCAACGCCATCGAAATCAACGAGGCTCTGAACTGTTTGCGGGGGAAGGGGCCGAAGGATCTGCGGGAAGAAGTCATCGCCCTGGCGAGTCACATGGTTTCCATGACGCGCGGGATTGCCGCAGAGGACGCCATGAGTCAGGTGACGCACGCCTTGGACGGGGGACTTGGGTGGAGGAAGTTCGAAGAATGGATACAAGCTCAAGGCGGCGATGTGTCATCCGTCCAGCAGGACCTCCCGCTGGCTCCCTATCGTAAAGACTGGATCGCGGATCGGACGCTGACGGTTCAACGCATCGACACGCATGCTGTCGGCCGCGTCGCCCTGGAGCTTGGCGCAGGCCGTCAACGACTGCAGGACCCGGTGGACCATGAGGTGGGACTGCTGTGTTACGCCAAACCTGGAAAGACATTCAATGCCGGCGAACCCATTGCGACGGTGTACGCAAGAACCGAGGCGGATGCGACCGCTGGCATACGCGGACTGCAAAGGGCCGTCGAGTTTGGCGGGGTCGCCTCGTCCGCGGACCATCAAGTCGTGATCGAGGTGATCGGAGCATAGAAAAAGGTGTATACTGAACATGAATTCTCGGAGCATAGAGAAAGATGTATACTGAGCGTGACTTCAGTGTGAACACGGAAAGGTGGCATCCCGTCGACGCCATGGATACTTCGTTTGGATTCTGAGCGCCTGTGACAATGAGGACACAGAATGCAGACGCCGCTGCAACAGGGGCGGCGGGCGCGCATGGCTACTGTCTGTGCACGCCTGAAAGCATCCATGGAAAGACGGGGCCGCCTTATTTGACGTCGAGATGTACTGTCAATGCGGCTGCGTGTCTGTCGCGGGGCGTCTGCACCACGGCCTTTTTGTTGCGGGCGAACCTTGATTCGCACGCCAGGGAGGCCATGTCTATGACAGTATTGATCGCGCAGGACATTAGCAAATCGTATGGAGACAGGATGATCCTCGATCGAGTTTCATTTACACTCGGCCGTGGGGAACGCGCAGGGCTTGTCGGCGCAAATGGAACGGGAAAGTCCACCTTGCTGAAAATCCTGACAGGGATGATCCAGGCCGATTCTGGCTCTGTCACGATGGCCAGGGATTGCGAATGGGGCTATCTGCCGCAGACGCTTGCGCCCATCGGCGAGCAGACGGTTCACTCGTTCCTCGACGACGCGCAGCATGATCTGGTGATGATGGCGACACAGTTGAAAGACTTGGCGGCGCTCATGGGAATGGTCTCGGCAGATTCGCTGGACCGCGTCATGAGAGAGTACGGGGAACTCGCTACGCGGTTTGAACAACGCGGCGGTTATGAGTTGGCGTACCGGAGAGAGACTGTGCTGGCCGGGCTTGGACTCGTCGATATTGATGTGACGCGTCCTGTGTCGTCGTTGTCGGGTGGCGAGAAGACCAGGCTGGGGCTCGCGGCGCTTCTGATTGGCGCGCCTGATCTCCTGCTGTTGGACGAACCTACGAATCATCTGGATGCGGCTATGCTGGATTGGCTGGAGGACTATCTGCGCACATTTCCGGGAAGCCTTCTTGCCGTATCGCACGATCGGCAGTTTCTCAATCAGACGGTTGGCGCCATCCTGGAGATCGATGAACACGATCATCGCCTGCGTGCGTATGAAGGCGACTACGACGACTATCTGGCGCATAAACGCATCGAGCGACGACAGTGGGACATTCGTTTTGCAAAGCAGCAGGAGGAGATCCACGCACTGCGGCGGCGCATCCATGAGAAGCCGCACCAGGTGGGGCATCATCGGCCGCCCAGCGATCACAACAAGATGGCGTATAATCGTCACGGAGCAAAAGTCCAGGCGGTGGCCTCACGCAATATCCGGTCCGCTGAGGTCCTGCTGGACAGAATACTGGCTGATCCAGTGCCGAGACCGCCCGACCCGCTTCGATTTGCGGGGGATTTCTCCGGGGAACGCATTCACAGTTCGCTGGCGCTGGCGGTGTCTGGAGTGTCTGTTGCAGGGAGCGGCGATCGGCGAATCTTGCGACGGGTTGAGTTCGTGCTTGGACGCAAGGATCGCGTGTTGATCACCGGCCCCAACGGAGCCGGGAAGACGACGCTGCTGAATGTCATTGCGGGCGTCGCGCCCCTCGCGGAAGGGGAGGTGCACATTCCCTCACATGTGCGCATCGGATATCTTCGGCAGGAATACGAGTTTCCTGATCCGCGCGCCACTGTATTGGAATATTTTCGCGCGGAACTTTCGGGCGTCAGGGAGGAACACATCGCGACTCTGCTATCCTGTCAACTGTTTCGCTTTGACGAATTCAACCTGTCTGTCGGCAGTCTGAGCCCTGGTCAGGCCCGCAAATTGATGATCGCGCGCCTGCTGGCCGAGCGGCCCAACCTGCTCTTGCTTGATGAGCCCACCAACCATGTCAGTTTTTCCGTAATGGAAGAGTTTGAGCGCGCGGTGGACGAATTTCCCGGACCGGTCATCGCGGTGTCGCATGACCGCTGGTTCACCCGTCGATTTCGCAGCGCAGTCTGGACGCTGCTGGACGGCGTTCTGACACCGCCGCCGACGACGGATGTGACGCAGGAGGACGCCATGCGCATGCGCGCGCAGATCGCTGAACTCGGTCAGTATTCGCCGCCCGACGCATGATGCGGCGGGGTCGGCGGTCGCTCGCGAGCGGGGATCGCGGCGGCTGCGGGCTTGGGGCTTGGGGCTTGGGGGTACTGGGGATGCAGGTGGATGACGATCGGCGTATAATACAAGTGGGCGTATCCCACGAAAGGGGGTGGTTCAAATGGCGAAAAACGTTTCTGTCCGAATGGACGGCAAAGGGAGATTGACATTGCCCAGAAGTGTCCGCGAGGCCCTTCACGCGAAGCCTGGCGATGTGTTTTACCTTCAACCGGATGAGGGAGGATTGCGAATTGTGAAAGGGGAAAACCCCTTTGATGCTTTGGCTGAAGAGGCGATCCGTGAAGATGACGCTGGTGAGACCATTGCCTTGGATGACATTCTGAGGCGTGAAGGGATTCCACTTGACGAATGACATATGACATCCGTTTGACCAAACGAGCTGATAAGGATTTCTCGCAACTGGGTAAAGTGGAGAAGCAAAAAGCAGTTCAGGCCTTGGGAAAACTCAAAAACGAGCCGTACGCCGGCCATACTCTATTCGGAAAACTAAGTGGCGTGCGAAGTCTTGAATTTTCCGCTCCTGGCGGGGCATATCGAGCTGCGTATGTTGTTCGCGAAGATTTGAGACGATGCGTTGTGTTCCTCGTGGGGCCACATGAGAATTTCTACGCACTGGCTGAACGGCGATATGAGGCACTAAAAAAATTGCAGAAGCCAGAAGCTTGAAGCGCTAAATCAGGTATGGTTTGGAGGATGCGCACGAACGATCAAACAACTGCGGCCGACGGCGGATGTGACGCAGGAGGACGTCACGCGCATGCGCGCGCGGACCGCTGAACTCGGTCAGTATCCGCCGCCCGACGCATGATGCGGCGGGGTCGGCGGTCGGCAGCCGCTCGCGACCGGGGATCGCGGCGGCTGCGGGCTTCGGAGTGCGGGGCGGTTCAGATGGACGGTGGTTTGGCGACTGGAACATGGGCGGTTGAACCCCGACACCTTATCTGGATCCGTGACTCTGGAATATATCGAATCTTGCCACTGCAGACTCGATTTTTGGGAGCCAGCCGCTGCTGCGATCAGCATGGAGAAATCTGAAATACAGGCTGCGCAGAAAGTGTTCGGCATTGGCCCCGCCCAGTATCGCATTCTGGTCGCATAGGTCCAGCAATTGAAACGAGTTCAGCCACATGTCCACTACTGACTCATGAACTCCGCTTTTCTGTATGATGGAGAAGGCGGCCATCGCGAGCCGATCATCCTCCAAATAACCGAGAGGCGACGGCAGCGTCGCAAGCTGGCGAATGGACTCCAGAATCCGTTTCACCTGTTCCCCGGTGGTTGCCGGATGAAGCGCGCAGGCAGAGAGAGCATCCGCCGTGTGCGCGACCGCATGAGCCCAACCTTTGCCAGGAACGTATCCGCGCCAGTCTCGTTCTGATGATGCGTAGCGCAGGACGCTCTCGGTGACAGACTGGACCAGATCCTGGGGCAACGCTGCGGCCTGGTTTCCCCTGTCGATTACAAGCGGAACAAGCAGGACAGAAAACGAGCGCATGAACACGGAATCGCTGTCTGTCTCGCCGATTCGAAAGAATAGATGCGCCTCATCCGCGGCGGTCCTAAGTAGCTCTTCGTACTGATCATCCGCGAGACTGTTCCTTAGAATCAACTGTGCGATCAGAGTATAAGACAGCTTGTCGCGCAAATGCGCGTCGGGAGAAGCGAAATTTTCGATGAGCGACAGCACGAGCGGCCATGCGGATACGGTACGCGGCAACAGGCCATCTTCGTTGACCACTTTTCGTAAGAATTCGACATCCACAGCCAATTCGGTTTCCCGCATCTATCATTCACCCGTTTCTCTTATGGTGTGCTGCAGTCACTTGTCAAAATCAAAAGGGGAATCTGCATATTGCTGTAAAGACTCATAAGACACTACAAGGGCAATCGCTTCATCTGCCGTGAGCATCAGTGGGGGCAGTTGCTGTTCTCTGATGAGGCGGTACCCTCCGTGCGGCCCCGATGTGGCGGCAAGCGGAACACCAAGTTCCGAGAGGGACTGAAGGTCTCGAAGCATGGTTCGTCTGGATACGCCAAACTCGTCGGCCAATGCCTGAACCGTGAATTGGCGCAAAGTCTGCAGTCGTACCAAGAGTTCAAGCAATCGTACCGTTCGCGACAAGAATGTTGACCTCCATATAATTAGTGACATAGAATGACATGATTATACGATACTATATTGCTATCATGCTGTGCGGTTTTGGGAGGGAATGGAGACGGATAGGAGAGCAGATGACGTGTTGGGGAAACTCCGATCATTGCCGGGATGTGTCGGATGGATCGTGCTGGACGCCGACGGTCGTCAACTGGGTGAGTGGTGGAAGTCATGATTGCCTGCCACGACCATTCCTGCGCGAACGCGATCGCGAATCGAGTCGGGGGATGGCGTGAGCTGAGTCATTCCATATCATGCTTGGCTCCGGACATCCACGTGGATTCTGGGCCGAGAAGCGAGAGTCGCAACATTGGTCGGCTCGATGCTATGGTTGGGTTGGTGCAGAGAGCGATCACAGGATTTCAGACAAACTCCGAACTGTGGGAACCGGTTGTTGCGGGGTTGGTGCGGCAAGCGGACAAGACAGAGGGTATTCCGTCGTATCGGCAGTGGAATATGACAGGCGGGTTGCCGCACGCCTTGATTGATGTGGGTCTCATTGGAGACATCGCGTCAGGAGAGTATCTCTTGTATGGGGTGGCGGCAAAGGATCTGCCAGACCGGACTGCATCAGCAGTCATGGATCAGTCGCTGGCCGATGCGATCCGGGAACTGTATCGCGGTCTTGATCCCGGATGGGATGTAGATTGACGATTATTGGATCTTTCGGAAGGTTTGCGACAGAAGGCATCGGAAATCGACCATGCAGCGTATCTTTTCGATCCCGCCGATCGTTAAATAAGAGAGGAACATGACAGGAGGCTAACCCATGCGATTGTTGATTTTGGGTGGGACTGTGTTTTTGGGTCGCTGCTTGGTCGAGGCGGCGCTGGAGCGGGGGCATGCAGTCACTTTGTTTCACCGCGGGATCACCAATGCAGACCTCTTTCCCGAAGTAGAGAAGCTGCATGGGGATCGAGACGGACAACTCGATACGCTGTATGGACGTGATTGGGATGCAGTGATCGACACGTCAGGATATGTGCCTCGGATTGTGCGTCAGTCTGCAACATGGCTGAGGAACACAGTAGATCGCTACGCGTTCATTTCGAGTATTTCGGTGTACGCAGACTTTTCCGCAGCGGGCATGACTGAGGATTCACCGCTCGGCGCGATGGAGCATGAGGAGACCGAGGATATCAGCGCGTTCTATGGCCCTCTAAAAGCGATGTGCGAACAAGAAGTGCAACAAGCGTTTGGCAATAGGGCGCTGATCATTCGACCGGGGCTTCTTGTCGGACCGAACGATCCGACGGATCGGTTTACTTATTGGGTGCACCGATTTGCAGAAGGTGGACGTATATTGGTGCCGGGGAGCGCGGATCGCAGGATTCAGTTCATCGATGTCCGGGACTTGGCAGATTGGACGATGGCAATGTTGGAAGGGAAGGTCGGCGGCGTGTTCAACGCGACAGGACCAGCGCATCCACTTACGATGGGTGAATTCGTGGCGACTCTTGAACAGGCGATTCCTGCAGCGGGGAAAGCGGTATGGGTTGACGAATCTTTTCTGTTGCAAAAGAGTGTTGGCGAATGGAACGAACTGCCGCTGTGGATTGCGGAGAAGACCAATTGGCCTGGATTCCTGACGGTGAACGCAACACGGGCGATCCATCAGGGGCTCTCCTTCCGGCCCGTCGCCGCGACTGTCCTCGATACACTTTCCTGGGATGGCAGACAGAAGCGGGACCGGAAATGGAGGGCAGGGATGACTCGCGATCGGGAAGCTGAACTGCTAAGCGAGTGGGAGAGGCAAGCAGGGCGTTGATAGAGCTGAGAATGCGCCAGGTAACCGCAATTTCCAGGCGGATTGTGTCGGGGAGGGGAATTTCATTTGCGGCCGCCCGCCCCGAAAAAAGCAGGCAGGTAGTCCCTGTTCTCGGCCAGGATGTCGTCCAGAATGCGTTTGGCAACCTGCGCCGACGTTACCAGTGGATGAATCGTCAGCGCTTGAAGCGCGGCGCGATAATCACCCTGAACCGCCGCCCGGATGGTCAGTTCCTCGTAGGCTTTGACAATCTGCAAAAGTCCGCGCATGTGCGTTTGAACGGGCGTATCGATGTGGACTGGATGCGCGCCTTGCGCATCGACGAGGCACAGGGTTTCGATGGACGCCGTGGGGGGCAGACAGGGAAGTGCGCCGTTGTTCTGCACGTTGACCACCTGCAGGTCGTGAGCGTTCGTGTGAATCGCGGTCATGAGATTGAGCGCGGCCTCGGAGTAGTAGGCGCCGCCGCGCTGCTCAAGCTGGGGCGGTTTCGCGGCCAAATTCGGATCGCTGTACAGCGCGAAGAGTTCCGCCTCGATTTTCTTCACCACCTCCGCCCGCGTCCCGACTGTGTCGAGCGCCTCCAACTGCTCCGACAACATCGCATCCTTCATGTAATAGTACCGATGGTATGCGCAAGGAATCGCCCCCAGCGACCTCAAGAATTCAAGGTCCCAATCGACGCCGGGAATGTTGCTCGGTTGCTTCACGTCGCGCTGCTCCGCGAGGAATCGTTTCAGCACGTCTTCGCCGTCAACCAGAACGCGCGTGATCCAGTGCAGGTGATTGATTCCCGTTACCTCGAGTTGGACCCGGTCCGCGCTGATGTTCATCATCTTTGCCACCTGCATCTGCGTACCGATCGGCAGATTGCAAAGACCGATGCTCTTCACATTCGTGTGCTTCAACACCGCCTCGGTGACGATGCCCGCGGGGTTTGTAAAATTGAGCAGAAAGGCGTTCGGAGCGAGCTCGGTCATATCGCGGCAGATGTCGAGAATGACCGGAATGGTGCGCAACGCCTTGGCAAAGCCGCCCGCGCCCGTTGTCTCCTGCCCGATGCAACCGTGGCGCAAAGGGATGCGCTCGTCGCGCGCCCGCGCCTCCAGCAGACCCACGCGCAGCTGAGTGGTGACAAAATCGGCGTCCCGGATTGCCTCTCGCCGATCAAAGGTGAGATGGATGTTGATCGGCGCCTGCGCCTTGGCGACCATCCTCCGTGCCAGGTCTCCGATAATCTCAAGCTTCTTCTTACCGGCTTCGATGTCAACCAGATAGAGGTCGCGCACCGGCAGTTCCCGATGGCGTTTGATCAGACCCTCTATCAGTTCGGGCGTGTACGATGATCCGCCGCCGATGACGGCCAGCTTCAAGTGATCCTTTTTGACAGGCATTGCGGCTTTCCTCCCCGGCCGTCAGATCAGGCGGCTAAATTCGGAATGTAACCTCCGTCAGGATGCGCGCCCGGTCGCGACGGATCAGAGCCTTGGAAAGGAAGATCGGCGTGTCGTAGACGTCATATGTGATCGCTTGGTCCAGGATGGCGAGTGCGCCCGGCTTGACATTGAGGGACGCCGCCTCCTCCGCCGTGAGTTGTACGGGTTCATACGATTCGATGGCCTTTTTCAAAATCAGATTGCATTCGCGAGGGATCAATTCCAGCAGAGACGTGCCGAGCAGCGACTGTTCCGTGAGGCATTTGCCGTACCGCTCGGGGATGTAGACGGTTTCCAGTATGATCGGCTCGGCATCGGCCATGATGATCCGCCGCAACTCATAGACGCGATCCTGCTGTCCAAGAGTCAGCGTGTGCTTGATCTCCTGCGCGGGGCTCTGCAACTGAAACAGTTCGATCGTCGAGTTGGGCGAGTGGCCCGTGCTCTGGATATCCGCCCGGAATCCCTTCGAGAAAATGGGGATCTTGGGCTTGGCCACGCTGGTGGCTTTCCCCTGCACGCGCATCAGGAGACCCTGGCGAACGAGTTCGTCCACCGCCCGCCTGAGCGTGCCTCTGGAGACGCCAAGGTCCGCGCATAACTGCTGTTCAGAAGGGATCTCATCGTCAACCTTCCACTCGCCGAGCGTGATGCGTTCCAGTATCCACTGTTTGACTCGATAGTATTTGGGCAACACCGGCTGTTCACTGAAACTGGGGTGGTCTCGATCAGGGTTCAAGTTTACACGTCCTTCGGCTGAGTTTCACTGATCCAAGGCGGGCACAATAGGAATTATATCAAACTGCATCCCACTGTATTATATCTCTGCATTTATATGGTTGTCTATACGTCCATAAATATTGACAGTCACTCAACTGCGAGGATACAATATTTGCAAAAGAATTTCATAGCCGAAACAATAGCACACCGGGAGCAAGATCAGCAGCATGAACGCTAGGTACACATGTCTCCGACGCGGGAGCGGCTGAAAGAGTTATTGGGGGGGAGTTTGAATGGCGGTTATAGGGGTCGACGGCGGGGGGAGCAAGATTGTTGTCCGTGTGGCGAGGGATGACGGTCTCGCTCTCAGCGAGTGTGTGCATAACGCCTGCGGCAATCACCAAATCGCGGGCGTGCAGGCAGCGGTTCTTGCGGTCTGCGAAGCCGTGCGCGAAGCTATGGAACAGGCGGAAATCAGCGATTCTGACGTTGAATCCGTCTGTCTCGGACTGGCGGGAGCCGATCATGAGTGGGATAGATCTCTGTTGCGGGATGCGTTCCGTGATGTGCGCTGTATTCCTGTGGAGCCACTCATCGTATGCGACACCATCAGTGGATTGCGACTGGCCTCAAAGGATTTGGTCGGGGTTGTCCTCGTGTGCGGAAGCGGGACAAATGCGTACGGACGGGATGAACAGGGCCAGGAGTGTCAGATTGGCGGATTTGGCTACCTGTTTGGGGACTACGGCGGCGGTTATCACTTGTCGGCGGAGGTTGCCAGAGCCGTGTTTCGTGCGGAGGAAGGGCGCTCACCGAAGACGCGGTTGACCGATCTGATGTTGGCGCGTCTGGACTTTCCCGATGTTCTCAGCCTGAAACGCACTTGGTTAGAAGAGAATCGGCAGACGCCTCCTGTTCATTTGGCTGAGTTGCTGTTCGATGCCGCCGCCGATGGGGACGAGGTGGCGATCCAAATTTTGGACAGGGCGGGCGCTGAATTGGGACAGGCCGCGCGTGCGGTGATCAGAGGGCTGTCCTTTTCCTTGTCGCCCATTCCCATTGTCGGTATCGGGGGCGTCATCCAACACGGTCGCGGTCGCTTATTGGAGGCCCTGGAAAGGGATGTGCGGACAGAGTTTGACGATGTGCGGTTCGTGATTCCGACTGTAGAGCCTGTGGAAGGAAGCATACTGTTGGCTCTGGACAATCTGCCTCGCTGAGGTGTGAGACAGGCAACTGACGATCTTGAATGTTATAAAGCGCGCGGATGATCCGTCTTATAGGCAGAGGGGAGGGAAGGAGACTGGAAAAGGCGATGGGAGACATCAGGCGGCTGACGGAAAGTGAGTGGCATCGACTCTATGACAGCGAGTTTGAGAGTCTTGTGCGGTTGGCCGTGAGAATCGTTGGCAACTGGTCGGCCGCAGAGGATGTCGTGCAAGAGGCATTCCTGCGCGGGTTATCGGATGGCGACCGAGTGGTCCGGGCAGCGCCTTGGCTGCGGACCGTCGTGATTCGCATCTGCTATGATCGACTGCGTTCGCAGACGGCGGGAGAGCGAAGGGATCGCCGACTGAGAGTGGAACCTTTCGTGGGCGTCGCGCCTTCCGCAGAGCAGGAATGGGAGACTCGCACGGACCAAGAACGTTTGCGCAGGGCGCTTGACAGTCTTCCGGCACGGGATCGGCGCGCGCTTGAATTGCGCTATTCCGGATACTCTTATCGGGAAATCGCTCAGGCGCTTCATGTGGACAGTGCGACGGTGGGAACCCTGTTGTTGCGCGCGATGAAAAAACTGAAACAGGAGTATGAGCGGGAGGAGGACGAGGTTGATGAGCACGGCGTGTTACACGGAGGATCAGTGGTTGCGCTTCTTGGATCGGGAGACTGACGCCGCACTGTACAGAGAGATGGACGCGCATCTGGAAGGTTGTGATGCGTGCGGGAAAACGCTTGTGGATGTGGCGGCGTTGGTGGGGGTCAGTGCGAGTGCGGTTGACGCTGCGGGTGGTGCGAGCGTGGCGGGTGCGGACGGGGTGCGAGCGCCGGGTGATCGGATTCTGACGCGTGCGACGGGCGGAACAGGCCTAAGTGGTATTGGCGATCGAGCGGTGCGCCTGGGACGACAAAGGCGAGAACATCGTCCTGCCTTGACTTGGGTTTACGCGTCCACAGCGGCTGTTGCCGTGATTGGCATCTTGGCCGCCACTCCGGCAAGGGGTGTGCTGGCTGCCTTCCTGCACACGTTTCGCGTCCAAAACCTGCAGGCCGTTCAATTGACGCAAAATGACATTTCCCGCCTCAAAGCGGTGTTCACCCAGAAGGGCAAGCTGAGCATCAGCCAATTGGGATCCTTTGACACGGTTCAATCGAGTCATCTCACGTCCAATCTGAGCGTCGCCCAGGCGGCAGCCGCGACTGGATTGCCGGATCTGTGGCCGACGTCGATTCCCGTTTCGGCGGGCGCTGTAAACGCGGTATCGCCTGGCGAGACGGTGATTCGCCTGAACGTTGGCAATATCAACGCAGCGATACAGGCCTATGGAGGCACGGAGCTGTTTCCGCAGAGTGTGAACGGGGTTCCGATTCAGGTGCAGGTTCCGGCGAGCTTTAACGCCGGGAGCTATGTCGGCCCGAACGGTCCAACGTCTGGGGCAACGTCTGGGGCAACGTCTGGGGCAACGTCTGGGACAACATCGGGCGCCATGTCGTACACCCTCGTTGAAACGCGCACCCCCGTCGTAACCGTGCAGAGCGGCGTGAACATGGCACAGATCAAGAATGCCATTCTCGCGTTGCCGATGATGCCTTCCACGTTGAAAGAGGCGATTGCCGGCGCCAGCAATTGGACTGACACGCTCTTTTTGCCGACTGTTTCCGGCCAGACGCAGTCCATGACCTTTCACGGCATGCCAGCCGTGCTGGGGACAAACGTCGCGCAGCCAAACAGCTACACTCTCATTTGGTTGAATCACGGAGTGATCTGCTCGTGGACCGCATCCTATGAGACGATGACCGGACATACTGCGGCCGCGTTTCTGGCGCAGACGAAAGGACTGTTTCCGTGATCCAGGAGCGAGGTTCGCTTTTCGAATACGCGATTCAAACGCTGGCTCTCAGCAAACGGTACGGCCGAACGGTAGCGTGCGACAGCGTCAGCCTGGTGGTCAGGCCCGGGGAAATCTTTGGTTTCCTCGGGCCTAACGGGGCGGGAAAGAGCACATTTGTCAAAATGATCCTCGGGCTGGTTCATCCCACTGAGGGGCTTGTCCGGCTGTTCGGAGGCCCGAACACGGAACTCGCTCCGCGTCGCAGGGTGGGTTACGTGCCGGAACTGTTTCGCTATCAGGAGTGGCTGACTGCGGAAGAAGTGGTGCGACTGCACGCTCGCTTGACGAAGCGGACAGAGGCGGATCGGACGGAGATCCTGCGTGTGCTTGCCGTCGTCGGGCTGGAGTCACGCGCGCGCGATAGGGTTCGCGCGTTCAGCAAAGGCATGCAGCAACGTCTCGGACTGGCTGCTGCACTCGTGGGTGCGCCGGATCTGCTCGTTCTGGACGAGCCCACATCGGCCATGGACCCGGTTGGACGGCGGGAAGTCACGGACCTCCTGCGACGCCTGCGCGCCGAGGGGAAGACGGTCTTTCTGAACAGCCATTTGCTGTCCGACTTGCAGGGGCTGTGTGATCGAGTCGCCTTGATTGGCAAGGGAAAAATTCGGTATATCGGCGATATGGCGGACATTCTTGGCGCGAAACCGCGATACCGGATTGTCGTGGGCGCGATGGATGCCGATGCAATCGCGGCCCTGTCTGAGCTGGAAGGCTTGACTGTGGCGGATGCGTCGCGCCAATCGGGAATCATTCATCTGGACGGCGGTCGGGAGCGGCTGCCTGTCGTTCACCGGGCGCTCGCGGAATATGGAGTGGATGTTTACGAAGTGGAACCCGTGCTCCAGTCTTTGGAGGACTGGTTTCTCGATACCTTGCGCGAGAGTGGGGAGCCCGATGTGGACCATCGTTAGACTGACGGTGCTTGAAACGTGGCGCAGACGCCTGTTGTCGGCGACGGTGGTGATGACGGCGGCGTTTTTCACGCTCTTTTGGTTCCTGTTGCGGGCGATGCATGACTCGATCCCGCCTTCCTATGTTCAATCAAGCGCGACAGCCCTCTTCGGAATGGGACTGGGGTCGCAGTATTTGGGGTTGTTTTTTGTCTATTTTCTGATCGCCTTCTTTTCGATCTTTTCCATGGTTGGGGCTGTCTCCGGGGAAGTGGAGCAGGGGCTGCTCGCGGCCATCATCCCGCGGCCGCTCCGGCGCTACGAGGTGATCCTCGGCAAATGGGCCGGGTTCGCTTTTGTGCAGGTCTTGTTTGTGACGACTGTGCTGTTTGGCTTGATGACGGAAGTACACCTGTGGTTTGCGACAGTGCCGATCGTAACTGTAAACTCCGTGCAGGCGTGGATGCTCTTCGTGCTGGAGGCTTGGGTGATTTCGGCCGTCACACTCTGCGGATCAACGTTCTTCCCGGCTGTGGCAAACGGTGTGGTGGTGGCGATTCTCTTTGGCGCGGCGTTCCTCGCCGGCTCGGCGGAGCAGATTGTCGCTATGGCGCCGCAACACGTGGCAGGGTTCTTGTATGCGGGAGTGGTGACCAACTTGATCCTGCCGAGCGACGGGCTCTATCGTCGGGCTCTGCATGTCATCGGTGGACCTCTTGCCGCAGCCTTCGGCGGATTTGCGGGCCCGTTTGGCGCGGCGCAACCGCCGAGTTCGGCGCTCGTCGTTTACGCTGTGTTTTACCTTGCGGCGGTACTGGCTCTCGCGGTGTGGCGTTTTGAACGGCGCGACTTGTGACTTGTTAATTGTGACCTGCGACTTGTGACTTGCAATGTTGACGTCTCGTGGTCTGAAAAAAAGATGGCGATTCTCAGCGGATGCTCTGTTATAATGGAGGAAAAATCATACAGGGCATTGCGGCCGGAGGGGTGTCATGAAAGATCGCGCACTTGTCAACACTGTCGACAGTACATTTGACGCTGGCGAGATTCATCGATTGGGAGCAGCGGGGTTCGGTCGCAACATCGGGTTCGGCGCGAACAAGGTATTCACAGGGGCCATGCTGGCGACCCTGCAGGTGCAGCCTCAGGTCATAGGGATCGTTCTGGGACTTGAAGGTCTGTTTGGGTTGTTGTTTCTCCCCCTCACCGGTTGGCTGAGCGATCGAACGAAACGACCGGGGTGGCGGCGCAAGGCCTATCTGTGGGTTGCTTTTCCGGGCTCTGCCTTGAGCTGGATGGCATTTTATTATGCGGGTTCTGCGACGGCGGCTATCTGGATTCTCGTCGCGTTTTATTTCTTTCAACAACTATCAGTGAGCCCTTACTTGGCCTGGATGCCGGATTTGGTAAGTGAATCCAGGCGGGGGATGGCTTCGGGGTATTTGAATCTGTGGTGGGAGATCGGGAATCTTGTTTCATTCCTGGTGATCCCGATGATGTGGGAATACTTGGGGCACTCATTTGCGTTTGGCTTCACATCCTTTCTGATTCTGTCAGGAGGGCTGCTCACTGTGTTGACGGTTCGCGAGCCGACTGTCGAGCAATTGGAGTTCGATTGGCAAAAGGCGCGTACATCGCGCGCTGGAATTGGCATAGACGGCGTCGCTGCCGCGGAGGCAGGGGAAACGACGGAGGGTGCGCAAGTCATGGGCGGTTCGGCTGTGAGAGGCGCCGCAGCGGCAACCGGTGTGGGCGGCGTCGGCGCTTCGTGGGCGCTGCTCTTGCGCGGAGATCTCGCCAAATTCTACATTGTGCAGGCGCTGTCCTGGGTTGCGTTTGAGGCGATCGCTTCTTTCTTTACATTATTTATCGTTCACGGGGTGGGCGGAACGGTGTTTGATTCCGCGATCGGAATGTCGATCTTCACGATCACGGGAGTGATCACCGCCTTGTGGTTCGGCCGTCTCTATTCGCGATTTTCGCCCCGCGACTCAATGGGGGTGATGTTAGGACTGTTTGCCTTGGTGTCTCTCGCTGCTGTGCCGACGAAATCACTGATCATTCTCTACATTCTGCTCGCGATCGGGGGAGTTCTTTGGGGCGGCATTCAAATCATTTCGTACGCGTTGGCGGCGGATCTCCTGGAGAGGCAGGTGGCTGACGCGGCAGTCGGCGCCGCCGGAGCGCAGGAACTGCACGGGCGGCTATACGCCATATTTGGGATTGCTCAGGCTGTCGGGTTGTTGGTGGCGGCGCCTCTGGCCGGATTTTTCATCCACGCGTCGGGCGGCCACTATGGGAGCATGTTTTGGGCGAGTTTTTTGGCTGGAATGGTCTCGATGGCGATCTCGTTCATGATTAAGCAGACGCCGCCGTCGGCGTTTGGTTCGGGCGCAGCGCGCGCGAGTCAGTGAAACGGCGGTTGGGAACTGTCTGTCGGGCAGTCGCAGAATCTCCATAAATAGTACTGGGCATTTGTGGCATGATAGAATCAATCTGCCGAATGGAGCATCTTCAATGAGATTTACCTTGAGGTATGGGATCGACGTTCCCTTTATAGTGGCAAGCTCCATTGGAATAGGCGCCGGTTTTTCCATCGTTAGCCTGTTCGGGTTGCCCCACAGTCTATTTGGACTGGTTTTTGGTCTGTACCTCTTTGCCATTGGATTATGGATGTTGTTGTATTCTGCGGTGATTAAAATCAGCCATCGGTACGTGATTCTTGGTCTGGCGAACGTACAGGCAGGCGACGTACTGCTTGACGTGGGCGCCGGGCGTGGACTGTTGGCCATTGCCGCAGCAAGGCAGGGATGCAAGGTAACGGCGATTGACAGGTGGTCTCAGTGGGATCTTGGAGGAAACGGGCAACGCGCTTTGGAGAGAAATGCAGAGACTGAGGGAGTTCCCGGCATCGAGATTTTGGACGGAGACGTGCGCAAATTGCCCTTTGAGGCCGAAACGTTCAACGTTGTCGTTTCAAATTTTGTTCTGCACAATATCAAGGGCGATGAGGACAGGGCTCTGGCCATTCGAGAGATGTGGCGCGTACTGCGGTTGAGCGGTCGCCTTGTTATTTCGGATATCTTGCTGACGCAGCCATATATCGAGACGTTGGCGCCGCTGACGGATCGCATTCAAACGAAACGATACTTGTATACATTCCCTTTTTCCAGAGTCATCGTCGCTTACAAAAACGATCGATCACAACCGTCATAGAGGTTGTTCAAAAAGGGGGCAGAACTCCCCGGCGCATGGCGGCGTCAGCGCCATCAGCAGGATGAGAAGCGTCTGCTGCGTTTTTCAGGGCTGAAGAGCTCGCATGTTTGGATTCGCCGAAATGCCAGATCATGCAGAGCAAATTGACGCCACGACCTACACCGCTGGTTGGACGCCCTCCAAACGCAGCAGTTCTGCCTTAACGTCGAGTCCGCCGCGATATCCCGTGAGTGTCCCGTTTTTTCCGATCACCCGGTGACAGGGGATCACTAAGGGGATGGGATTGGCGCCGTTGGCGGCGCCCACTGCCCTGACGGCGGCGACGCGGCCGATGGTCGTCGCGATCTCCGAGTAGCTCCTGGTTTCGCCGTACGGAATCTGCAGGAGCGCCCGCCATACCGCAATTTGAAAAGGGGTGCCCCGCAGATCGAGCGGGAAGGTGAACTCCCGACGGGTTCCAGCGAAATACTCCATGAGTTGCCGCCCGTACCGTGCGAGTCTCGGCTCGTCATGAACCAGTCGGCCGTGTGGAGTGTGTTTTGTCATCCACTGGTCGAACGTGTCCAGGGCGTCGTTGGGCAAGGTGATACAACAGAGTCCGTTGTCTGTCGCCGCCAGATGGAGCATCCAGTTCTTGTACTCCAAACGACTCCAGTAAATGTATGTCTCCGTGACGCCCATCAATAGACCCTCCTCTATTGTGGTAATAGACACTCTTCTTCTGCTGTCATGATACATTCTTCGCGTTCATCTTGCCATGGTCCGCTAATATGAAGGCAAGAAAACGCAAATCCCGCTCGGCGAGGAGTCATATATTGTGCCCGTCGCGAGTTGGCGACAGCGCTGGACTCTCTCCAGGACGGATCAAGCATGCCGCTGCGGCGAGTATTAGCGGCCTGAAGGCCGCGGCTGTCTGAGCGGCAGCGGCATGCCTGAGTTTTGCGAAGCAAAATCTCATCGTCCCGGCAGGCAGGAGCGCAATATAGGACTCCGACCGGCAGGGAGCATCAATTTTCCGGAGCGGGATGCAATCCTGAAGTTTTATTCAGGTTTTTTGGGGATTGGTCTGCTATTGTTGCGGACAGAGGATAAGCGGCGCCACAGATCAAGGCGGGATCCGCTCCGCATGTGGACGGGGGCATCGTATGAAGACAAGGCATGGGGCGGCCGTCATGGTCGTGGTCATGGCAATCCTGGTCGCGACCGTATTCGTATTCGTGCG
>JAJYTO010000033.1 GCA_021793015.1 Bacillota bacterium
ACGACGACCACGGGCAGCGGCACGACGACCACAGGCAGCGGCACGACGACCACAGGCAGCGGCACGACGACCACAGGCAGCGGCACGACGACCACAGGCAGCGGCACGACGACCACGGGCAGCGGCACGACGACCACGGGCAGCGGCACGAAGCCAAGCAGCGGCAGCACGACGACAGGCAGCGGCGCGACGCCGACTGGCTGATCGTCAGAGGGACTGTGATTATCCGGCGTGAGAAGTCGCATATGCAACGATGGCGCACAGGACAGAATCATGCCGCCCTGTGCGCTGTTTGGGGAGGAATCAGTCGGTCAGATTTGAAGCAACGAGGTCAGGTCTTCATCAGAAGCAGTTCGTCCGACATAGAAAGGCCCGAACTCTGCATAGCGGGCGCTGACTTCGTCAAAGCGCATTTCATATACGAGCTTTTTAAACTGGAGAGGATCATCGGCATAGAGAGTAACCCCCCACTCCCAGTCGTCAAAACCGGTTGATCCGGTGATGATCTGTGTCACTTTGCCAGCGTAAGTGCGACCGATCATGCCATGACTGGTCATCAGTTCTGTCCGCTCTTTCATGGGCAGCATATACCAGTTGTCGTTGCCGGTGCGACGCTTGTTCATGGGATAGAAGCAGATGTGTTCCATCATGGAGGACAGTGTCGGGTACAGGCGCGGTCGAAGCTTGGGATCAGTTTCGGGAGCCACGCCCGGTTGCGACAGGTAACTGCTCAACTCGATGATGGATACGTACGAATAGGGAGTGTCCATAAAATCCGCAAGATGGATTTTTTGCAACTGAGTCTTGCATTCGTTGAGATCAGCCAAAGTGGGCCGAAAATGCACAAACAGCAGATCGGCCTTGTGTCCTGTCATCGTATAGACGCCGAATCCACCCTTGTGCTCCGCGTCATCACGACGCCAAATCTGGGTCAGGTCAAGCATTTCCCGAATCGCCTGATGGTGAATGGCGGTTCCTGCAGTTTTCCATTTTGCCCAGTTGATACGGCGAAAATCATGAAGTGCGTACCAGCCCTCAATCGTTTGCGTTGGTTCAGTCATGCTACTCGCTCCTTATCGATCGCTGTCGATGGGGGCGCAACCGCAGTTCGGCAGTGAACCACGGTTTGCCCTCAAGCTTTGGATCAGTCCCAGCATAGGGTAGCGCAATTTGGGCAGCCAGGCAAACAGTGGTCCCCTTGTTGCGAGGGATTGCAACCGCATCGGCGTCAATACCGCCAAACCTGGACGTAATGTGATGGCGCATGCCACGTGGGGTTGCGGTGAGTCAGGGTGGCAATCCATTTGATGGTGCTGATCAAACCGGTTGGTGATACGTAGGGGGTGCCCACATCAAGCCGAAATATCGTGCTCGGACTGGTACTTTGCAGATTGCCCCATCCGTACGAGGCCGTGAACAGGTATCCAAACCCGGCTTGATGCAGCAGGTGAACGAGCAGCGGATTGTAATCTCCAAAGGGATAGGCAAATCCCACCACTGACCGTTCGTGGAGATGACTGACGATCTCCTTTCGCGATCGAATCAAGTCGGCCAGCACTCGCTGTTTATAAGCCTTGAGACTCTCCCGACGCCCGGTGGCAGGATTGTAGGCGCGTGCAACTGTGGCCGGGGACGTGCTGGTTGGGCCCACCTGCATGCCCTGATGCATGTTAAAGGTCTGGGATTGCACGGAGAGGAGACCAGTGCGATACATCTGTTTCACCTGACTCCAGGTCATGCTATGAAACAGACCCTTCTTATGCGGCGGATTCAGCCAACTGACAATCGGGAATAGAACGGCAGGATCATGGTAACGGCGCAGGAGTGGAAAGGCCGTTCTATAGAAACTCTCGTACCCGTTGTCGAACGTGATCAGCACGGCGTTGGGTGGGAGCGGTGCTTTTTTGGCAAGGAACTGGACGAGCTGATTGAACGTCACAACATCGAAATGATCTTGGCGCAACAGGCTCAGTTCTTCGGAAAACGTCTGGGGCGTGATGACGTCGCCGGGCAGTTTTCTCCGATTGACGGCGTGATACATAAGCACAATGCACTGATTCCTATAATAGACCGGTTCTCTGGAACTGCGGTGAACAGGGGGCTTTGCAAGCGGAGGTTGGCTGGCTGTCGCCAAACCGTGTGGATTGAACCACAAAACTTCTGAAGCCGCCAACAGTCCGCCGATCAGTAGAGTCAAACGTCTCATTCCCATGATGCGGCCTGCACCTGGAGCGGTGCAAAAGAAGCCGCTTCTCGCCTCCTTCGCAAGTGGACTTCCAGCCAAATCTATCCCGGAAAATCAATCGTCCGTGCCGGTCGGAGTCATATATTGCGCCCCTGCTCAAACACCGCTGTCGCTAAACTCGCGACGGGCGCAATATATGACTCCTCCCTGAGCGGGCCTCGCGTCCGTGAAAAACCTTGCGGCGCCTTTTTCATTCCCAGATGGTGGCGCATCAGCGCCATGGATGTCGATCCCGAAACCAACATGGCCTGACGAGCACCGCCAGCCATGGCAACATCCCAGACGCGCCAGGCAAGTTACCGTATAAAAAATCGCCGCAGGCGAATTTTCTTCCCGGTTGTTGGTGCTGCGCAAGTGAGATTTTGCTTCCGCAAAACTCAGGCATGCCTGATCTGTCTGGGCGAGTCATCTCAGCCCGGCCAAAAGTATCAGGCGCTTTTCGTTCCTCTGATGGGGTTGTGCGGGTGCATGAAGGCCAATCACGCCTTTATGGCATCATTATAAATAAAGTATAGTCCATTTTAAACGGAAAAGCCATAGTTGCAGAGACCGAACTGTTGCCATCTCTCGAACATGATTATCGCACTTTCGACAGGGAAACGGCCTGTCCATCTCGTGACATTCATCGTTCCATTGTCGTATGGCATCGGAATTGCAAAATAGGCACGCGGCAGATGGGGATTCTGCGTATGCCTATTCTGAAACGGATGATTGGTTCACCAACAATGAGTGAGGCATGCGGGTTACGCTCCGCTTTTGTGTCTGATCCTGCTTCCGATGGACGGATCGACTTCATACTTCATGACTTGCCGGAACCACGGGATGATCCAGTAATCCAGTCCGTACGCGGCTGCATTGTACCCAGCCACCATGACGAGCGTCCCGATAATGAGCATGTTTGGATTCGTGCTGGAAGTTCCTGCGAGCAGATAGGCGGTGTTCATGACCGCTCCCATCAGCGCCGCAAAGGTCGTAAACGCTCCGAGGATCAACGCCAATCCGACAAGCATTTCTCCCCATGAAACCAGGTAGCTGAAGAAAGTTGCATTCGGCAAGGCTATCGTATTGATGAAACCGGCGTACCAGCCCTGCACGTCGGGGTGCGCACCTTGACTCAGGCTCGCCGCATGCTGCAGGAAACCCGTGATTCCGACTCCCGCTTTGCTGCCCGTCCAGACCGGCGAGGTCAATTTTTCGGCACCGGCGCTCACCCATTGCCATCCCAGCCAAATGCGCAAGACTGTCATGATCCAGCGGGCAGCCACGTGATTGCGCAACCAGGCGACCATGTTGATCCCATCCCTTCATCACTGAATGATTACAACATTATTGTAGCGCCGAGATGGGTTTGTGAAATCGCTCACAAAGATCAAAGTCGATGATGATTTTGATCCTGATGGGAAATGGATGAAACCCCATCCAATCAGACCATTCCAGTATAAATTGCATCATAGCAGTACAATTTGTGCCAGTTTGTTGAAAGCGACCATCCCGAAATATCGCCGCAGGCGTATATTTTTTCCGGTTGTTGGTGTCGCACAGCGCCGTGGAAGTCTATCCCAGTCATCATTTTATCGCTTCTACGCTTCACCTTCTGCCCGCAATGCTTCCAAAGGCCCGAAAAGGCTCCCAAGGGCGATTGACTGGCCAGACGCCCTGTGATATTGTTCAAATAGATTGAGCCTATAGTGTTTACAAGTTGTATACGGTTCGAGTCTCTTTCAGCAGATGGGGAGGGTGTCATTTGACCGCAGCACTCAATGCAGCAGCATCCGGCATGAACGCATTCCAGCAAATGATGGACGTCATAGGCAACAACATCGCCAATGTCAACACGACCGCATACAAGAGCAGCAGCACGAACTTCGAAGACCTGCTCAGTCAGACACTCAACAGTGGCTCAGCGGGCGGCGCGGCCCAGCAACAGATCGGAGGCACCAATCCGATTCAGGTGGGTCTGGGAGTGAAAGTCGCGTCTGTGTATACGGATTTCTCGCAAGGTTCCCTTACTGTCAACGGGGTGCCGAGCAATGTGGCCATCAACGGCGGCGGTTTTTTCCTGGTCTGCGCGAACCCGACCGGGCCTACGGCCACGGCGCCGCTGTACTACACACGCGCCGGGGACTTTAGCGTGGATTCGAATGGATATCTGGTAACGCCAAACGGCTATTATGTGATGGGAACGACCACCACAGCGTCTACGACGCCTCCGACCGCGCCGTCAACGACGACCGCTCCGCCTGCTTTGGCTGCGATTAACGTGAACGAGCCAGGCGCGACGTCGCCAACTCCTGGGAATTATACAATCGGGCCAAACGGCCTCGTAACGGTACCCAATGCCACTTCCGGGGGAGCGAACAACTATTCCTATATCCCTCTGGTCAATGTCGAGAATCCCAACGGACTGGTGAAGGCCGGGAATAGTTTGTATCAGGCTTCCTCAGCAACGTTGCCGGGCGGAGCCCCGGTCTATTCCGCGGCGGGCGCCGGCACTGCAGGCCAGATTCAGCAGGGCGCGCTGGAAGGGTCGAACGTCAACCTAACAAGCGATATGAGCAATATGATCGTCGCCCAAACGGGATATGAATCAAACTCCAAAGTCATCAACACCGTCTCTCAGATGGATCAATTTATGCTGCAGCAGGTGTAATCAGCGATTTTTCCGGTGCGAGTGCACATTGAGACAACTGCAAAATCGGCGCCTTGGACGATCAGAACCCTTTCTGTCGGCTCTTGGGCTCTGCTGCTGACAGGTAGTTCAGTCAGGTCGGCGGGCTCATGGGTCGATATTGGCGTGCATGGGATGAGCCCGGCATATGGAATTCGTCGATAATGTGAGCCAAAAGGTATTACAAGGGAGATAGAACGGTCGCCAGGACATAGAGCTGGTCGCAAGACTGTACTCTTGTCTTGTAATGTTGTAAATTATTTAGTGTAGCGAAATATGTGGAGTCCTTGTAACCGCTCGCTGCCAAATGATATCTGGAGTTGTGGCAGTTGCCCTGGAAGCGAACGCTATGGATTTTATGGGCTGCCAATTTCTCTGTCACGGCAGGCATGAGTCTGGTAGTCCCATTTCTTCCATTGTACATTGAGACAATGGGGGTTCATCGACTAGCGGCTGTTGAACATTGGTCGGGGTGGATCTTCTCGGCCCAGTTTGTGACCGCTTTTATATTTCAACCGATCTGGGGCTCGTTCGCGGATCGCCATGGGCGAAAGCCCATGTTGTTGCGCGCGGGTTTCGGTATGGGAATCGTGACCGCTCTCATGGGGTTGGTGACTGCGCCATGGCAGTTGCTGGTTCTGCGGCTTCTCAACGGAGTTTTCTCAGGATTCATTTCGATGGCTGTGTCTTTGCAGGCGTCCATCACACCGAACGAACAAACCGGAAGGGCTCTTGGAACACTGCAGACCGGGGCAATTGCAGGTTCCCTGATCGGACCTCTTGTTGGGGGAGCGTTGGCTGATGCGGTTGGGTACAGCAGCGTATTTTACCTCACGGGCGTCATGCTCGTGGTCGCCAGTCTGATCGTCGCATTCTTTGTCAAGGAAAAACGTACGGAGAGGGCCGCCCGGAAACGCGAGGGCGGCGCAGACTGGCGAGCGTTGCGGGTGCTCCTGCCTGTGTTTGTGGCGTCCGTCGTCACGCAGGCTGGTATGATGAGCATTGAACCGATCGTCACGATCTACGCGAAGACGATCTATCACGGGCGTCACCTGGCGATCATTGCCGGTCTTGTCGTGGCGACATCGGGCATCGCGAATCTCATTGGCGCTCCAACGTTCGGCCGCCTTGGCGACCGCACCGGCCAGCGCCGGGTGCTCATTGTGGCGCTGATCATGGCTGCGGTAACATATGTGCTCCAGGCATTCGCAACGGATATACCAATGCTTTTGGTCGGCCGTTTTTTGCTTGGCCTGTTCATCGGGGGGATGATTCCATCACTGAACGTGCTGGTGAAAAAACTGGCGCCAAAGAGGATTCAGGCGACGGCGTTTGGAATGAATTCAGCGGCGTTGTTCCTGGGCAATTTCATCGGGCCGCTGATTGGCAGCACGGTCGCCGCTGCGTACTCGATCAGGGCGGTGTTTTTCGTGACCATGATGATTTTGATTCTTAACGCGGCCGTTCTCGTGAGAAATCGCAGTCTGGATACAGCTATGGCAGAGGAATCGATGGATTGACGGGGGTCTATCCCGAAAAATCGCCGCAGGCGAATTTTCTTCCCGGTTGTTGGTGGCGCGAAGCGCCATGACAGTCTATCCCGAAAAAAAGGGGGTCCCTGCCTGCCAGGACGGATCATGCATGCCGCTGCCGCTCAGACAGCCGCGGCCTCCGGGCCGCTAATACTCGCCGCAGCGGCATGCATGATCCGTCCTGGCGGGAGTCCAGCGCTGTCGCTAACCTCGCGACGGGCGCAATATATGTCTCCTCCGCAAGCGGCATGGGGGGCGATCCAATTTAAAAAGACGGGTCTGCCGAGCGTCCATAGCCGAGCGTCCATAGCCGAGTGTCCATTGCGGCGCTGCTAGGGGAGCAGTGATAAACCCCCAATTTGGGCATGCGCACAGCGGTAGATCTAGCGTTCGACTGAAGCCTCGGACGCTAGATCTGGAGTGACCGCGACTGCTTTGCGGACTTTATCACTGCTCCCTAGATGTCTGCGGCGGCGTCGCCTTGTCCTTCGGGCTTGTGTTTGCGTTCCGCGAGCCAGAGCCAGACGCCGGCGATTACGCCCGCCGCGACCATGGGCATGGCCGTCCACTGGGCCGCATCCCAGTGAAACAGGAAGCGCGGACTGTCTCCTCGCAACATTTCAAGAAAGAAGCGGACGATGTTGTAGCTGATCATGTAATAGACAAAGAGCCAACCCGTGGGCCAACGGCGCAATTTGAGGATCATCAGGACGCCGAACAGAATGATGTCCGCCTGCCCTTCCCACAGCATGGCGGGCCACAGCGGGTGATTGCCGTACTGCTGGCGGGCCAGTGTGCCCACTGGATACAATATGCCAAAGTTGCTGCCGGTGGGCGAACCGTAGGCGCTGCCGTTCATAAAATCGGCGTCGCGCCCAATGCTTTGCGCCAGCAGCAGTCCAGGGGCGGACATGTCGGCGAGGGCCCAAAACGGAATCTTCTTCCACCGCGCATAGAAGAAACCGGCAATGATCGCCCCGACAACGCCGCCCTGAATCGACAGTCCGCCGTGCCACACCGCGATGATTTGACCGGGGTGTTGGGAGTAGAACGACCAGTCAAAGAAGAACACCTGCCAAATGCGGGCGCCAATGACGCCGCCAAAGAAGAGGATGGGACCGAGATCAAGCCAGGCGGGAATGTATTTGGCCTTGTTCTCGACTTTGGCAAGGTAGATCGTGAATCCGAGACCCAACAGAAAGGCCAGCAAGAACAGGGTGCTGTATGAGCGGATCGGAAACGAACCGATATGAAACCAGTATTTGTGCAACGCCAAACCTCCTTGCGAATCTTGGTGGTCACTCTTCATATTGGCATATGGGTGATCATTGTCGCAAGGTCTGATCTCCGATTGTCCCAAACCCGTCATGGCGGCGATCTCCAGAATCGGATCCGCAGCGATTGTTTCCCGTCTGCCGGCCTAGAGACCGCCGGTGGTAAACTCAATATCGCCAGTCGTACAATGGATTGTCATCTGCGGCCCGCCCTTGCCGACGGCGGTCGACCAGCGGCGTTTGCCGGCGCTTGTTCCGAGGGCAGCCGTATCCGCCCGAACGCTTCCTGTAACCGTTGCAAGGCTGACGGTCATCGCTTCCGGTTCTGCCGCGAGATGGACAGAAGCATCGCCGGTGACGCAAGAGACGGCGGTGTTCTCAGGCGCCCGCTTCAATCGCGCAGTCACATCACCGGTCACAACGCGGGCGTACAGCGTCTGGCAGTCAGAGCCGATCGTCAGGTCGCCGGTTACCGTTTCCGCCTGCAGGTCGCGCGTGACGCCCCCCAGATTCACGTCGCCGGTGGTGGTGCGCACCAGGCAGACGTCAGCCAGACAGGTTTCGACGGACACATCGCCGGTGGTGACGTGGAAGTCCAGAGTCTGCGCTCTCAGGCCGCGGGCTTCCAGATCGCCCGTCACCATATGTACGCGAACGCTTTCATACAGTTTGTCGGGAACGGTGACGGCGAGGTTGAGACTGTTGAACCCGATGATTCGTTTCGCGCCCGTGTGAACCCGGATGGAGAGTGTATCCTCGTGTTCCCACAGAACGTCCAGATGTACGTCATCCTGAACGCTTTCGGAAACGGCGCCGGACAGAATCGCCGTGAGATCGGCGTCCGTTCCTGGGCGCAATTCGACGTCAGCCGTCTGCGTGTCGATGGTCAGGATGCGCAGCGCGCTCCCGTCTTCTGTGTGCTCCATGTGCACGGGAGCAGTCGCGAAGAATTGCCCCGCCAGTTTTCCAATCTTCATGTGTTCCACCTCTCATCCAGGCATATGGCGACGGATCGACATCCGTGACTGAACCACCGCGTCACAGAGTCAGCATGACAGACGCCGGGCGGCGGCGCATCGGTCTTTGGGCGGAGGAAGCCGGTTATTCGCTTTGCGTGGATTTGCGCAGCGCGCGAAATTCGCTGGGAGTCACTTCCTCACAGCGTTTGAACTGCTTGCCGAAATAGCCTTGATCGACAAATCCGCACCTCTCAGCGATGTCGCGCACGGAGAGGTCGGTTTCCGAAAGCATGATTTTGGCCTGCGCGATGCGCGTATGCAACAGCCGGGTCATGACTGACATGCTGGTCGCACGCTTGAATACGCGCGCATAATGGAACGGACTGAGAGCGATGTGTTGGGCAATGGTCTCGAGTGTGAGGCGCTCGTGGAAGTGGTTCTCCATAAAGTCTATCCCGGCGCGCACCGCGTCGGGATAGACAGACGGTGCGAGAGACAGCGCATCGTCGCCCTTCAGAATGCGGTCAGCCACCAGTTCTGTCAGGATTCCGGCGATGCAGTGAGACGCGCGAACCTCGCAATCAGGCGTTTGACTGGCGATCAGTTCATACAATCGCATGAACAGTTTCTTGATCTTCCCGGAGTTCTCCGTTATGCAGACGGGAAATTCGTCACTCTGCAGAAGCTGGAAGTAATCCGCACATTGGCGTCCGCCAATGTGCACCCACAGAATCTCCCACGGATCCTGGGAAGAGGCGACGCAAGGATATTCCTGTCGCATGTCCAAAAACACTACGGAACCTGCCGACGCAGGGAACACGCGGTCGTTTTGGCGCACCTGCCCGGAGCCCCGGATGATGTACTGCAACCGATAGTCGTACAATGATTCGCGGGTCGCATCATGGTCCGGGGAACAGGCGCACCAGCCCACAGAGCGGACGTAAAACCACATCCGCCTGGCGGTTTCACTCGGGTTGTGCGCGTGTTGCCTGGAGAAATAATCGGCGGGGGGCATCTGACACACTCCTAAGAATTATCTTACGAAGGCAAGATGTTACTAATAATGAGCAAGTTTGTAGGGTGAGTTATCAAAGCTGGCGAGGTAAGATCAATCCCATCGGCATTGAGCGATATCGGGCGCATCATCTTCAGTACGTTTGTTTCCATTATACTCTGAATGTCACTCAGACAGAGTTGGGGTTTCAGAAACATCCAGTTTTCTCATGGCCGGCGGAGGTGAATGATCGTGACCGTATTTGGCAGACTGCGCAGCTATTATCAACCGTATCTGAGGTATCTGTGGTTCAGTCTGACGACCCTGGGACTGGCTACGGCTCTCGGACTCATTTATCCTTATGTGCTCAAACTGATCATTGACAGGGTGGTGATTGGCCACGCTTACGGGAACCTGTTCCCGTATCTGGCCGTCATTGCGGCCGCGGCGCTCGCAAAGGGCGTCTGCAATTTTGCGCAGCAGTATCTGGGTCAGGTGTTTGGCATCAACACCGCCTATCGCCTGCGCAATGACCTGTACAGGAAACTCAACATGCAGTCATTCTCCTATTATGACCACGTACACACCGGCGACCTGATGTCGAGACTGACCGCCGACCTGGACGCGTTCCGTCAATTCCTGGCGTTTGGGCTCAATAATTTCGTCAGCTTTCTTCTCTTGACCGTGTTTGGACTCGGCCTGATGTTTTCCATGAATGTCAAGTTGACCTTGGCGGTGATCTGTCTGATGCCGGTGCTCGCCTATGTGGCCGTCCGTTTTGACAACAAACTGTGGCCCGCGTATATAAGCGTCAGGCAAAAACTCGGTCGTCTCAATACCTCGGTGCAGGAGAATATCATGGGCGTGCGCACGGTCAAGTCGTTTGCCCGCGAGGACCATGAGGTCAGGCGCTTCGGGGAGCGCAACGATGAGTATTTTTTATCCAACATACGGACTGCGAATCTGTGGAAAAACTATTTTCCGTACATGGAACTGATCGGCAACCTGGAGGTGGCCGTGGTGCTGCTTGTTGGCGGGTACTTTGTCGCCGCCCGCCAGATGCCGCTTGGCGACTTGGTCGCGTTTTTCAGCATCCTGTGGTACATTATCCAACCCATGTCGCAACTCGGCTATCTGCTCAACACCTGGACGCAGTCGCAGGCGGCGGGATTGCGCCTGCTGGAAATTCTGGAGGCGCCGCAGGCCGTGGACAGTCCGTCTGAGGTGTACGAGGGAGAACTGCAGGGCCACGTTGTTTTTCGCAACGTGAACCTCGTGCACGAGGGCAATCCAGTGCTGCGGAGTATCGATTTCGAGGTGTTGCCAGGGCGCACCGTGGCACTGCTTGGTCTGACTGGAGCGGGCAAATCAAGCATCGTGAACCTCA
Source organism: Bacillota bacterium (assembly GCA_021793015.1). Taxonomy (GTDB): domain Bacteria; phylum Bacillota; class Bacilli; order Alicyclobacillales; family SLC66; genus JAKADD01. Next base: position 11,060 of record JAJYTO010000033.1, read on the forward strand.
TTCCCCGGTTTTACGACGCGACGTCCGGGCAGGTCCTCGTCGACGGCGTGGACGTTCGCGAGTGGGATCTGCAGGCGCTGCGCCGGCAAGTCGCCGTGGTGTTTCAGGAGTCGTTTCTGTTTTCCACGACGATTTTCGCCAATATCGCGTATGGGCATCCTGACGCCTCCATGGAAGATGTGCAGCGGGCGGCAGAGTTGGCTCACGCGGCGGAGTTTATCGATCAATTGCCGCAGGGATACGAGACGCTCGTGGGCGAACGCGGGCTGGGGCTTTCGGGCGGACAAAAACAGCGGATTGCGCTGGCCAGGGCGATTCTGGCCGACCCCCGCATTCTCATCCTGGATGACGCAACCAGCGCTGTCGATATGGAGACGGAGTTCGAGATTGGCCAGGCGCTTCAGGATGTCATGCGGGGGCGGGCCACATTTGTGATTGCGCACCGCATTTCTTCGCTGAAACGGGCCGATCAGATTCTGGTCATCGATGAGGGCCGCATCGTACAGCGGGGAACGCATGATCAATTGCTGCGGGAAGACGGGCTGTATCGGGTGATTTTCGACATGCAGTTCAGAGATCATGACAGCTTTGCCGACGGGATGGCGGCGTCCGCCGCCGAACTCGACCCCGCCGGAACCTAGCGGATATGTGATAAAGTCCGCACTGCGCCCGCCGAAATTTGGTTTATCACATGTCCCATAGGAGGGCAGGAATGAAATCGACGCAGGAATTCAGCGAATTGCGCGCGCCTTTTATCTATCGGGATGACGAGGCGTTGGAGAAACCATTCCAGATGGATCAGTTCCGGCGGCTGCTCGCCTATATGGCCCGCTACCCCCGGCTGATCACGGGGTCGCTCATCGCCACCGTGGGAGGCATCGCGGTGGCGCTGGTCACCCCCTACCTTCTTGGCATGGCGATTGACAACGCGATCGCCCCTGGCCACAGGAACATTCTCGTGCTGTATGCGGCGATGCTGGTGACGCTGTATGTGATCAATTTTGTCGCCACACACTACCGCATCCGGTTCACCAATTGGTTGGGACAAAGCGTGATCCGGCAGTTGCGGGAAGAGTTGTTCAGCCATGTGCAGGATCTGTCGTTTGATTTCTTTGACAAGCGCCCGGCGGGATCTGTGCTGGTGCGGATCATGAATGACGTCAACTCCCTGCAGGACCTGTTTACAAACGGCGTCATCAACAGCGTGACGAACATGTTCACGCTGGTGGGCATCGTGATCATCATGTTGAGCCTCAATTGGAAACTGGCGCTGGTGACCATGATTGTCGTGCCTTTCATGTTCATGCTGTCGACGCGCCTGCGCGTCATGATCAGGCGCGCCTGGCAAACGGTGCGCGTGCGCCTGTCGCGCATTAACGCCCATCTCAATGAGAGCATCCAGGGTGTGCGCGTGACAGAGGCGTATGTGAGGCAAGAGGCGAACCAGGAGTTTTTCAAGTATATGAACGGCGACTACCTCAACGAGTTTCGCAAAGCCGTCGGCCTCAGCGCAATCTTTGGGCCCGTCGTTGACCTGACGGGCGCCGTGGGCACAGTGCTGCTGCTCTGGTATGGGGTTCATCTGCTGTCAGTCGGTGATGTGAAGGTGGGGTTGCTGGTGGCGTTTGCAAACTATCTGGGGAACTTTTGGACGCCCATCTCGCAACTCGGTCAGGTTTACAATCAGTTGCTGGTCGCAATGGCTTCGTCGGAGCGCATCTTTCAGTATCTGGATACGCGGCCGAGCGTCGTCGACCGGGGCCAGGCGCAGGCGCTTCCGGCGATCCGCGGCGAAGTGCGGTTTGAGGACGTCTCCTTTGAATATGAGCGCGGCAAACTTGCGCTGCGCGGCGTGTCTTTCGTGGCCGAGGCCGGGCAGACTGTCGCCCTGGTCGGCCATACCGGCGCCGGCAAGAGCACGGTGATCAATCTTCTGGCGCGCTTTTATGAACCGACTTCCGGACGCATCCTGATCGACGGTGCGGATATCGGCGCCGCGAAACTGCAGAGCCTGCGCTCCCAGGTGGGCATCGTGCTTCAGGACACCTTCATTTTTTCGGGGACGATCATCGACAACATCCGCTATGGCAAACCGGGCGCGTCTGACGAGGAAGTGATGGAGGCCGCGCGGGCGGTCTACGCGGACGAATTCATCGTGCGGCTGGAAGACGGATATCACACGCAGGTGCGGGAGCGCGGCAGCCGTCTGTCCATGGGACAGCGCCAGTTGCTCTCGTTTGCCAGGGCAATTCTGGCTGATCCGCGCATTCTGATTCTCGACGAAGCCACTGCGAGCATCGATACGCACACGGAACAGCTCATCCAAAAGGGTCTGAAGGCGCTGCTTGTGAACAGGACGTCGTTTGTCGTGGCGCACCGGTTGTCCACGATTCGCGACGCCGATCAGATCCTGGTGTTTCAGGATGGGGAAATCGCGGAACGGGGCGACCACGCGGCTTTGATACAGCGGCGTGGGCACTATCGACAGCTGGTGCAGGCTCAGTATCGCTTCATGGCTTGAACAGGCTCTACAAGAGTGGTCTTGCGAACCTGCATCGGGGTGGTGGTCATCCGGCGTTCGCCTGCTTGCGTTGTGGATCGTAGGGACCCAGCATGGCGCCAAACATCACGATATAGGCCAGTTGCAGGCCCGCGGCCAGAGCGAAAGGCCAGAACAGGGATCCCATGCCGAGCAGCCAGCCTCCGACGGCTGGTCCGACGGCGGCGGGGACATTCCACGAGACGGCGTTCAGGCTGCTCGCGAGCCCGCGCCGCTGATCGCGGACCAGTCCAACGCTGAATGCCTGTCGGGCGCCCATGGAGCCTCGGTTGACGATCGACCGGATGACATAGAGCACGGCCGCCATGGAAAATGTCGGGACCAGAGGCAGGGCGATCAGCATCACAATGCCGATCAGCCGCGGCAGCAGAATGGACTTTGTGAGGCCGATCTGTTCGGACATGCGACCGACGAACAGGGAGGACAGGCCCGTGAGCAGAAACGTCAATCCGTAGACGGGGCCGATGGCCTCCGGGCCGACTCCGAAGCGGACGGAAAACCAGTAAGGCATCAGCGGAGCCACGACGCCGACGCCCAGTGCGTTGACCATATTGACAATGGTGAGCAGTGTGAGCGCTTTATTCTCGCGCTGGCGAACGGCCAGATTCTCAGCGCGTTCGGTGCGCTCGGCGGCCTCATCTTGTCCTGCCGTCGGCTCCATGCCAGAGTCCGCCACACCGTTTTTCGGCGTCTCCTCATGCAATGTGGCAATCTGCACGTAGTTGATGATTGCGATGATCAGGTTCAGGGCAAACAGGGGGTCATAGGCGGCGGGTCCGGTCGCGCCTGGCCACAAATGGGGCAAAAATCCACTCAAAATGGACCCGACGCCCATCCCCCAAAATTGCAGCGCGGCGTTGAAACTGAATACCGTTCCACGTCTCGCGGCGGGGATATCCTGGGCAAGCCAGGCCTGTTCGGCGGGCGCAAAAGGACCGGACGCCCCGTTTGCGCCGCGTCCAAAGCCAAACAGCGCGGCCACGAGAACGAGCAGCCAGACATCCTGGGTGAGCAGCACAGCGCCGGTTCCCAGCGCCAGTCCAGTCTCGTAAATGAGGAGGAATAGCTTGCGCCCGATCCTGTCGCTGCTGACGCCGACAACTAGACTGAGTGCGGCGCCGGCAAGACCGCCGCTCATGAGGAGCATCCCGATCTCGGGCGCATTCCAGCCGCGAAGGTGAAGGTACAATACAAAATCAACTGCCAGCGCGCCCTGGGCAATGCTGCGCAGAAAACGGGCGGCAATCAGTCTTCGCGTTGTGGGATGCAGGGAACGCCAACCCCGAAGTGTGTAAGGCGCGGCAGGGGAATTCACATGTATCCACCCCTTTTGGTGAGAAAACAACCGTTCGGCCATTTTCATGGTAATCTAGCGCCCAGCAGGAGCATGGGTGTTTAGACGGTATTGGGAATTCTCGCCGCGTGGACCCTGTCGCGTGATTAAGCGAGGTTTCACGCGACTCGCCGCTGTGCGATGGCTACGTGAGCTTGTCGAGCAGCATCCGCAGCGACTGTGTTTCAGTGTCGGTGAGCGCGGACAGGATTTGTCCAATGCGGGAGTGGTATTCGTGTATCGCCAAATCCAGCGCTGCGGCTCCAGACGCCGTCATGGCGACGAGAACGACGCGCTGGTCGTCGGAATGGGACTGCCGCACCACATATCCGGCCGCCTGCAGCTTGTCGACCATCTGTGTAACACCCGGCGATGAGATGCGCACGGTGTCTGCCAGTTCCGAGATCGTCCGGTGAGCGTCCCGAAGTGCGAGAAGCAGCCGAAACTGGGGGCGCGACAAGGCGCCATACTGACCGCCGAGCCGTTGTTGGAGGGACATCAGCGCGTTCGCGATGCGCTGTGTTTCCATCGATTCAGCCATGTGGTCAACACTCCTTTGCGGTGGGGCATCGGAAGAGGGACGTCAGTGGCGGGGCCCTATCGCGGAAAATAGGACGGTCCCTGCCGGTCGAAGTCATATATTGTGCCCCTGCGGAGTCCAGCGCTTCGCACAACTCGCGACGGGCACAATATATGACTTCGACCCGAGCGGGGTTTGCATCCGTGAAAGACAAGCCCTACGGCGCCATTTCATCCTGTTGATGACACCGCACAGCGGCATGGATAACTGTGTTGTGATGAATACAGTTTATTGTAGCATAAGACGGTTACATAAGTAAATGACTTATGTAAATTAAAGGAAAATAACATATTCCTCTTTAAGTCGCAGTGATTGCTCGGAGGGGATTCCGTGTCATAGTAGCAGAAGTTTTTTGGTTAGCGTCAAACGTCCCTCGCCTGTTACTGCGAGCGGTTCCGCAACTCGCGCTGGCGATGGATCACGAACCATGCCGGACTGCTGCGGACCGCGACTGCGGTGTGTTGTTCGTTCAGCAAAATCTCCAGTGGGTCTCCAGCGAATCTCCAGTAGATCCGGAACTGCTGCAGCGGTGCGTTCAAGCGGCGCGGATGCAGTCAGTCAGCATGACTGGCATCTGGCGACGCCATCCGAAATGAACAAATCGGTCCGGTCACATCATGACCAGGTTTTTGGCCGCGGCTGGCGTCTGCCTTCAGGGGGGCAATTCTGTTTCCAGTGTACAGCAACGCGGGACCAGTTCCAACTGCAGGATCTGCCAACTGCTGCCCACCATGCTGACTATCCGTTGTGCCGCTGCGATTCCTGTGCTACTCTGTGGACCGGGAACGATCACGAGGAGGGGTTGCGGTCATGCGCTTGGACCTGTCATTCATATCCGCACTGATGCCGATGGTTCGTGGGCTTAAAGGAGAAACACCGTCCTTGGACGAACAATGGGAGCTGATCAGCAGACAGCCTTGCGTGACAGACATTCTGGAAAACGGCTTCGTAAGGGAAGAAGACGGGCGTTCCCTGACGGTCGAAGAATGGAAGGCCCTCTGGCGGGGCGCAGTCGCCGGACAGCAAGCGGTTCCAGGATTTCGGCAGCGCTATATGCTGCAGAACATGCAGGTGGCTCTCACGCATACATCGGCTCTTGAACAGATGCTTGCCCACTTGTTGCGCGACGAAGACAGCCTGTCCGAACAGATTGTGGCCAGAGTCATGATCAATCTCCCCGCGCACGCACAATTGCCCGGCGCCATCACGCTCGCATTGGGGACGTGCAGCGGCGGATTTGTCGATCGACAAGGCGGCATTGTTGTCGACCTTGTCACAATCCATGCGCTCGCGGACGATCCTTCCGCCATCATCCAATTTCTCGCCCATGAGACATGGCACGCTGGCCACTGGTCGCTCGTCGCCACACATCCTCGACAACATGAACCGTGGTTGGGACCGCTCGCCCAATTGCAGTCGGAGGGCATGGTGAATCACCTCATCGGCGGCACCTACGAACTGATGTCGCGCACAGTTCGCACGGGCCACGGAGAAGCGCAGGACCGCGCCGCCCGGTTTCTTGACTATGCCGATACCATGGATGCCCACTCGCAACCGCGAATGGTCGACTATTTGGAACACCTCGATGCGCTGATCGCTGGGAACACAGTCGAGTACGAGTCGTTTGTCCGCCAGTTGCCCGATAATCCCGGATACCTTCACGGCGTTCTTATGGCCAAAACGATTGAAGATGTACGGGGGAGGCGCGCCCTTCTGGATACGACGCCGGATCCGGTCGCTTTCTTGCTGACAGCCATTCAGGCGTTTCAAGAGATCGGCTGTGATGTTTGTTCCCCCGTGCTGTGGGAACGACTCGCTGCCTTGTCTCGATAACCGTTATTCCGTCGCATGATGCGCTCATGCGGGGCCGCTAATACTCGCCGCAGCCGCATGCATGATCCGTCCTGGCGGGAAGTCCATCGCTGTTGCGAAAATCGCGACGGGCACAGTACATGATTCCTCCGAAGGGGGGTCTCGCGTCTGTGAAAGACAAGCCCTACGCCGCCATTTTCATCCTGCTGATGGCGGCGCGCAGCGCCGCATGGGGTTAGTGTGCTGCGGTTGCGCCCGTGCGCGCGGTCATTTTGCGCGGCATGAAAACGGCGAGCAGCGTCGCGATGCCTCCGCACAGAGCGATACCCCAGAGAATGCCGTCGATGCCGACCCCGCGCACCAACTGTCCGGAAGCGAAGACGAGCAGGGCGCCAATCCCGTTGGCGAGACCGAGAGCGATGCCGGATCCAAGGGAGCGATTTTCCGGAAACGTGTCTTGCCCAATCAACACGGTGACTGGCGCGCTGGAAAACAGCGTTATGCCCAGCATGCCGGCGAAGAGCCAAAGCAAAGGCCCTGTGGTGGTTGTCATGAGGGGCAGCAAGGCGGCGGAGAGCAGGCTGGAGAAGATCAGCACCGGACGCCTGCCGTAACGGTCGGCAAGATGGCCGCCCACGAGATTGCCGATGATGCCAACAACAAGGACCGTCGTGATGATGGAAGCGCCGATGACCAGTGTTCCGCCGCTCTCGTGCCATAAAACGGGCATATACGTGACGACGCCGTACGTCATCAGCGACCGCAGTCCTGCGAATCCGACCAAGAACAGCAGAGGGGTCATGTGACTCCGCCAGTGCACGCGCGGAGCTGCATCGCGTCTGATGGGCAGGCTTGGCGCGTGACGGTAGAGAAACGGCACGGTGATGATCGTCGGGATCGCCATCAACCATAGATAGGGCAGTCCCAGCGAGACCACAATCCAACTGGTGAGCATGGGAAAAACACCGCGTCCAAATTCCCCGCCGACAAGGAATCCGGAGAGACTCAATCCCTGCTGGTTCTGCTTTACGACGGAACGAACGATGGCCAGGGCCTGTGGATGGAACAGAGCGTTGCCGACGCCAATCATGAATAAAAACAGGACGAGAAGCCACACCGAATGGGTGAATCCCAATAGCGCTCCACCAAGGGAACTCCCCGCCAGTCCAATGATGAACACGTTGCGTCCGCCGACCCGGTCGGACAGGATCCCCGTGAATGGTTGCAGGGCTTGGCCAATCAGGAGCGCCGCCATGAGCGTTCCCGCAGCGGCTATGGGTTCATGCGACGCGATCAAGATGGCCGGCAGGATGCCGGGAAGATAATTGGCTGATCCATCGTTTAAGAAATGCGCCCAACTGAGCAACGCCAACTTGCCGCCGGCGCGGTTTGGCGCGATGGATGGGGGAGCCGATGCCGAAACTGTGTTGCTCATGGATACGGCGCCCTCTTTCATAAGGAGAATCATCATGCGCACAAAGCGCGAGAATCGTTTTGCGAGTTCACCGAGGAAGCATATGGTTTGCCGGACGGATCGATGCTGGCGAAGGTGGCTGCGGTCCGTCTGCGTCGCTCAGGTAGATCGTTTTGTCGGGACTGAATTTAGCTCAACCCTGATATGGCGGCAACATAACACTGAGCCGTCGTCCGAACCAGACGCGGCCCTGTTCACACTCATCCAGAGTGATTATTTCTTGGGGGGCAATTTGTCTTTTGCGCCCATCGGCACGGGTTCGCTGAACTCTCCGTGACCGAGCGAGTATGCAATGTATGTCTTCAGGCACGTAGTGCAGTAAAACGTTTCATAGTCCGAACTGAAGCCGGTTTGTTCCATGTGGCCCTTCGGGCCGCAATGTGGACATAACATCGAGTCGCGCCCCCCATCTCTGGTACGATTTTTTCTTGCCTTTCCAGTATACAACGAACCGGAGGACAACGGGTAATCCGTTTTTCCGGACTGTCGCGGTGTGCCACATCGTTTGCCGTCGCGCTTTGGCGTTTCGAACTGGTCTGCAGCAGGAAAACCGCTGTTGACATGGGGTTAACCCCATGTTTTATAGTCAACCAAGAGGCCGTATATTATCATGAGATAGAGGATGGGGGCGCGCGCCGTGCGTATTGGCGAGTTCTTGCAGACAGTTGGAACAACCCTGGACACCGTTCGGCATTATGAATCCCTGTCATTGTTGCAACCTGCGCGAATGAACCGGCAGAAGCAGTACGGTCCAGCTGAAGTGCAGGCTTTCCAGGTCATCAAAGAGTTTCAGCAAGCCGGACTGTCGCTGGAGGATATTCGCCTGCTTTTCAATCTCAAACTGGCGCACGGATGCGGCTCGGCGGAACTCGTCCAGGGCGCCGTGCAACAGTTGGACAGCCAGTTGAGGCGAGTGGAAGAGGAATTCTTGCGTTTGGAGAAGAGGCGCCAGTTCTTGCGGGATACTTTGGCGGCTCTGCGGGAGGAGACCGGGGTATGATCGGAGCAATAGTTCTGACACTGTTCGGTTTCATCAGTCTGTCAGGTTCCCTGTGGTCATTGTATCGGCCATCGCCTGCGCAGCCGTCGCTGTCCTCCTTGCAGAAGGGCGTGTTCGCGCTTGCGCACGGTTTGCTGATGGTTGCCGGCATTGTCGCGCTGATCCATCCTCCGCTGCCGATTGTTGTATGGATTGCGCTCGCTTTGGCCGCTCTGGCCACCCGTGTCTGGAACGGCTTCTCTATGTATGGGCGTCCGCACGCTTCTCATGTCGCCGTCAACGTTGTGATCTTGGCCATCGGTGTCTTCCTGACACTGCAGCGATGAGCAAATCGGATCATCCCTTGACACACGCTCATTCGCCGGTAGCACTCATTCGCCGATAGCACTCATTCGCTGACATTGAGGGAATCAGAGGAATGGGACACAATGGAACTGAGAGACAATCGGAGCGATACTGACTCCCGAATGAGGGAATGGCATGTCTGCACAAGTTGAAATTCCATCTGCTTTTTCTCCATTTTTCTGGGATGTTCATGTTTATGAACTGGATAAAGACCGTCATCGCATCTTCATTATTGAGCGGTTGCTGAACGAAGGGGATCAACATACTCTCCGCTGGCTGCTGGAGGTGTACACTGACGGAGAATTACGCCAAGCCGTTATGACAGCGCGCGGACTCAATCGGAAAGCAACTCGCTACTGGCAGCATTACTTTGGCTTGCGCGAGGAGGAGATGCGGTGTTTTGGAACGTTCTCGACTTGGCTGCACTATCCATTCCCTGTTATTCGCGATTGCGTGAAGGCTGTGGATATGCCCGGATTTCAGGCCGCATCGTTGATCGACATTGCTCTCATGAAATTGGTCGCCGTCAGTCAGAGAGGCGCTCGCAAGGACTTTATCGACCTGTACGCTATCGCGCAGCACGACATCTCATTGGTACGGGATAAACAGGCCTGTCCAGTCGATTTTATGTTGAAGCAGCGTCAGTGTCGCGCTCTGGCCTCCCGAATATGCGGGAAATTCCACGGCGTTCACTTTGGGTTTTCCGCCCCAATGGTGCGGATTCGCCGCACACCTGTACATCTACAACAAGCGCATCAATTCCGCCATTCCCATGGTGGTCAGGAGAGATGATGCAATCACACCCACAGCAAGACTTGTCAGGACCGAGATCGGCGGAAATCTAAACAACGCCCCAATTGAAACCCCCACGTACACGCCGAGGAAAGGCGCCAATGGCGCGAGGACCCACACCCCGTATTTTCCATATTGCGCGCCGAACTTTTCCGCTCTCGCCAATTTTCGCGACAGCCAGTTCCACCGACGGACCAGGGCGTCGAAACTTGCCGCAAGCAGCGGCACCGGAGCCAAGTTGGCCAAGGACGCCACCAACGCGCCCATTGCTGGATCAAATCCCAATGGCACAGATGCCGCCGCCCCGGCCAGAACCTCCAAGGTCAATGAAGTGAGCACCACCGAAACTGTCGGTACAATGCCCTTGGTCAGCATCCCAAAAACAAAGGCAGCGCCCAAGAGAACGGCGCTCAATGTTGCCCCCAGCCATACCAGTCTGGTGTTTTTTATCCGCAAGACCTCCATCGAATGTTCTCCGCCTGTCGCCGCGGTGGACGTTTTGGGTGCTCGCGCAGCGATGTCAATGCCACTTTACCACTTCCTCATACGGCAAGAAAGTGCGCTTTGCCGGAGATTCTTCTGGTCGGCCGAACGGAATTTGCGCCGTCAGAGTCCAATCGCCGGGAATGTCCCACTGTTGTTTTACCTGTTCGTCAATAAGGGGGTTGTAGTGTTGCAGGGACGCCCCCAATCCCTGTGCAGACAGGGACAACCAAACCGCATACTGCAGCATGCCGCTTCCCTGCAGTGACCATCCTGGAAACTGGTCTTTGTATAAGGGGGCCATTTCTTGATATTTTTCTACTGTTGCTTGATTTTCAAAAAACAATACGGTGCCCGCTCCGTTGCGAAACCCTTCGAGGCGGGCCTCCGTGTCGCCGAATGCATCCGCCGGCACCAGAGGGCGCAGTGTTTCTTTTACAATATCCCACAATTTTTCATGGTTTTCTCCCATCAGCACAACCACGCGGCCGCTTTGCATATTGAAAGCAGACGGCGCATTCAGAGCCAGTTGAACGATCTCCTCCACTTTTTCTCTGGAAATCGCAGGACTGTGCGACAGTTTGCGAATGGAACGGCGCTTCTGAATCGCGGCGGCGAGCGTTTTCGTTTGCAGTGTGTTTGTCATGATTGAACTTCCCTTCGCGATAGATTCTTCATCTCCCATTTTCCGTCGGGCTTGCTTCGAGCGACAAGCGGTTGCCGCAGGAAGACGGATCTCATGCGGCCGGCGGGCCGCGAATCGGCAAAATGCGGTGGAATCCAAGCTGATACTCATGAGCCAGAGGATATAATACGAAGTTACTTTTGTCAAGTTACTATTGTAAAGTTCTCATGACTTGCGACGGACAGGGCGCTCATGTATCCCATCCAAAATATTCCGCCAGCGCAGTCAAAGGTGTGGCGCCGGGAATCACATCACGCGCCGAAGCATCAGTGATTTTTGGCGCCCTCAAGATGGCGCAGACCTATTTCTGTGTGTGGTCTTCCGACGACATGGCGGTTCTTGTTCCGTGCCTTGCGGCAACGGGGGGATCCGGTTTTGCTCTGGACAAGTCGCGTTCCGGACCATTGGTGGCCAGAAAGAAGCGGCGCATGCAGTTGATCGCGCTGAACGGACTCTTGGCGCTGGTTCCTTGCGCCGTATATCTGTATCGCAAGGCGACAGCCGGGCAATTGGATTCCTGGTTCTACACGATTCAGGCGATCGAACTCGTCTTTGGCGCAGCCAACCTGTATCTGATAAGCCTCAATATGCGGGACGGGCTGAAACTCGCCAATCGTTCAAGCCCCAAGCGCCTCCGGCGGCATGAACAGCGTGAACAAGCAGCACCTTTGGCGTCAAACGGTTTGCAGGAGTCCACGATGGGGGAATGGGCGGTTTGGGGATTGAGGGTAGAAAGGCTGCAAACGATAATTATTCGGCGGTTGAACTTCGCCGCCTGGGCCGGGCACCATGAAAGGACTTTGCGTAAAGATGGGGAATATATTGTATGTCTATGTAGTTCCACGTTACGATCGGAGTGAAGTTTATGGATATTAGAATAGATGATTTAACTGGGTCTGAAGTGGCTGAATTGGTGAGGGAGCATCTTCAGGGTATGTCACTTCATTCCCCGCTGGAAAGTATGCATGCACTGGGTCTTGAGTCATTGCGAAAACCCGAAATTACATTTTGGAGTGCATGGGAAGGAGACGAATTGGTTGGGTGCGGGGCGCTTAGAGAATTGGATGCACAACATGGAGAGATCAAATCAATGCGAACTTCTTTATCGCATTTAAGAAAGGGTGTTGCAAAGCGAGTCCTTCAGCACATAATGGAAGAAACCAAGCAGCGTGGCTATCGGCGGTTAAGTTTGGAAACGGGTTCAACGGATGCTTTCGATCCAGCCAGGAGATTATATGCAAGTTTTGGGTTCCACTATTGTGAGCCGTTTTCGGATTACATCGAAGACCCAAATAGCGTATTCATGACAAATGAATTATGAGTTTGATAAAAGACGATTGTGTGCCGATCAGCATCGGGTGGTATGAC
>JAJYTO010000034.1 GCA_021793015.1 Bacillota bacterium
GAACACGTCAGTCTCGATAATCCCCTCGTGCAATCCCTCGTAGATCTCAGTCGGTTTCTTTTTTACCCGATTCCGTTGCTGATGGCCATGCCGAATCTGTCCACGATAGATCGGGTTCCTAAGCATGAACACCAATTGTTCCGGCCACCACATTGATTTTCCAAGCGGGGAAGGAACGCACAACGTTGTCAGTCGATGCGCAATCATGGTCGGTCCAAGACCGGCGAGATACCATCCGAAAATCAGCCGAACAATCTTCGCTTGCTCGGGGTGAATCTGCAGGACGCTATCGTCACCGCGCACGTACCCGTAAGGCGCTCGCGGATACACAAACTTCCCCTGCCGGATGCTCTGATGCCTGCCTCGTTCCAGACGCTTGCGGATGATTTGATATTCCTTGCGGCTCATAAATGCGCGAAACTCCGTCATTTCCTCGTCCATCTCGTCATCCAGGTCGTAGACCTTATCCGGTGTAACGATCAAGGTTTGTGACTGCTTGAACGCCGCAAGAATCCTCCCCTGATCGCGCATATCACCGCGGCCCAACCGATCGATCGCCATACACAGAACCGCATCGTAATCCCCACGTTCGATGGCAGCAAGAAGTTGCACCATTTGCGGCCGTCCATCAATCGATTCACCGGATACGACTTCTGCATGGATTTTGCGGACCGTATAATTCTGCCGTCCCGCGATCTCCAACAGCGTTGAGCGATGTCTGGCAAGGGTATCGTACTCCCCGCCCTGTTGCAGTGCCTTTTGCTCGGCGTCACGATCCTCACGCGACTTACGTAGATACACGGCGACACGCCGCAAACCAATCGGGAATCCGCGAAGTGGTTGCGAATCGAACATGCGTTCTCACCTCTGTAAGGAGTGTACCACGAGACTCTAGGCTTGTATAGAGTTCAAGAGTACCTATACTCCCCACATCAGTTCCATTGAACGTGGCGAACGCCATCCGTCTTTGGAATACGCGATTCGAATCGCGGAGGCGCTTGGGGTTCCCATCGGGTATTTTTGCGACGGGCAAGAACTCACAAGTCTTCCGGACGACACGAGTTACGGTGGACCCATGGACCTGCCCGCCTATCTCCAAAGCTTTGTGATGCGCGAAGCAGCGCAACCCTACATTGCCATGGCCCATCGCGTCAGTCGCCTTGAGGAATCGGACTATGAGATGCTATGCGCCATGATTGAAATCATGGCGCAGCGCAAGAAGTTGCGCACTCTGTCGGACACCAGTCCGTGAGGGCAGTCCGTGAGATCACCGTGTAGTGCGCACCTCCGGATCCACGGACCTCCCTATGCGAAGTTTCGGGTATGGCACGGTTTGTTGTGACTCGATCCTTTATCACAACCCGGCTTTCATGCACTAGCATCCCAGCGCCAGTCAGGTGGTATGTTTCCGTTTATCAGGGTTGGTCATCGCTACGCACCGCAGCAGGCGTTTCGCGCACGCGCCTGCTGAAGACTCTGACGCGTCATCCAAGTGCTTCGGTGCTGCGCTGTCGCGCTGTGAAAGTGATCAGTGATTGATACCCAGCCTGTCTTGCAAAGGCGATCGCTTGGTCGTAATCGGCCCCCACGTCCTCAGGGCGATGCGCGTCTGAGTTGATGACAACAGGAACGCGGCGCTCCGCGCACGCCGCAAGAAAGTCGGGCGCCGGGTACAGTTTTCCAACGGGTTTTCTCAAGCCAGCCGTAGATATTTCAATGACTGTTTTGTGTTGTTCAAACAATTCAGCCAAGCGCTCATACCATCCGCGTAAAAAGGTGTGATCGTCAGGCTCATCGCCAAATACCTTGATGACGTCAGGATGGCCGATGAAGTCGAACAGTTCCGCTTGAACCATTCTGCTTAAAATTTCAAAATACTCATCGTAGGTCTGTTTCAGATCCCTCTGCAACCACTGGGATCTCATCTCGGCCAGATCAAACCCAAAATCGCCGAGCCAGTGAACGGAACCGATGACATAGTCAAATGGATACTGTTTGATGAACTCCGCAATCCGCTGCTCGGAACCTGGTATGTAGTCCAACTCCAGCCCAAATTTGACGTTGTGCCCGACTGCCCTCGCCTGCATGATCATAGCTGCGTATTGGTCCAAATCCTCAGTCCGTCTCTCTCTTGTCCACGGGTTGTCAAACAGATGAGCGGTTTGCTTAAACCGATACCCATGCTCAGATACACCGTATTCCGCGATTCCACGTTCACCCGCCACTTCAAGGAAGCGTTCCAGCCACGCAACCGTGTAAGGTCCTCGTTCCGTGTGCGTATGGTAATCGGTCAGCATCATGGCCATCCCCCAGTTATCCTTGTATGAACCGACGCCGCGCCGACCCCTCGCCATGCATCGGATGCTGCTGGTGCTGCTCCTCTTCCCTAGCCGCCCGCCTGACGATTCGGATGTATATGCGCTCGAATTCCGCTTGAATTCGACTTGCCCATGCGGGCGAATTCCGTATCCATGCGAGCCTCTCCCGCAACAGTAATCAGGACCATATCCGCGTCAGAAGGCGATCCCAATCTCTATTATAGTCCAACGTTCCGTCTACTACAGGTCTACGGGCCGCCGTGCGCCAAGAGGCGCCGATGTTCCATCATGAGACAGCGGTTCGATATAACAAACATCCCCGCATCCCTGGCGCGCTTCTCAGCCTCCTCGTCGCCAATCCCGAGTTGCAGCCAAATCCCACCGGCGCCGACGGCGATGGCGTCGTCGATAATTTCAGCCACCGCATCGCTCTTGCGAAAGACGTCAACGAGATCTATTTTGCCCTGAACATCGCGCAGCGACGGCTGGGCCGATCTGCCCAGCACCATCCGCGCATTGGGATTCACAGGCACGATCTCATATCCCTGTGACTGCAGATATGCGGCCACCTCGTAACTGATCCTGCCCGGATTATTCGACAGCCCCACCACGGCAATCGTTTTGATCTGCCTCAGAAATCGCGCCGTTTGCTCGTCGGCCCTCTGCTCGTCGGCCGTTTGAGTCATGACTCGCCGCCACCTTCACCGTTCGAATTGTCCGCCCCATACATTTGCGCCGCAACGACGCGGCGGTCGCCAGATCCAATCTCGCGCCGGTCGCAATCGGCCCCGGTCGGGACCGATAATGGTAGTCTACCACATACATTTTACACCGTAGCGGCCCTTCTTGGTTTTGAACACATACACATATCGAGGGAAGCTGGTGCTCAGCAGAAATCCTTCCTCGCGAATGCGGGTGGCCAGGCAGCCCGCCTGAAATTCGCTGTCATATAATTTGCCGCTGTAGACCCAAGCCACTTCGCCACCTCCAGTCGCATCTGCCAGTTGCCGTCGAAGGTCATGTCACAACTCCACGCAATCGCCCGACAGAATCGGCAAAACAATGGAGAATGTGGTGCCGACCC
Organism: Bacillota bacterium; assembly: GCA_021793015.1. GTDB lineage: Bacteria > Bacillota > Bacilli > Alicyclobacillales > SLC66 > JAKADD01. The sequence continues at coordinate 3,403 of JAJYTO010000034.1, forward strand.
CGATGGTGCTCTCCACGCCGATGTCTCCATGGTGAGCGCGGATTAGACTCCGTGCAATGGCCAATCCGAGACCGGTTCCCCCGCGCGTTCTTGTTCTTGACTTGTCTGCTTTGTAAAATCGTTCAAACACAAACGGAATGTCTTCGCTGGCTATGCCTTCCCCAGTATCGATCACACGCAAAATGGCCTGGTCTTCCGCCGCATCGAGCCGCAACGTGACGCCTCCCTGCGCCGTGTGACGCAACGCATTGTCAATCAGGTTCGTCAACACCTGTTCCAGACGGTCACTGTCGCCGCACGTCATGATGTGACCGTCGCTCGATTCCGCCCTCAAAAACAGGCCATGATCTACAAAGATGCCCTGAAACTTCCGGACTATCTTGCGGGTGAGCGTGGTCAGATCGAGCGTCTCCATGCGCATGGAAAAATGCGCCGATTCGAGTTGCGCCAGGTCGAGCAACTCGTTGACAAGGCGGCGCATGCGCAGCGACTCGTCATGAATGATCTGGGTAATCTCCCGCCGTTGCTCGGGATCCTCGCCAAAGTCGTCCACCAGCGCTTCCGCATAACCCTGCAACAGCGCCAGCGGCGTGCGCAACTCATGCGAAACATTGGTCACGAAATCCTTGCGCAAACGATCGAGACGCCTCTGCTCGGTGACGTCCCGGATCACCGCCAGCGTTCCCCGAAGCCGGTCCTGGTCATCGGGTTCATAAAGAGGAGTCATCGTGACCAGCAGATCTCTCCCCCGCCATTCTACCGACCGCTCTATGGAGGACCTTGCACCCAGTGTGTCCCTTTGCATGCTAACCAAGTCCTGCGGCAGCGCATACGGCCCCTCATCAGTCGCCCGAAGAGCGCGCAGAGTTTGCATCCATTGCTCTGCGGCCGGATTGCGGAGAATGAACTGCCCGTGCATATCTGTCACGATCACCGCGTCAGTCATGGCTCGGAGGATGCCCGCGATCTGTTCCTTCTCCTCGGTGAGGGCGCGCAGGGACAATTCCAGCTCTTCCGCCACCTGATTTAATGTATGCCCAAGCCGTCCGACCTCATCCTGCGTGACGACCGTCACACGCGTGTCGAAGCGGCCCTTGGCCATCTTTTCCGCCGCATCGTTCATTTCAATCAGCGGCCGCGAGAGATTTTTTGAAACGACGAACGCAAGTCCTGTGGTCAGCAGGGTTCCCAGCACCACGGCAAAAATGATCAAATCGGGGATGGTGCGTCCTGGATCCCCGGCCACGTCGTTTGATTCCGTGATCAGCAGAAAGGCGGACACGTGACTGACCGGACCCACGATGGGCATCAAGGCATACATGCTGGTCCGCGGATCGGGAGAAGAAATAAAGGATGGAATTCCACGCTGAATGACCGGCTGGTCCCGGCGCAGGAGCGTCTGTTCTGCAGGTGTGAGCGAGTTTATAAACCGCGAAACCGTCGGACTCACCGTCGGTGGAGCGATCAGATAGTAATGGCTGTGCAGCGCAGACATCACATGAGCGATCTGCGACGTGAGCACACGGCCCGGTTCCTGCTGCAGCAGTTGGCTCACCAGAATCGCCTGACTCGTCAAGTCGCGTCGCTGCATCGTCGAGACATACGAAGCGAAGAATTGCTGCAGATACATGGCCAGTATGGCCAGAACGACCATCACCAGCACAATGATCGTCAACCACAGCTTCAAGACAACGCTGCGGACAATCCGGTGCCAAAGTCTGTAGAATATAGCGGTCGTGCGTCGCAACACGTTACTCGGCCACCTCAAATTTGTAGCCGACGCCCCACACGGTGTGAATATGCTGCGGCACCCGGTCAGACGCTCGGCCCAACTTTTCCCGCAAGCGCTTCACATGCGTATCCACTGTGCGCTGGTCGCCAAAAAACTGATAATTCCATACATCGCGAAGCAGTTCCTCGCGACTGAACACCTTCTCAGGTCTCTGGGCAAGGTACAGAAGCAACTCAAACTCCTTCGGGGTGAGGGAAATCTCCAGATTCTCGACAAGCACTTTGCGCGCGTCGACATTGATAACCAGACCGGGAAATGACAGAATGTGATTCAGCGATGATTGCTGCTGATCGCTTTGCGGCGCTCCGCTGCGGCGCAACAGGGCTTTTACGCGCATCACGAGTTCCCGTGGGCTGAATGGCTTGACGACGTAGTCATCGGCGCCGACCTCAAATCCATGCACTCGGTTGCTCTCATCCCCCGCCGCCGTCAACACGATGACAGGCGTATCCTTGTATTGCCTGAGTTCCGAGCACACGTCCCGTCCGTCCATACCCGGAAGCATCAGATCGAGCACAATCAGCGCATAGTTCACGTCGAGAGCCATCGCCAATCCTTCCGTTCCGTTATCGGCTTCATCCACATCGAAATTTGCCCGTTCCAAATACATTCTAACAAGTCTCCGAATACGCTCCTCATCGTCCACCACCAAAATGCGATCCTGTTCCATACACCATTCCCTCCCTGTCTATAATCCATCCAGTTTAGGCGTTACATAGCAAACGCGTGTATACATCATCGAATTGACGATAGTATAACCCTTTATGGGGTATCGTGGCTATCGTATAGCCTGTAAAAGAGGATTGTAAACAATCCTTGACCTATAACGACAATAGTTCGAGCAAATCGTGATCGACTTGGCTGCGCCAACCAACGCATCGGACAACCGCCTCTGCGCACCTTCATGGACAATCACAAACCTGGGGATGACAGGAGCCCCTGAGTTGGCGGTTGCGGCCTCTGCGCGTCGGCATCGGCAGTCACGAAACACGTCATACCATGGCCTTGAGACGGTGCGCTTCCTGCTCCGTCAAATAGCGCCACTGGCCTGGTTTCAACCCGTAAAGACCGAGTGACGCGTAGTGAGTGCGGACCAATTTTTTACAGGGGTGTCCCACCGCTTCACACATGCGCCGGACCTGTCGATTGCGGCCTTCGTGAATGGTCAGGACAATCCTGCTCGAATACCCGTCGGTTCCCTTGAACTCCGCACGCGCGGGAGCGGTCAGTCGACCGTCCAAAGGAACCCCCTGCTCCAGTCGAGCCAACGCATCCATTGATATCCTGCCCGAAACGACCGCCTCATACGTCTTGTTGACGGCAAATCGCGGGTGCATCAGTTGATGGGCCAGTTCTCCGTCGTTCGTCAACAGCAGGGCTCCGCTGGTGTCATAATCAAGCCGGCCAACCGGAAACACGCGAGCGGATACTGGGGTCACGCAGTCAATGACCGTACGCCGCCCGTATGGATCGCGGACGGTGGTCACAACGCGTGTCGGTTTGTACAGCAGAATGTAAATAGGCGCTGCAAAGTTGCCGAGAGGACGGCCATCCACAGCAATCCGGTCGTGAGCGCCAACCTTTACGCCGAGTTCGCGAACCACCGATCCATTGATCGATACGCGCCCGGCGGAAATTAGCTCTTCAGCCGCGCGGCGAGAGGCGAGTCCTGCGCGCGCGATGACTTTCTGCAAGCGCGCATACTCCTCTCCGTCTCCTTGATCAAAAGATCGTTTGCCCACCACCGGACTCCTCACTTTCCAAACATCCATGTCACGGCCCATACGGAAGCAATGACACTGACCAGGTCGGACAATAACCCTACCTTGACCGAATACCGTGGATTGCGAATGCCTACACTACCAAAGTATACCGTAAGAACGTACAAAGTGGTATCGGTGCTTCCCTGCATGGTCGAAGCGGCTCGCCCAAGAAACGAATCGGGTCCCGCATGCTTGAACAGATCAGTCACCAGCGCAAGCGAAGCAGACCCTGAGATGGGTCGCAAGAGCGCCAAGGGCAACAGTTCGGGAGGAAAATGCAGCCGGTTCAGCCATGGGTGCAAGACGCCCATCAGGAGACCGAGGGCTCCTGAGGAACGAAAGACACTGACCGCGACCATCATGGCGATCAAGTGCGGAATCAGATTCACTGAAGTGCCAAACCCCTCCTTCGCTCCTTCCACAAATGATTCGTAGAGAGCCACTCTACGCACAATTCCCAAAACGAGGATTGTCGCCAACGTAACCGGCAGGGCAAATGCGGACAGCGTTGCGACCGCATTCATGTCCGCGCCTTGCCGCCCATGCTGCGGCGTCGAAAAAAGCGATCCAGCATGATGGCCGCCGCCGTCGCGATCACCGTCGCCAGTATGGTGCTTCCGACGATGTCTGCGGGCGCCCGCGAATGAAATTCCATGCGAAGTCCAATCATGGTGGCCGGAATGACGGTCAGACTGGCCGTGTTCATGGCAAGCAGCGTACACATGGCGGCAGACGCGGTGGCGCGGTTGCCGTTTAGATCCTGCAGTTCGCGCATCGCCTTGAGCCCGAGCGGCGTGGCGGCGTTGCCCAACCCCAAAATATTGGCGCTCATATTGGCAATCAGGGAACCCATAGCGGGATGATCGCTTGGCACCGATGGATACAGCCATCGCGCAAGCGGCCGGAGCAGTTTGGCCAAACTCTGCACTAGACCAGCCTGCTCAGCGATTTTCATCATGCCCAGCCAGAATGCAATGACGCTGATCAGACCAAATGACACCAGCACGCCGTCTTTGGCCCCAGTCAGCACCCCTTCTGTGACCGCTTCAACCCGACCGGTGGCCGCCGCGACAATGATGCCCGTCATGAACAGCCCGAACCAAATCACATCCATCAAGGCGCTCTCCTCCCCCGAGACCATCCCCGCTCTGTCGACGCTACAAAAAGAGATCGCGCAGCCTGCCCCAAAGCCCCTTCGCTTTCACCGCTTCCACCGTCAGCAAACGTGCCTGGCCCAGTTTCTGGCCATGCAGGTCGTATTCGACGATGCCTGCAGGCTGGCCTTTGCGCACCGGTGCGGACAGGGATTTCAACTTGATGATTTTCGCTTCAATGGCAGCTGTCTCGTCACGATGAAAGACGTAGGAAACATCCCCCTCCGCCCTGAGCGCCACCTTGGTCTGCTGGCCAAAGCGTACAGGCGCGGTCGCTCTTATATGCACCAGGTCTATCACGTTGCGCCGTTCATAGGCCGTGAGTCCGTAGGTCAACAATCGCGCCGAGTCCACCCAGTCGTTCCCGTCGCGCAATACGACCAACGCGACCTGCCGTCCGGCTCTGGTGGACGACGATGCCAAACAGCGGCCAGAAAGTTTAGTGTACCCTGTTTTGACCCCGTCGGCGCCCGCCATCATCCACAGCAGTTTGTTCTTGTTGCGAAGCTTGCGGTCCCACTTTTGATTGGACCATGGAATCGTAAAAAATTTGCTGCTCACTATCTGTCTGAACAGCGGATTGTGCAACGCGGCAGCCGTGATGACCGCCATGTCATGCGCGGTTGAATAGTGCTCAGGATGGTCAAGGCCGTGCGGATTCATGAAATGGCTGTGCGTCAATCCGAGTCTATGGACCTCCTCATTCATGACGGCGGCGAATCGCTGCTCATCGCCGCCGAGAAATTCCGCAATCGCCATCGCCGCGTCATTGCCGCTGCGCAACATCATCGCATAGACAAGATTGCGCAGTGTCTGCTGTTCGCCGGCGCCCAGGTACACGCTCGATCCTTCCTGGCGCACGGCGTGACCGGAGACAGTCACAACCTTGTCCAATTTGCCCGAACGGACCGCAATCCAGGCGGTGATGATCTTGGTCAAACTGGCGATGCGCATGCGCTTGTCCGCCTGCTTGGCATACAGTATGCGACCTGTGGAGACGTCAATCAGGCAGGCCGCCTCGGCCGAAACATCGGGCTCGCGTGTCAGAATCTGCGGCACGGAAATGGGTTGCACTCGCGACCTCGTTCGCCCATACGCTAAGTCAGGAGGCGTTGCGGTCACGCACAGCAGCGCCACAGTCGCCACGATCGGCATGACCCTGCTCCATGACGGCGGCCGACGACGCCTGATCACTTGTACCTTATGCGGCGACTTGTCCATGTAGAATCACCCTCCCTTGTCGCGCATTTTCTGTGCAGAAAAATCGCCGCAGGCGCATTTTCTTCCCGGTTGTCAGCGCCGCGAAGCGGCGTGAAAGTCTGTGCAGAAGAAAACAAGCGCCAGAGCAGCGCTTGAACTCCGCACAGCGGTCACATCATGGGTTTATGCATATGTTCCACAGAATGCACAGGATTTTTCCGGGCGTTTGCAAATGCCTCCAACCGATCCATCATGGCGGGAGCCAAGTCAATCAAGCGGTCATACAACTGATTCCCTGGTTCGGCGGACAGCAGCTTAACACCATGCTGACCCACGATCAGAAACCCCATCGGATTGATGGAAATCCCGCCGCCCGCGCCTCCTCCAAACGGCAGTTCCTGATCATCGGACGCAGAATGCGACGGGCTGCGATCTTTGTCGATGTGAAACTCTGTGCCCCCTGCCGCAAAGCCGAACCCCACCCGGGAAATCGGGAGGATCACGCTGCCATCGGGCGTTTCCACCGGATCGCCGATAATGGTGTTCACATCCACCATTTCTTTAAGATTTTCCATAGCCGTCTGCATCAGCGACTGAATCGGATGTTCTTCCACGAGCACCCCTCCTTCTAAGCAGCCACAACAAGCCAAGTCCCGCATGGATAGCTTTGCCTAGCCGAAGTGTCGCTATGCACGAGAGACGAGTGGAAAAGACCACCCGATGAAACAGCGGGTGAACGCCCAGACTGGGCGCTTGCGCGAACTTGAACACATGGGTCAGCAGCCCCGTGAGCCCGCTCATGGCAACCCATGCGCCACCGCACAGGATAGCCGTGTCGGGGGCGTCGAGCAGACCGATGTCCGTGCGCCATACGTATTCCCGTACGGTGATCTTGTGCAGCAGACGTGTGACAGCAGGCCAGGCGTTTTTCATCTGCCGGGTGACGCTCTGCGCTTTATGGACCAGATCTCTGACCATGTCGGCGTCGACACGGACATGGTCCGGAGTTTCCGGCGAAGATCTGCGAACGACGCGGAGCACAGGTTCTTTGCTGTGTCCACTCGACCTGAGGGCGACGCGATGGCGATATGTAAGCCAGACGAGGTAATGAATTTCGAGGAAGACCTGACCTTCTGCACCTTCCAGTTCCCATAGAATACGCACAGTCACCGGGGATGCAAGCACAGCGACAAGCAGCATGCCCGCGCCGATCAACGCCCAAACCACAATGCGATCCTCCCCAAGAGTTCGCTCTTGGGGATATCATTTCCAGCGACCAAGCGCTATATGCGCTCAGCGGCTTTATCCGCCGTCCAACTGTTCGAGCGGTGGCAGGTCGCGAGGACTTCCGAGTCCGAAATGGTCGAGGAAATCAGTGGTCGTTCCATAGAGAAACGGTCGGCCTGGGCTGTCGGCGCGGGCGATCTCCTGGGCAAGTCCGCGGGCGACGAGCGTGCCCAGGGCCTTCTCGCTTTTGACCCCCCGAATTTCCTCTATCTGCGCGCGCGTAACGGGTTGCCGATAGGCAATAATCGCCAATGTCTCCAGCGCAGCCTGCGACAGACTCGAAGGAGGCGGCGCCAGGGCCAGTCGACGCAGGTACGGAGTGAGTTCTGGCGCCGTCATGAGTTGCCACGCGCCAGCCAGACGCTCGACGAGAAATCGCCTGCCTTCACGAATCTGCAGAGCGCGCAGGTCTGTGCACATCTGCTTTGCGGCGGACTCATCGACAGCAAATACATCCGCGATCTGCCGATCCGTCAAACCTTCCGTTCCCGCGGCGAACAGCAGTCCTTCCAGGGCGTGCAACGCATCCCCGGCCGGATCTGCGGCCCCGTCCCTGGCATCCGTTTGTTCCGATGCGCCGTGAGTCGGCGTCAACCTCGCCGGGTCGAGTTCGCTGCGTTCGCTGCGTTCACTGTGTTCGCGATGATCCATATATCTTCGAACTGAGCCTCCTGCCGGCAGACGATTCGATTCAGCCGAATAAGTTCGAGCACCGCCAGAAATACGGTCACGATTTCCCTTCGACGGCGCTGGCGCAACAGTTGGAAGAACGTGGTCGGCGCAGTCCGCACCTGGTGCTCGATGAGACGCATGCGGTGCGCGACGGTCTCCCGATCCCTCACAATGCGCACATCGAGATCGATCTTCGCGCGCGCCAGCACCCGCGCCAGAGAATCGCGCAGATGCAGCGCCTCGACCCCAGCGAGGAAATCCGAGACCGCTCGCTCCTCCCGGAATGACTCCAGGGGGAGCGGAAGTCTCCCGAGACGCTCTGCCCGCAGAAGCGATTGTCCTCCCAGCGACTGCCCGGCCAACTTAAACGCCCTGTATTCGATCAGGCGTTCCCGCAACTCGCGTTCGTCATCCACGTACTCTGCATCGAGACCATAGGCGACCTGAACTTCCTTGGGGCCGTGGCTTGGCAACAGAGAACGCGCCTTAATGACAAGCAACTGCGCCGCCATCAGCAAAAATTCGCTCGCCACTTCCAACCGAAATTCCATGGATTCTCTGACATACGTCAGATACTGATCCGTGATTCGCGCGATCGGCACATCGTAAATGTCGAGTTCCTGGCTCTCAATCAGATGCAGCAGCAGATCCAGCGGACCTTCAAACGCCTGCAACCGCACCCGGTAATCCTCTTTGCCGGCTAAAGAGTCAATCCGAACCACCCCATCACACTCTGGATGGCCCCATTGATGATCAAGCCGCCAACCGGCAAAATGAGCGCCAGCACCAGAAGAAAGGGTCCCAGCCTCTCGAACTGATCGGCGCGGGACAACCATCGCAACGGCAGCGAATAGCGGAGTATTTTCCAACCGTCCAGGGGAGGAATCGGAATCAGATTGAACACAGCCAGTGCGATATTGACGATGGCCAGCCAGTAGCTCATGTTGACGAGAAATCCCCCGAAACTTGTCAGCCAGAAGGCCGACCCGGAGTTGTTCATCGCAATCAGCGCCAACATGGCGCACAGCGCCAGAATCGCGTTCATCAGCGGACCCGCAAGGGCAATCAACACGATGCCCAACTGGCGATTGATCTTGATTCTGTTGGGATTGAACATGACCGGTTTTGCCCAGCCAAAATTGACGATCAGAATCATCAGAAGTCCCAGGAGATCCAGATGCGCCAACGGATTCAGAGTGACGCGGCCCTGTTTTTTGGCGGTATCGTCGCCAACCAGAAGCGCCATCGCGGCATGGCCGAATTCATGGATGGCGAGACCGATCACAAATGCGACCAAGCGAAAGATGAGTCCTGGTCCAAAGAAGGAGAACAACCCCATTCCCACCCTTCTGCTGTCAGTTATCCGGGTTTGTCCCGAATGGCTTCAGACGCCACGGAATCAGTTGCGCGTATCTGGAAAAATTCGTTCGATGCGCAACAATTTCTCGGACGCCCCGTCGCCGCAACAGCGAAACCGACGCTGTCACCGCAGGATCGCGCTGTGAAAAGAGGACGATATTTTGGGCGGAAAACGCCGTGACGCCGAGCGGTATGTACCAGGCGGGGCCGATCAGGAGATTCAGGTAACCGCCCAATTCCCACAATTTGCGGCTGCGCGCTCCCGCCGCAGGCAGGATCACATTCATGGCGAGCACGCCCCCAGGCACGAGCCGATCTGAAAGAGACCGCAGATACACGGGCGATAGAAAGGTCTGCGGTGTCTCATCGCGATAGAAGACGTCAATCAGGATGAGATCAAACCGCTCTTCCATCCGGGGCACGTACCCCCTGGCATCGGCCTCGATGAAATGCGTCCGTTCGTCCGCAGGCATCCCGAAGTGTCGTTTTGCTGCAACCATGACCGCCGCATCAATATCGATTCCCGTTATCCTTGCCTGCGGATGCCTGCGGTGGACGTGACTGATCGCCGTGCCCGTTCCGATGCCGACAGACAAAAATCGCGCGACACTCGGCCGCCAAATGGTATGCAGCGCAAATGCCTGTTGATACGGAAAGTACAGCCGAGACGGCTGCCTGATGAGCATCGCGCCCTGCCATCCGGCGCGTTCATCGCCAAAACGCATGAAGCGGACACCGCGCCTTTGCGCGATTTGAATCGTCTGATGTGTCGAGCGTATCGTCTCAATGATCATACCTTATGCCGCGTGCGATCTCCACCCATACGCGCGCGCATCAGGATGGCAGGGCGCGCGTGAGATTCGCCATTTCAATCGCTGTCACGGCGGCCTCCCATCCTTTGTTGCCCGCCTTTGTTCCGGCGCGTTCGATGGCCTGTTCGATAGTGTCCGTGGTGAGCACGCCAAATGCGATGGGTACATCTGACTGCAGCGCCGCGGCGGCGATGCCCTTGGCCGTTTCCGCCGCCACATAGTCAAAATGCGGGGTTGCGCCGCGAATCACGGCTCCCAGGGCCACCACGGCGTCATATCGCCCAGAGTGAGCCAACCGCTTGGCGGCGAAGGGAATCTCGAAAGACCCCGGCACCCAGGCAATGTCAACCTGAGACATGTCCACGTCGTGCCGCGTCAACGCGTCCATAGCGCCGGACAACAGGCGCGTGGAAATCAGATCATTGAACCGCGCCACGACCACGCCCACCCTGAGACCCGTTCCGACCAGATGTCCTTCAAATGTTTGCCCCATCATGCACACTCCCTACAAGATGTTATCCGAAAAGGGTCGAGAACTCCGCGCTGCAGGGGCTCGGCTTGCGCCGGACAGGCGTGCTCATGGACCGCGCATGTCCACTGCGCGCGCCTGTCCGGGCTTCACCAATCCCCCGCAAGCGTCTTACCTAGAGGACATGTGATAAAGTCCGCGCAGCAGGCGTTATGATCCCACATATAGTGTTTGAGGCTTTAATCAAACACTATATGTACCGCACCGCGCCTGCCAAATGTCAGCTTATCACATGTCCCCTCGACCCTTTTCGGACACGCATTATAAGTTTAACATGTGACCCAGTTTTGTTTTCTTTGTCGACAGATACTTTTCGTTGAACGCGCTCGCGTCCACCTGAAGCGGCACGCGCTCCACAATGGTGAGTCCATGCCCGGTCAATCCGCTGACCTTGCGTGGATTGTTGGTCAGAAGCCTCATCTCGTGGACGCCGATATCCTGCAGGATCTGTGCTCCGATGCCATAATCGCGCAGATCGGGCGCAAAACCAAGCTCCTGGTTGGCTTCGACGGTGTCCAGTCCCTTTTCCTGCAGCTCATAGGCCTTGATTTTATTGATGAGTCCGATGCCGCGGCCTTCCTGACGCATGTATACGAGAACGCCCCTCCCCTCGTCCGCGATCTGCGCGAGCGCCGCATGCAACTGCGGACCGCAGTCACAACGCCAGGAGCCGAACACATCCCCGGTCAAACATTCCGAATGAACGCGGACAAGTGTGGGAGTCTCAGAATCGATGTCACCCATGACAAGCGCGATATGCTCCTTGCCGTCAAGAGAATTGGTATAGGCCATGATCCGAAAGTCGCCGTACTCGGTCGGCAAATCAGCTTCGGCGACACGCGTCACCAACCGCTCGCTTTCCTTGCGGTAAGCGATCAAATCCGCAATCGTGATCACAAGAAGCCCAAACTCGCGAGCAATCAGAAGCAGATCATCCACTCTCGCCATGGTGCCGTCCGGCTTCAAAACCTCGCAAATCACGCCCGCAGGGTATGCCCCGCACAACCTCGCGAGGTCCACGACCGCTTCCGTGTGTCCCGCCCGCCGCAGCACACCGCCCGCTTTGGCAATGAGCGGAAAAATGTGGCCCGGGCGCTTGAAATCCTGCGGCTGGCTGCCCGGCGCGATGATGCCCTGAACGGTATGCGCGCGTTCAATGGCGGAAATCCCCGTGGTGGTCGCAGAATGATCGACGGAAACGGTAAAGGCCGTACTCAACGTATCTGTATTGTGTTCCACCATCGGCTTCAATTGTAACTCATTGGCCCGTTCTTCGGTAATGGGAACACAGACTAGCCCCCGGCCATGCGTAATCATGAAATTGATGGTGATCGGCGTGGCAAATTCCGCCAGCGATACAAAGTCCCCTTCATTTTCGCGATCCTCATCATCGATCACGATGATCACTTCACCGCGTTTCAGCGCGGCCAGGGCCTCGTCGATTTGGGCAAACATGCATTCGATCTCCCTTCATTGGCTGTCCGCGCCCTTTGCATCCGCGCGTTCAGTATCCCCACTCCCGCAGACGCTCCGCTGTCAGGCTGCCGTCGGTGTGCGGCAACCCCTGGCGAAGCAACCGCTCCACGTATCTGGCGATCATATCCACTTCGAGGTTGACGCGGCTCCCGCTGCGCGCGCGCGCCAGGGTTGTCATGGCCGCCGAGTGCGGAATCAGCGACGCCTGGAATGACCGGTCGGTCACGGCCATCACTGTCAAACTCACGCCATCGATCGCAATGGAGCCTTTTTCTGCGACATAGCGCATAATATCCGGCTCCGCCGCAATGGTCAGTACGTGCGCCGTTTCATCCCGGACTGCGTTTGCCACCGTACCCACGCCGTCCACATGGCCGGCAACAAGGTGCCCGCCGAGTCGCGAACTGCTCAGCAAGGCGCGCTCCAGATTCACCGGAACGCCCGCCGCCGCAAATCGCAACGTGCTTCTGCGAACCGTCTCAGGCACAGCGTCCACCACCATCTGATCGTCCTGCAACCGGACAACGGTCAGGCATACTCCATTCACGGCGATGCTGTCGCCGATGGCGATGTCCTCCAGGACCCTGGAAGCTGCGATATGCAGGAGCATGGCTTGCCCCGTTCGGTCAACGCGCGACACTCTGCCAATTTCCTCAATCAATCCCGTGAACATGATCGCCACCCCCCGCATCCTGATCCCGTCCATTTCCTGAGCCGCTCTGCTGTCCTGGGTCGCGGCGCTCCGGGGTGGCCGTCATCAGGCTGTCGCTGCCCACCGTCCTCCAGTGGACATCGCGCAGTGACAGACCAGCGCACGCAGCGGACAGCGCTGATCCCGACACAGCAGGTATACCGCCGCAAAGCAGGGTGGGCGCGTGAAAGAACCACAGTCGATCAACGCAATCCGCCTGGATAAAGGCTGCCGCAACAGTGCTGCCCCCCTCAACGAGAACATGCATCAGTCCCCGTTCGGCCAACGCCCGCAGCGCATGTCGCACTCTGCCGGCATTGTCCTGCTCTGACGCAGGCAACGCCCACACCTCGACGCCCATCTCCTCCAGAGACTTGATGCGGCCCGGTTCTGCCGTATCATCGCAGACAATGATCGTGGGAGCCGATCGATCCTGAACCACCTGTGCAAAGACAGGCGTACGCAATGAACGGTCGAAGATCACGCGCACGGGGCTGCGACCGCCTTGCGCAAGCCTGGTCGTAAGCAGCGGATCGTCCGCCAGCACCGTGCCAACCCCTACGGCAATGACATCCACCACATTGCGCAGTCGATGCACTTCGAGTTGCGCCTCCGGTCCGGTGATCGTCATGCGCTGCCCTGTTTGGTCCGCGATCCGGCCGTCAAGAGTCGCCGCGAGCTTGAGTATCACAAACGGACGGCCCGTGCGCGCATAATGCAGGTACACCTCATTGCTGCGACTCGCTTCTGCAGCCAGACAGCCGAGGGACACCTCGATCCCCGCCGAACGCAGGATGGCGACTCCGCGTCCCGCCACCAGATGAAAGGGGTCTTCCACGGCGATCACCACCCGACGGACACCCGCCGCCGCAACGGCGGGTGCGCACGGCGGTGTTCGCCCATGGTGTGCGCACGGCTCCAGCGTGACGTACAGGGTGCTGCCGCGCGCCTCCTCCCCCGCCATGGTCAGCGCATGAATTTCTGCGTGCGCCGTACCTGCCTGAAGATGTGCGCCAAAGCCGATGACGCGATCGTGTTTGACGAGCACGGCGCCAACCATAGGGTTGGGGCTCGTCCGACCCATGGCGATTTCCGACAGATCAATCGCCATCTTCATGTACCCTTCGTCGTCCATGTTTGCCCGCTCCATCCCGACTGATCAACCGTCACGACAAATAGCGCCTTGCAGTATTCAGGGCGCGGATAGGCAACAAGGGCTACGGATCTCCCCGTTTCCCTTGCGGCTCCTTCTTTCATCCGGACTGTACCGTCGGTACTGGAATCTCACCAGTTCGTGCCCGCAGGCTCGTGGACTTCGCAGTTGCGCGTCACCACCGGTCGGGAATTGGCCTGACGCCTCACCCTGCCCCGAAGGAGGTTATGTGATTGTCACCGTCAGTATACAGAGTGGTCGGCGCCGTTGTAAAGAGGGCGACGGGTCGCAGATGCAGTCGGGCCCCTGAGGACCCGACTCGCGAAGATCTGCTTTGCGTTAGAAATGTTGTCCGAAACTGACATGGCCTGACGGCGACCGCCAGCCATATTGGTTTCGGACACGCATTAAAAGGCAGTGGCCACAGCGCCCGACCTGCGACCGCGAAACATTTTTGACACATATGGCCATACCGGACCAATAAACCCAACAAAACCGCGGAAAATCCCAAAAAATCGAACAATCTGTGGAATCCATCCGATGATGGTAAGCATGGGCGTCCTCCTCCTCTGCGTTACCGACAGCATATGCGGATGATTCGCGGTTCGCGGCGGCGTCTGCCCATCAGCCGCTTCATCAGCCTCTGCTCGTGAAGGTCAAGCCGCTTAAGGAACGGTCCAGACGACACACATCCGCCGCCGTTTCCCGCTCTACCACCAAACGCGCTTCGCTGCCGCGCACAAATACGACAGCCGGTTTCGCCACCCGATTATAGTTGCTCGCCATTGAATAATTGTACGCGCCTGTACAGGACACCGCCAGAATATCCCCAGGAACCGGTTTCGGCAATGATACGTCCCAAATAAGCATGTCTCCGCTCTCGCAGCACTTCCCTGCAATCGATACGGTCTCCACATCGGGATCGTTGGCGCGATTGGCGATACACGCTTCGTACTTGGCGCCGTAGAGCGCAAGCCGCGGATTGTCCGTCATCCCGCCGTCAACGGCCACATAGGTGCGCACCCCCGGCATCTCCTTGCGGCTGCCAACCGTATAGAGCGTCGTGCCGGCCTGCGCCACAATGCTTCGCCCCGGCTCCATCATGAGTTTGGGAAGCGGGATTCCATACTCCTGAAATGACGCGGCAGCCGCCTGCACGATCCCCTCGACCAGACGATTGACGGGAATCGGCGAATCGTCGCTGGTGTAGCGCACCCCCATCCCTCCACCCAGATTGAGGATGCGGAACCAGACGCCGTATCGTCGGCCGAGATGGGCGGCCAGGCTGGCGAGCCGCGAAGCCGCCACGCGAAACCCGTCCGCGTCAAAAATTTGCGAACCGATATGCGAGTGCACCCCCAGCAATTGAATCCGGGGAAACGCCGCCAGGCGGTCGATCGCCAGGTCAACGTGTCCACTGTAGAGGTCAAAGCCAAATTTGGAGTCCTGGCGACCGGTGGCGATAAACTCATGCGTATGGACATCCACCCCAGGAGATACTCTCAGGAGAACGTCCATCGTGGCATTCTCCTGTTCCAAAAGTTCGGCCAGCAATTCGATTTCATAGAAATTGTCGATCACGACCATGCCGATTCCGGCCTTTATGGCGTACAGCAGCTCATCGGGCGATTTGTTGTTCCCATGCATGTACACGAACGCTGGATCGACGCCGGCCTGCAGCGCCGTATGCAACTCGCCGCCAGACACGACATCAAGCCAGGCATTTTCTTCGCGGGCCAATTGGCACATCGCCACCGTGCAAAAGGCCTTGCACGCGTACGCAAGCGCATAATCCACGCCTGTTGCCGCAAATGCATTGTGATAAGACTGGATAGAGGTCCTGATATAGTCTTCATCGTACACGTAGAGCGGGGTGCCAAACTGCTCTTTAAGATCGCTGGCGCGCCAGCCCCCGATGCACAGTTCTCCATTCGCGCAGAGAGCGCTGTTTCCGTAGAGGATCATCCTTTTGCGCAGCCTCCGGTCCCATCTGTATTCCCATCAGCGGTAGTAGGATGATAACACCGTTCTCTGGTCGGAGCAACCGGTCAGCGCGGGATTTGATTTTTTTCGCATGTTCGCAATCCTGCTATATGAACTGTTGCTATTTTCGCCGTCAACTGTGATTCAGTCACTCGTACTGACATCAGCGACCGTTTCCCGCCGTCCTCAGCCCCTGGCGCGAAAAAGGACAGCCGCCAGAAAGCCGAAGATGATGGCAGCCGATATCCCGGCGCTTGTCACTTCGAAGATGCCTGTGATCAGTCCAAGAACGCCGTATTGCCCTGTTTCCGCGAGAGCGCCGTGCACCAGCGCATTGCCAAAGGACGTGATGGGTACGGTGGCTCCCGCGCCCGCGAACTTGATCAGCGGATCATACCATCCCAAGCCATCCAAAATGGCGCCCGCCACGACGAGTATGGTCATAACATGGGCTGGCGTGAGTTTTGTGAGATCCATCAACAACTGTCCGGCAACGCAGATCAAACCGCCAACGACAAACGCCGCAACAAACAGCCAAATCCCTGTCATCGTATATCCTGTCACCTCGCGTCATAAGGCATCAAGCAGCACACGCCGTTTTGTCAATCACGACGGCAGGCACTCCTCTGGCGTCCGCTCACGATGCTCCTGCCTCGAAGCAGACGGCGTGCGCGACACAAGGAACCGTTTCATGCTGCTGCGCCGTAACCGGCGAAAGCAGAGCGCCTGTCGCCACCACCAGGATCCGCCCGTACACACCTTCCTCCAGTTGCCGCAACAGGTGCGCAAACGTCACACAGGCGCAGCAGGCGGGGCCGCTGCCGCCGCTGAACACCTCTGGCTGATGTTCGTCGTACATAAGAATCCCGCAATCCTGAAACCGATCCTGGAGATCAATACCCCGTTGACTCAACAGTTCGCCGGCAATGGGTTGGCCAACCCGCGCCAGATCGCCGGTGGCAATCAGGTCATAGTCATCCGCGGAACGACCGGTGTCGGCCAAATGTTGGACAATTGTGTCCACTGCCGCCGGCGCCATGGCCGCTCCCATTTCCCAGGGACTCTTGACGCCCAGATCAACCACTTTTCCGATCGTCGCGGAAGTCACGCGGACTCCGGCCATGCCGGCTCCGACTACCGCCGCACCGGCTCCGGTCACCGTGCAGTGCGCCGTTGGCGGTTTTTGCCCACCGTATTCTGTTGGGAAGCGGAAGACCCGTTCAGCGGAACTGTTGTGGCTGCTCGTGGCCGCAAGCGCATACCGCGCAGCCTTGGCTTCCACCAGCGCCGCGGCCAGAGCGACAGCCTGCATGCTTGTGGCGCAGGCGCTAAAGACGCCCAGCATCGGCCGACCGGCCGTACGGGCGGCAAACCCGGCGCTTGTGATCTGCGGCAAAAGGTCGCCCGCGATCATCACGTCGATCGCTTCCATGGACAGCCCGGCTTTCAATACGGCCTTCTCCTGCGCCTGTTCGAGCATCTTGCGTTCTGCCTTTTCCCAGGATTCCTGTCCCGCATAGGGGTCCTCATGGATCAGATCAAAGCGATCGCCGAGGGGTCCGCGCCCCTCCTTGGCGCCAACGACAGTACCCGTTCCGAGAATCCGCGGGCCCGAAACGAAGGACCACGTTTGCTTTCCAATCAGCATGACCCAGGCCCCCTGTCCTGAAAAATCGCCGATCTGTGCCGGTCGGAGTCGTATATTGCGCCCCTGCTCAGACAGCGCTGTCGCTAAACTCGCCACGGGCGCAATATACGACTCCTCCCCGAGCAGGCCCTGCGTCTGTGAAAAACGCTGCAGTCCCTTCTTCCATTCTCTGATGGTGCTGCGCAGCGTTACACATGGGTCAGCAGATAGCGGATCAGGCCCACGGCAAACGCTGCAACCACGCCAAATACGATGACAGGCCCAGCCACCTTGAACATGTTGCTTCCCACACCCATCACGTACCCTTCCGTCTTGTGTTCCAGCGCCGCGGAAGCGATGGAGTTTGCAAAGCCCGTGACGGGAACGGCCGAGCCCGCGCCTGCCCATTGACCGAATTTGTCGTAGACGCCGAGCCCGGTGAACAACGCGGATAGCATGACCAGGATGGCGACAGTGGGATTGCCGGCCATTTTTTCGCTGATATGGTAGTAATGCACGATCACTTCCTGAATCCCCTGTCCTACAAGACAAATGGCGCCACCGGTAAAAAAAGCGCGGACTGAATTTTTGAACCAGGGCCGAACTGGTTGTCGACCCTTTAGAAACGCCTGATAGCGTTTTTGGTCAATGCCGGTCTTAACGCTCAAAATCCCATCTCCCATGCCAGAAAATCGCCGCAGGCGCATTTTCTTCCCGGTTGTTGGCGGCGTGCCGCATCACAAAAATCTACCCCATGGCGTGATGCAACCATAGGGTTTCCCAATGGGATGAAATTATGAGGCGGTTGCCTGCACCTCACAGCGACCCATCCATGAGCAGGGTCTCGCGGATTTGCTGCAGAATGCGCTTTTCCAGGCGCGACACCTGCACCTGCGATATGTGCAGCACGTCCGCCACCTCAGATTGAGTCTTGTCTTCGAAAAACCGCATGTGGATGATCAGTTGTTCGCGTTCGGGAAGACGCGACAGCGCATCGTGCAAAGCAAGCTTTTCAAACCATTTATCCTGTTCGGCGTCGGCGATCTGATCCATCAGATAAATGGGGTCTCCGTCATTTTCAAATACCGTTTCGTGAATGGACGCCGGCACACGCATGGCTTCCTGCGCCAGAACGACTTCCGCAGGCGCAATGCCCAGCGCCTCAGCGACTTCGTTAATCTGCGGCTGGCGGCCCAGTTCCTTGGCCAGATCATCCCGTTTACGCCTGATATGCCTGGCGAGTTCCTTGAGCGAGCGACTCACTTTTACCGTGCTGTCATCGCGCAGAAAGCGCTGGATCTCCCCGATGATCATCGGAACGGCATACGTGGAAAATTTCACTTCATACTGCAGATCAAACTTGTCGATCGCTTTCATAAGCCCGATGCAGCCAATCTGAAACAGATCCTCGGGTTCGTAGCCACGACCGAGAAAACGCTGCACCACCGCCCAGACAAGCCGCTGGTTGTTCAGCACAAGCTCGTCGCGCGCCGCCGCATCGCCGTCCTGGGAGGCGAGAATCAGGGCGCGAACACGCTCATCTGTTAATTTTGGGTATTCCCGTGCCACTCCATGCTCCATGTTCTACACCTCATAGCGAGCAGCGCTTTGCGGAGTTCGAATGTATTTGACAAAGCGCAGGCGTGTGCCTCGGTTGACCGCGCTGTCCACTTCGATCTCGTCGACAAACGATTCCATAATGGTAAACCCCATCCCCGAGCGCTCCAAGTCTGGCCGGGAAGTGTACAGCGGCTGCCTGACCAGATCAACATCCTCGATGCCAACTCCGTGATCTTCGATGACAAGCTCCATTCTATCGCCTATAATTTTGCAATGCAAATAGATAATCCCACGCCGTTCTCCGTATCCGTGAATAATGGCATTTGTCACCGCTTCCGAGACGATGGTTTTGATCTCAGTCAATTCCTCCATCGTTGGGTTTAACGGCAAAACAAACGCCGCAACCGCCACTCTCGCAAACGCTTCATTTTCGGACACTGCTGTGAAACTGCTGGACATTTCGTTGGCCGCATTCATTTGACAACCTCCTTCAACGCGACAACCGCGACTTCGCAGTTCGGATACATCCGGACGATCTTGTGCAGCCCGGACATTTCAAGCAGACGATCGATTGATCGGGACGCGCCCGCGATGGCCATTTCTCCGCCGCTGTCCCGGATCTTTTTGTAGCGGCCCAGTATGACCCCGAGTCCGGAACTGTCCATAAAGGTAACTCCGCTTAGATCAAGTATCAGACGGATGCCGTGTTGGCCCGCCAGTTCCTGATCCAGTGTGATGCGCACAGCTTGTGCGGCATGATGATCCAGTTCCCCTGCGAGCGACGCCACGAGTATGGATCCACGGTGACGCCTGTCCACCTGCACTCTCATTGGCCGTCATACTCCTCCCTTGTACACGCGACCGAACACAGTGATCTTGTTGCCTGGCTTATGCTTCGCCTCGTCGTGCAAGACTTCCTGCAGGGCGACAAAACTAGTGGTTTTCCCCGTATTTTCGACACGGCCAAAAAGTGTCCTTCAATACGAATCGATGTGATATAGTGATGTATAATGAA
>JAJYTO010000035.1 GCA_021793015.1 Bacillota bacterium
CGTGTCCGAGTTGACCGACGGCAGTTGACCCAGCGCCAGTCGCCTGACCGTGGTTCACCGGCAACCAGTGAAAAGGACATGATCGAATCGACTTCCATGCCTGAGTTTTGCGGAGCAAAATCTCATCGTCCTGGCAGGCAGGGACCACCGTATTTCCGGGATACAAAATAGTGTTGCCGAGCTATGAAGAGGGGGTTTGATATGACGGTCGAACGCATCAAAGTGGAGCCCGCGCGTCTGAAAAAAGGCGAGTTGGGACTCGGCGACATTGTCTCCGCGGCGCTGGCCAACACGGCGCCAGCCATGAGTTTCTTCTTTTCCTTTGGCGTCATCGCACTCGCCGCAGGGATTGCCAGTCCCATCGCCATTGCCGTTGCCGCGATTGTGGTTCTTATGAAAATCAACAGCCTGATGGAGTTCACAAAGGTCATACCGAGTACAGGCTCGTACATTTCCTACATTGGCCGCACGTTCGGAGCCGTTGCGGGCGCCATGACCGCGCTGGCCCTCACGTTCGGATACATCGTCGCGGTGGGGTACGTGATGGCGGTGCTGGGCGGCTGGACAGCGACCATCTTTCAGACCTTTTTCTCCATCAATTTGCCGTGGCAACTGATCAGTCTTGTACTGGTCGCCTTCGTCGGGTTTCTGGTGATTCGCGGTGTGCGGATCTCGACGAAGTGGGCGGTGGTCACCTTTCTGTTCGAACTGATTCTCATCGTGGTCGCTGGAGTTGCCATGTTGATCGCGAACGCGGGTCATTTGACCTTTGGCATGTTCAACCCCATGCAGATCAAAAATGGCCTGTCGGGTCTTGGACTGGCGTTTCCACTTGCGGTGTTCCTGTTTATCGGGGTCGGGAATCCCGCGCCCATGGTGGAAGAGGCGCGCAACCCACGCAAGTCCGTGCCGCTTGCCATCGTGATAAGCACAGTTTCCGTGGCTGTCATTTATCTCTTTATGGCCTGGGCCACAACCATCGCCTATCATGACAATATCGCGCAAATCGGCGCCGCCTCCGTGCCCTTTGTGGACGCCGGCGTCAAAGTGTTGGGCGGAGCAGGCATTCTCGTATATCTGGCGGGATTTACGAGCACATTCGCTTCGCTCATTGGCGCGACCAACGGCCAGGCGCGCATGATCTTCAGCGCCGCACGCGAAGGACTGCTGCCCGCGTTTCTAGCGCGCGTGGGAAAAGGGCAAACCCCGTGGGCCGCCATCGTCTTTTATCTGTGTATCGGGCTGACCATTACGCTGATCTGGGGCACAGCCGTGACGCCGCTCGCGGCGGCGGGCATCATGGCCACACTCGGCACCATACCGGTGGTCCTGGTCTACCTCACTCTCAATGTGGCCCTCCCCATCTATTATCTGCGGGAAGAGCGCACTCTGTTTCGTCCCTGGCGCCATCTGATCGTGCCCTTTCTCGGCACGGTGGCCATGATTCTGCCGTTATGGGGGATGATCCAGCCAGGCCAGCCGGCGCCGTACAATCTGTTTCCCTACATCGTCCTTGTGTACCTGATTCTGTCGGCTGTATACGCGCGCGTGCTCAGCGCGCGAAACCCGGACCTGGGGGAACGGGTTGGCAGTATCATCGCCGACGAGTAGTCAGTTCGGGGAGGAGTCATATATTGCGCCCGTCGCGAGTTTAGCGACAACGGTGGACTCCCGCCGGGACGGGTCGTGCATGCCGCTGCCGCGAGTATTAGCGGCCTTTAGGCCGCGGCTGTCTGAGCGGCAGTGGCATGCCTGAGTTTTGCGAAGCAAAATCTCATCGTCCTGGCAGGCAGGGGCGCAATAGATGACTCCGACCGGCACAGACTATGTTAGTTTTGGGATAGACTCTTGACTTGGATGAGGTGTTGGCAAAAATGAATGAGCGTCTGTATCGACTGTATATTGGGGGACAATGGCTGGAAGCGAAATCGGGACGCTGGTTTGATGTGGTCAACCCGGCCACAGAGGAAGTCATCGCGCGAGTTCCCGACGCGGGTGTCGCCGATATCCGGCTGGCGATCGACGACGCGGCGAGAATTCAGCCCGTTTGGGCGCAGACGACGGCGGGCGCGCGCTCAGCAATCTTGGGAAGAGCGGCGCGGCTGATGATCGAGCGCAAGGAGGATCTGGCGCGCATCCTGACCCTCGAAGAGGGGAAGCCGATCGCCGAAGCGCGCGGCGAGATTGCATACGCAGCGTCATTTTTGGAGTGGTACGCAGAGGAAGCGAAACGCGTTTACGGCGACTTGATTCCCGCGAGCCATCCCGGCAAGCGGATTATGGTGGTCAGGCGTCCTGTCGGCGTCACGGCGGCGATCACTCCATGGAACTTCCCGGCCGCCATGATTACGCGCAAACTGGGTCCCGCGCTGGCGGCCGGATGCGCGATGGTCGTAAAACCGTCCGAGTTGACGCCGCTCACGGCTCTAGAGATCGCGCGCATCTTTGCCGAATGCGAGTTGCCGGAGGGCGTGTTGTCAGTCGTGCCGGGGATGGACGCCGCGGCGTTGGGGAAGGCGATCATGGAGGATTTCCGGGTGCGAAAAGTGTCCTTCACCGGTTCGACGCGGGTGGGCAAGCTGTTGATGCGCCAAGCGTCCGACACCATGAAGCGCCTGTCTCTGGAACTCGGAGGACACGCGCCGTTCATCGTATTTGCAGACGCCGATCTGGAGTTGGCGGTGGAGCAGGCTGCGCTTTGCAAGATGCGCGGGATGGGGGAGACGTGCGTGTCCGCCAACCGGTTCTATGTGCATCGCGACATCGCGGACGTGTTTGTGCAGAAACTCTCTGAGCGAATTGGCTCGATGGGCATGGGCGACGGCGCGTCGGAAGGCGTGCAGGTGGGACCGCTGATCAACCGGGACGCGGTGGCAAAAGTGAAACGTCATGTGGAAGACGCCCTGGAAAAGGGGGCGCGGGTGTCGCTCGCCGGCGATGCGCCTGCGGCGGATGGGAAGGGATACTTCTATCCGCCGACGGTTCTCACCAATGTCGATGCAAGCATGTTGATCATGCAGGAGGAGACATTTGGTCCTGTTACGGCCGTGGCGACATTTACGGAGGAGAGCGAAGTGATTGCCATGGCGAATGAGACCCCCTATGGCCTCGCCGCCTATTGTTTTACCAGGGACATGGCGCGGCTGTTTCGCCTGGCCGATCAACTTGAATACGGCATCATCGGCGTCAATGACGGCGTGCCGTCCACCGCGCAGGCGCCTTTTGGCGGGGTCAAGGAGTCTGGTGTGGGGCGCGAAGGCGGCAAGTACGGGATCGAGGAGTATTTGGATGTCAAGTACGTTTCCGTAGGCGGCGTGGCGAACGTGTAGCGGCATTCTCCGCGGGAATCCGGCCGCCGCAAGCGGCGTGGTTTGACGACCTGCATCTGCCGCAGGGGCCCGGCGAATGCAGAGAGGAATTTATCGAAGCGCAGGAGTGGCGATTGCAAGCGATTCATGAGGGGATACAAGCGGCGGACCGCGGCGGGTTTGCCGATGAGGAAATGGTCAAAACGACCTTTCGGCAAAGTGAACATTGATCGCAAACATTGCATTCCAGTCAGGACCACAACGCGCTGAGCCGCGTCCCCCACAGGGAAACGCGGCTCAGCGCTGTGATCGCCGAGACACGGCAAACGAACCGGGCCGCTTACGGACTGATCGGCAATTCCACATACAGCACGCGATCCATGCCAGCGGCCTCGCGAATCTGGTCCAATTCGGCGACGCTCACTTCGCGGTCCACGGCCAGAATCATAATCGCGCCGCCCCCCGCTTCCTGACGGCCGACCTGCATGCCGGCGATGTTGACGCCAGCCTCGCCAAGAATGGAACCAACGCGGCCGATGATGCCCGGTCGATCGCGATGCCACGTCATGACCATCGCTTCCGCCGGATAGATATCGACCGGATATCCGTCCAGCATCACGATCCGGCTGCCATGTCCGGGAATGACGGTGCCGCCGACTTTGGCGGCCGTACCCTCGCCCAACACCTCAACCTCGATATAATTGGCGAACGTCTCATGGCGCGGAGCCTTGCTCTCGACGACTTCCACGCCAAGTTCCTCGGCGATTAACGAGGCGCTGATGAGGTGGACTTCCTCCCGATAATAGTGAGTCAGCAGTCCCTTCAAAAGCGCGCCTGTGACAGGTTCCAACGGTTGTGCAGCGGGTTCGCCCTCGTAACGGACGACGACTTTTTCGACGCCGCCGCTCTTCATCTGGGCGGCGAAACTGCCCAGCACCTCGCCGAGTCTGGCGTAGGGTTCCACCTTTTTCCGGGCTTCCGCGCTCAGCGCGGGCAGGTTGACCGTGTGCGGGTAGGACCCGCCGCGCAAGAGACGCACCATGCCGTCTGCGACATCGACGGCGACGTTCACCTGCGCTTCCACGGTTGACGCGCCCAGGTGCGGGGTGGCGATGACGAGCGGATTGGCGAGCAACGGATTCCCGATTGCCGGTTCTTCTTCAAACACGTCAAGCGCCGCGCCGATCACGACGCCGTCTGCGAGCGCCTTCTCCAAGGCGACTTCGTCGATGATGCCGCCGCGGGCGCAATTGAGAATCCGCACCCCGCGTTTCATCAACGAGAATTCACGCGCCGCGATGAGGTGATGGGTTTCCTTCATGAGAGGCGTATGCACCGTGATAAAATCGGCTTCCCGGATGCCGTCGTGCAGAGTGGCCGGCTGCACACCCAGTTTTTCCGCGCGGGCCGCCGTCAGGAAAGGATCATAGGCGACCACTTTCATGCCGAATGCCTGCGCGCGTTTCGCCACTTCCGCGCCGATTCTTCCCAAGCCCACGACGCAGAGGGTCTTGCCGCGCAATTCCACACCGACATATTGGTTGCGATCCCAGCGTCCGGCCTGCAGGCTGGCGTACGCCTGAGGGATGCGGCGGGCAAGCGCAAGCATCATGCCAAACGTAAATTCGGCGGTCGTTATGGTATTGCCGTCGGGTGCATTGATGACGAGAACGCCCGCTTTTGTAGCGGCCCGCACATCGATGTTGTCGACGCCGACGCCCGCGCGGCCAATCACCTGCAGTCGCTTTCCGGCGGCGATCACATCCGCAGTCACCTTGGTCTGACTGCGCACGAGCAGTGCTTCATAGCTTCCGATTTCCTCCAGAAGCTGGTCCTTGGGAATGCCGACCTTTGTCACGATTTCAAACTCGTCCGCTTCGTACAGTTTTGCGAGACCCAGTTCGGAGATTGGATCAGTGACCAGTATGCGCATGTCGCAAGTACACCTCCTGTGCGGCCGCAACGCCCGCTCCCAGCGCGGCGGCGTGACCGGTTTTGGCGAGCGCCGTCTCCAGACAGGCGAGATAATGCAGCACGTCGCCTGCGTCGATATACCCCATATGGCCAATCCGCAATATTTTTCCCGCCAGATGTTTTTGACCGCCCGCAATCGCAACATGCAGTTCGGATTTCATGACTTTGCGCACAGCGTCGGCGTCAAAATCCAGCAACCCGACAGTGGTGACGGTGGGGCTTGCATCCGCGTCCTGTGCGACCAGCAGCGGCAGTCCGATGGCTCTGACGCCGGCGCGCGTCATGTCGCGCAGCAACAGGTGCCTGCGCTGTGCCTGCTGCAGCCCTTCCTGCCGCAACAGCGCCAGTGAAGCCTGCAGTCCGTACACCAAACTGACGGGCGGTGTAAAGGGTGTGGTGTCAACCTGCGCATCCTTGAAATAGCGCACAAGGTCGAAATACAGCGTTCTGCGGGGGATCTCTTTCATACGCTCCGCGGCCCGCCCGGAAACGCCTACCAGCGTCAAGCCCGGGGGCAATCCGAGCGCCTTTTGCGATCCAGTCACCACGACATCCACGCGCCATTCATCGATAGGAAGGGGAGCGCCTATAAACGAACTCACGGCGTCGACCACGAGATAGCCGCCGCGGCGATGGACCACTTCGGCGATCGCCCTGACATCGTTCAGCACACCGGTCGAAGTCTCGCAATGAGTGACGAGGACCACCTTGACGCCGGGCTGCTCCGCGAGCGCCCGCTCGATGTCTTCTGCTCGCGCCGCCTGACCCCACTCGTAGGAGAGGGTGCGCACCGTCGCGCCGACGCGGGAGGCGATATCGGCGAAGCGATCGCCAAAATTGCCCGTCGACACAGAGAGGATTTCCTCGTTAGGCTGCACCAGATTGAGGAGCGCCGTCTCAAGGCCGGCTGTTCCTGTTCCCGCAAGGATTGCGACGCTTCCTGAAGTCTGCATCAGCGCGCGCAAATCCGCCAGCACTTCGGCCAACAGAGCGGAAAATTCAGAGCTGCGGTGTCCGACCATGGCATGTCCCATGGCCCTGGCAACCTCCGGAGGAACGGGAGTCGGACCGGGAATTCGTAAAACTGTCTTTTCTGCGAACATTTTCACCACTCCTTCTGTCTCTGATGGGAACGCTGCCGATCACAATAAAGCCGCCTGCCCCAAAAACAACAGGGGCAAGCGGCAGGCGCTCACGGTACCACCCTACATCCCGCCGATCTCACGACCGACGGCTCACGCGGTTCCACGAAAGAACCGCAACCGGTAACGCAGTTGTGCGTAAGCGGCTACTGGCCTGCTGTGGCGTTCACCGTTCGCTCGGGAATGCTTGAAGGTGGATTCCAGCCGCCAGCTCGCACCAACCGCTGGTTCTCTGAGCGCTGTACTGTCCATTCGTTTCCGTCATCACTTTGATCGTATGGGATTTTTCAGAGAATACTACACCACAGGCTTCGGCGTCAAGCCCTATCCCGAAGCCCTATCCCGAAATATCGCCGAAGGCGCATTTTTTCCCCGGTTTTTTGTCTGTGTTTTGTCTGTGACAGAGAGAAGGGATGATGGTGTTGCCACAGCAGCGAAATGTGCCGTCCGAAGAGCATACGCTGCGCTGTCAGGCGCTCTGTAAAGCCGCCCGCCGTCTCGTGGCGGTTACGGGCGCCGGTCTCAGTGTGGCAAGCGGTTTGCCAACGGTGGAAGCTGACTGGTCAGGCCGTCCACTCAAGGAACTCTTTCGAGCGGGCGACGCGCGCAGACACGTCAGAGAATATCAAACACTATACAGGAAACTGATGACGGCATGGCTGTCCATCAAGCCCAATATCGGCCACATGATTCTCGCGCAACGCGGTGCAAGGATCATCACCCAAAACATCGACGGATTGCACCAGCGCGCCGGTTCACGGGAGATCATCGAACTACACGGCAGTTTGATGCGTCTGCGCTGCCGATCCTGTGGATCGGTGACGGCGGCGAGTCATCGTGGGGCCCGCAGCGTGCAATGCCGCGCTTGCGGCGGGCAGGTCTGGCCGGACGTCGTGATGGAAGGAGAGACAGTACGGTCGCTCACACTGGCCGTCAACTGGATTTCCACCGCTGACGTGTTGCTAGTCGTGGGAACCAGTCTGGAGATGGACCCAGTAAACCGGTTTCCACTCATGGCGCTGCGCGCTGACATCCCGGTTATCGTCATCAACGAGGATGCGGAGGTCCGCCTTTTCGAATACCTGAATGAGGAAACGGATACATGGAATCACAACCCGAGCGAGCATGGACGGCGGACATCCCGTGCGCGTGGAGAACACAGCGCAAGGATGCGACGCAGAACGTCGGAAGAGCGGACATGAGCGGCGGTCGTCACTCGGACTCAAACAGCTTCCCATAGACGCGCTCCGCAAAATCAAACGGAGAGTCCGTCGCATGCACGGGTTCCGCGACGATCAGTTCCATGAAACGGGTGAATACGCGCTTGGCTTCGACAAGCGATGAGCATGAGACAGGCTCCGCCTCAAATGCTTCTTCAGGGTCGTATACATATACTTCAAACCGTTCGCCAAGGTCGTGCAAATCGATGTCAAACGTCCGCAATTCTCCTTCGATGGCCTTCGACAGAACGACGCGCTCCAGCAACGTCCGCTCGTTTCGCATACACTGGCCCCTTCCATGACTCACTGTCTCCAGTATACCATGGCAGGGACGATCATATTTCCGAGACAGTCCCCCATGCCGCCGCGGCATCGCGCCTGTCATACCACATCTTACTTTACAGCCCACAAATTTTGACTCCCATTACGCTTTTGTTTCAGTTATACTACCCATAGAGTGAGGCAATGCATTACCCCAAGTGAATGCCCCCTAATCCGGTTGGTTTACCACAGGGGGCATTCCTTGTTTCAAGAGAAGGGGAACACAGGTGCATTACGGACTTTTCACTGAGCAAAGTCGCAAATCAAAGGCGGCCAGGGCCCTGTTCGAGTTGCTGCGGACAAAGGGCCGCGCAGAGCCGATAACCGCGGACAAGATGGCGGACAAACTTGCAGACAAACGCAATGAGTGGACTGTGCGGACAGGCTTTCAGGTGCCCGGACCGGAACGCTTTCGCGTGCTCAATCTGCGATTTCACGATGAACATCTGAGTCCCTATTTTAAGACTGATATGAATCTCTTTCATCTGCTGATGATCGATGAACGCACTGAGATTGCCGTCTTTAAAACGGATGACGGGATTTTGTTCACGTTTGACGGTCTGCCGGACAGTCCGCAAAGATTCAGCTTGCACGGTCACGACACACGTTGACGCGTACTTGTCGCGAGCGGTTTGGCGCGCACGTACGCATAGCGCACGAGCCACATGAGATAGCCGATGAGCAGCGCATTCGCAAGGAAACTCTGCGCCATGGCAAACGCGTCGTAGACTCCATGCAGGAGAGCGGGAACGATGAACGCCCGCCAGACAGGCTCGCCAGCGAACTTGGCGCGACTGAAACAGGCGCCCATGACGACTCCAAACAGGGCGTGGGCAGGCACAGCCGTAAACGTTCGCACGAAGGCTGTGGAGAGACCGTAGCTTGTTACATAGAGAATGTTCTCGACGGTGGCGAACCCCATGCTGATGGCCACAGCGTACAGCACCCCGTCATATGGTCGTTCAAAAAACGGCCTGCGGTAAACCAGGCGGTAAAAAATCATGCCCTTTATGGATTCCTCCGTTGCGCCGGCAATGAAAAACGAAGTCACCAGAGTGGCCAGCAGGACGTTTTGCGGGTCCGGCGTCTGACTGTATACATCCAGCAAAAACCGTTCCGCGAGTCCCGCAGGCAATACGGCTATGGCCCCCAGAATGTACAGCAGCAACACAAGCTGTGGCGCTTCACGATGACGGGCCGCCCGGTATATATAGGCAAGAACCGCCAGCGCCGGAATGACGGCGGCGAGAACAAGCATGGTTTCCCTCCTTGGATGGTGCGCGCAGTGGACTCACGCAGGTCATGGGGGAAGCAAAACCTGCTGCGCATAGGGTGACCGGAAACAGCTCAAATATTTCATCCGCGGCCGGCAGTGACGATGGAGGAGGGGTGAAGTTGCGCGGATTCAGCAGAGCGCTTGAGCATGATGCCACTGCGCCCGTCACATATCGGTGGCGACTCGGCGATGATGTGGAGGTGCTCAATGACTGGCTGTCGCGTACGGTGGAAATCCGCTTTCTTGGCGAACGGCGCTGTATCGCATGTGGCCGAAAAGTTACGAAATTGTATCAGAACGGGTACTGTTTTCCGTGCGTTACAACTCTTGCAGAGACCGATCTTTGCATTGTAAAACCCCACGAGTGCCACCACCACCTCGGCACCTGTCGAGACAACGAGTTTGCCGCCACCCAGTGCATGATTCCCCACTATGTGTATCTGGCGGTCAGCAGCCAGGCCAAAGTGGGACTGACAAGAAAAAATCGGGAATGGATACGTTGGGTGGATCAAGGGGCGCATCAGGCCATGCTGTTTGCCGAACTCCCCACCCGCAAGACTGCCGGCGAGTTTGAAATGGAGGTGGCCAGGAATCTCCCCGACAAGACTGACTGGCGCAAGATGGTGCAGGGTGTGTACGGAGCCGTGGACCTGCGCGCGCTGGCGCAAGAGGTGTATGAACGCCTTCCTGACGCGCTGAGGCCATTTGTTCTGAAAGCATCGTCCGTGTGCAGCCTGCAGTACCCGGTATGCGAAGGCGAGACGCCGAAGGCAAAGTCATTGGACTTGCAGAAGGACGCGGTGTCTGGCCGCTTGATCGGGATTCGCGGACAGTATCTGCTGTTTCCACACGGCTGTCTCAATGTCAAAAAACACGCGGGCATGCTGATTGAAGCAAAGGCGACTACGTGAAGGCGCAGCACCTCCTCGGCCTGAACGCCGACGTTTCTGCCGCGCCGAAAAGGGATGAGTTCGCGCGCGAGCGGGCAAACTGTGTCCTAAAGACGCAGTGGGAGCAAGGAGGGAGCTCATGACTTGGGTATATGAAGCACGCCTGTACGACTCGCGTTCAGTGGCCAACTACGTCGCCATGTGCGTGCGCGACGATCAGATCTTGAGAGGTCATCATCAGCCCTTGGTCCAGATCTATCGCACATGCAAAGGCAATTATGGCGTACGTTATCAACCATCCCTGTTATCGGTGTGAGCGTCCACTCTGTGGCGCCGCAAGTATGCGGCGAAGACGAGCATACGACGGCGGCAAGCCTGTGGCGACTCCAAAACCGAATGTGTTACAATGTCAGAGGTGTCGACAGGGACTGGACAGCCAAAGGAGATGCGCCGCATGTCTTCGTCAATGAGTCTTGTGTTTTGTAAAAAGAATCTGGAGTTGTATTCGCAATCCGTTTATGATGCCCTGAAGGAAGCGTATCCGGACGAACAGATTGAGATCAAGGACTGTGTGGATATGTGCGGAACATGCACAGACGTTCCCTTCGCAGTGCGCAACAACGCCCTCGTCGGCGGACGCGATCCGCAGGGCCTTTACCGCAAGCTGGAACGGGGTATGAGTTTTCTTCGCGCACCAGTATTGCCGGGCACTGCATCCTATCGCGAGGAGGAGTCGGAGCGGCCGCAGGTCGTGACGGCGGCCTCCGCTTCGGATGGTCAATAAAAAAATGCGGTGCGCCCGGAAAAATCCGGCGCCGCTCGGGATGGATCGCTTTTGGGTCCATCCTTGTTTTTTTGAGCCTGGGCAAGCAACCCCAATATCCCCAGGCACGGTGGATGCCGTTGCAAACTCACCCGGCCTGGTCATTTGTCTTAGTCCTGGACGATGCATCTCGAATAAGGTGTCGTATGCCATATATGCGAGGTGTGCCGCTTTGCAACCGAAACGCAACGTGATACGCAGCGCCGCGCCAAAAAAGGGTGCGCGACCGGCGTCTATGAACGGACGGAAACAGAAGGCGTCGGCCAATGCGCTGGACTTTGTGACCATTGTCGACCGTTTCAAGCATGCCGTGGTCAACATCGAAGTTGAACAGGCCAATGCGCGATCGCGCGCACCGCTCTTTCCGTTTGGCCTTCCCTGGGAACTGCCGGAAAGCTCGCCGCATGCGCTGAATATCGGCACCGGATTCGTGTTTGACCGACGCGGGTATATCCTGACCAACGAACACGTCATTCACGGCGCCTCGCGCGTCAATGTGCAGATGCTTGGCAAAGGCAAGCCACTCGCCGCAAGCGTCGTGGGAACCAACTACGAGCATGATCTGGCCGTGCTCAAGATCACCATGCCGCGTATGATCCCTGTCCTGCAACTCGGACATTCGCAGGATGTCAGGGTCGGCGAGTGGGTTCTCGCCGTTGGCAACCCGCTCGGACTCGATCACTCGGTAACAGTGGGCATCGTCAGTGCAAAGGAACGTCCGATGCAGATTGGCGACCGTTCATACCCTCATTTGCTGCAAACCGACGCCGCCATCAACCGTGGCAATTCCGGCGGGCCGCTGATCAACATGCGCGGGGAAGTGATCGGCATCAACACGGCCGTGAGCCAGAGTTCGCAGGGCATCGGTTTTGCCATAGCGGTGGACGTGGTGCGCGACGCGCTCAAGGCCATGATGGGAAACGCCTATCGGGACAGACTCTCATGACTGAGTTTTGCAAAGCAAAATCTCACCTCTTACCAGGCGCCGTCAGCAAGATGAAAAAGCGCCAGAGGCTTTTGGCAGGGCTGAAGAACTCTCTTGGGGAGGGTTCCTATACTGTGCCCGTCGCGAGTTTGGCGCAGACGTGTTCGAGCAGGGGCACAGTATAGGAACCCGACCGGCAGGGACGATCGTATGCTTGGGACCGACTCTCATGACCCTTGTCTGACTGTGGATCGGTCCGTCGCCATGTCGACCCATTGACCTATGGAGCGCATGCCATTGCATCTTTATGCATTTTCGGGTATACTTCTGCCTACAGAGGAAGTGCACCTAGGGATCCGGCCGGGGATCGCTTGCCCGGACAGGACCGAGCGGTGCAGGCCAAGATTCGTCATGCCACACCGTGAGTACAAAAGACTCGGCGGAGAGGTTCCCTGATCGCGGGGAATGCTCCGCCTTTGTCGTTTTCTTTCGCGCCCTGCGCGAGGGACAGGAATTGTTAGCCCGCCTGAGAGAGGAGTGGCGCTTGTGTCATTTATAGAGAGAGAGGAACACGATGCCTGTGGCATTGTGGCGTGGGTGGACAAAGCGCCCATGGGTTCGCGGAACAATGTGTTGAATGCGTTGTCGGCTTTGAATCAGATGCGTCACCGCGCTGGATTTGTCAGTGAAGAGGGCGACGGCTGCGGCATACTCGTGGACCTTCCCCGGGGGATTTGGGCCGACCACCTGAGTGATTTTGGACACAGCCCGGCCTTGGCCCATGATCCAGGGTTTGCGGTTGCGCATTTGATCTGCAGAGAATGGAACCGGGTGGAGCGGGAGGCCTGGACAGCGGCGTTTGAACAGGTCGCAAGGCGTGCTGGATTCCGTGTTCTGGGGTGCGTCTTCAACGCTGTGAACCGCAGCGCGCTTGGCCCCGGCGGCCAAGCTGAGGATACGGGCTTTGTGCAAGTCGCGCTCTATCTGGAGGATTTGGATGGGACGCCTCCCGAGAGCGCCTGTTTCGGGTTGCAATTGGCCGTGGAAGATGAGTTGGGAGCGCACGCAGCTTCGCTCTCGACAAAGTCTGTCGTGTATAAGGCGCGTGGCGACAGCACCGTGCTGCAGGGGTATTTTGACGATTTTAGACATCCCGCGTTTATCAGCCGCATAACCATTGGCCATAATCGCTATTCCACCAATACCACAACATCGTCTGAGCGCGTCCAGCCATTTTCACTGCTGGGGCACAACGGGGAAATCAACACGATCCACAGACTGCGCGAAGAGGCGGGCATGATCGGCGTCAAAATGGTGCCCGGCGGATCCGATTCCCAGGATTTGAACCGCCTGATCGAGAGTCTGAGACAGGTCTTTGGGTATAGTCTGCTTGAGGCGATGGAACTGGCCTTTCCGCCGATTATCAATGAAATTAAACAGATGCGCCCGGAACTGCAGGATCTGTACATGTTCATGCGCACGCTGTGGGGCCCGTTTGCCCAGGGACCTGCGGCCATCGTCGCGCGGGCGGACGCTGAAGCGGTGTTTGCCGTGGACGCCATGGGCTTGCGTCCACTATGGATGGTTGAGACCGATCACAGCTTGGTCTTCAGTTCCGAGCAGGGCGTTGTTCCGCTGTTTGATATGATTCACGATCCGCGCCCCCTGGCGCCGGGTGAGAAAGTGTACATCCAATTGCCGGAGACGGAGACAGTGACCGTGTACAGTCATGCGGAGGCACAGGAAGAAACCTTGTCGCGCATGAGTAAACGGCATCATTTTGCGGCATACAGACACGGCCTGTCGTTTGGCGGACCCGCCATGCTTGGCGACGTGCACCTAACGCCCGCGCGTCTCGAAGAAAGCGGCCGCGAGGCAAGAATGGCCGCGTTTGGCTGGGATGTCGAGGACGTTCGCATCATGGAGCACCAAGCGTCAAACGGCGCTGAACCGATCCGGTCGCTGGGCTTCGACGGCCCGCTTGCCGCGCTTGCCGAGCAGAGTCAAAACGTGGCCGATTTTCTGAAAGAGACTGTGGCGGTTGTCACAAACCCGGCGATTGACCGCGAACGCGAAATCGAACATTTTTCCACGCGCGTCGTGTTGGGGCGGCGGCCGACATTTTACGCGCAGGAGCACACGGCGCCGCGCATGGAATTGCAAAGCCCCATCCTCCTGGGCGGCCACGATGTGGATGAACCGGACCGCTATCGCGCCCTGGCTCACAAGATGAGCGCCCAGCTGTTTGAAGACGCGGCCCATCACCTGTCGAGAAACCCAGGCGACGTGGCTGAAATCTATCCGCGCATGGAGGTTGGCGAAACGCTCCGCGAGGCGTTGCAGCGTCTGCGCACGGAGATCGAGGCGGCGGTCGCAGACAAGGCGGTGCTGCTGCTCCTTGATGATCGGCTGGCTTTCGCGGACGGGGCGGCACCCATCGATCCCGCTCTGGTTGTCGGCGTCGCGCACGGGGCGCTGCGGGAAGTGTACACAGACGATGGGGAATCACAGCGAAGGACCTGCAACATTGTGGTCAGATCCGGGGCAATCCGCAATCTTCACGATATCGTTGTGCTGATCGGACTCGGGGCGGAGGCCGTATGTCCGTACCTGTATCTCGAATCCGCCTACGCGTTTGACGGCTGGAAGGGAATTGAGAATACCTATACGGCGCTTGTCAAGGGACTTGAAAAGGTGCTGTCCACACTTGGCATTCATGAACTGCGGGGCTATGACAGACTGTTCTCAGGCATTGGGCTCGCGGATGAAGTGGCCGCGCTGCTGGATATCAGATCATTTTTCGGCGGAAACGCAACGGCTGGCTCGCTGGCGACGTTTGAAGCGACCGCGCGCACCAGAACGCAGGCACTGCGCGAGGGCGCCGCGAAACTGGCAAGGCCGTACCAGCTATGGCCCCGGATCTGGAAGGCGGCGGGCGACGCGGCCGTCGGCAAGTCCCCGTATGGCGACTTCGCGGCCAAACTGCGTGAACTCGAAGTCGCACAACCGATTTCCCTGCGGCATCTTCTTGATGTCGCCGCGCAGGGGCAGGGCATTGATCCAGAGGATGTGGATCTGACGATTGGGGAACACGAACTGCCTTTTGTGATCAGTTCCATGTCGTTCGGTTCCCAGGGGGAAACCGCCTTTCGCGCGTACGCCATGGCCGCCGCCAGGCTCGACATGATCGCCATGAACGGCGAGGGCGGCGAGATCAAGGACATGCTCGGCAAATTCGCCAAGAATCGCGGCCATCAGATCGCCTCGGGACGCTTTGGCGTCAATGCGGAACTGTGCAACTCCGCGGATTTGCTTGAGATCAAAATCGGGCAGGGAGCCAAGCCGGGGGAGGGCGGCCATTTGCCGGGCTCGAAGGTGTCCGCGAAAGTTGCCAATGCGCGCAACGCGCGGCAGGGCACCGACCTGATTTCGCCGTCCAATAATCACGATATCTATTCGATTGAAGACCTTGCGCAAATGATCGATGAATTGAAGACCGTGAATCCGCGCGCCAAGGTGGCCGTAAAAGTGCCGGTTGTACCCGGCATCGGCACCATTGCGGTGGGAATTGCCAAAGCGGGCGCCGACGTGATCACGCTGAGCGGCTTTGACGGCGGCACAGGCGCTGCGCGCGCCCATGCCCTGCGCCATGTCGGACTGCCTGTGGAGATTGGCGTCAAACTCGCACATGAGGCGCTTCTCGATTCGGGTCTGCGCCAGCACGTGGAAGTATGGTGCGACGGCGGCGTCAAGAGTGGACTCGATGTGGTCAAGATGCTGCTCTTGGGGGCGAATCGCGTCGGATTTGGCACGATGGCCATGATCGCGATCGGCTGCACCGGTTGTCGAGGATGCCACAAAGACACTTGCCATGTCGGCATCGCCACGCAAATCGAAACGGTCGAACAGGCGCAGACTCATGGACTGAAAGCATTTGCCCCGCGGGAGCTGGAAACGGCGACGGCCCAATTGTGCCGCTATTTTGAGGGTGTGGCCTCTGAGGCGAGGACGATCGCCGCAAGTCTTGGCGCCTCATCCCTGCAGTCTCTGGTGGGTCAGTCGCAATTGCTTGTGCAGACACGCGGAAAACATTTGCTGGAACTGGACGATCTTGTGGCTCGCCACTCAGAGCGAGAGTATCTGTACGCGTGGGCCCCGGCGCGGCCGAGCATGGTGGGGAAAGAGTCGCTGACCGCCAAATTGGGCGCGCAGGCCGTGAACGCCATGGCAGCCGGGAATGAAACGCTGTCCTACGGGGCTGTGCAGGTTCATTCCGGCGAACGGGTGATCGGAGGGATGCTTTCCGGGTCTGTGGTGCGCTCTGAAGTGCGCGAGCGCCGACAGGGGTTGGCGCGCGCCTCTGTGCAACTGCAGAGCGGCTCGGTTGCGGGCAACGGATTCGGGGCGTACAACGCTCCCGGCGTTCTGCTCAGAGTGGAGGGCGGAGCGCAAGACGGCGTCGGCAAGAGTGCGCTGGGCGGCAAGATCGTTGTCTTGAAGGGACTCAATCGCTATGGCAGCCGCGTTGGCGGATGTGTGGGCAAATGCGTCGCTTATGGCGCCCAACGCGGATTGTTCATCGTTCAGGGCGCCGCTGATGCGAGAGCGGGCATCCGGCTGTCGGGCGCCGACGTGATCATCGGCGGCGAGTTGTCCGCGCCGCTGGACGACAGCTTGGCAGGAATCGCGGACAGGGCCAGCGTGAAGGGATTTGCATTTGAATATATGACGGGCGGACGCGCCCTCGTGTTGGGCGATCCGGGGCCCTGGATCTGCTCGGGAATGACAGGCGGCGTCGTGTATCTGCGGTTGCAGCCTGAACTCGGATTGACTCAGGGGGCGTTGCGCCGGAGACTGGCCAAAGGCGCCAAAGTAGCGCTGGCGCCGCTTCGGCCGGCGGGAGTGCTTGATGTGCAGGAGTTGCTGGGGATGTATCAAAGAGAGCTGACGCGGTCGGGTCAACAAGAAGCGGCGGATCGTCTGACGGCCCTGATCGCGGCCCCCGAGGAGCACTTTATGGCTGTCCTTCCCGGATCGGAACAGACGGACCAGGACGTCGCGACAGAGTGAGTATTTGCACAGGGGACAGCGGAGAGTCCCGCCTGCCGCGCAGGAAAACGCACAGAGGATAGGCATTTTTGTGCGTGGGAAATACGGGAGCAAGCCTCTGCGCGGAGGCCGAAAAGAGCGGGCTGGCCGGATGTCGGTCAGCCCGTTTTTTCAGTCTAAGCGCTCTTCACGCCGCATATTCTGTGATGACTAAGCAGGCGCTGCACACCATTTCGGAGGTGGGGAAATGATCAAACTGTGGCGAATCGCCTTGATCAGTTCTGGCCTTTGCGTGACGCTGCTGACGACGGGATGGAGCCAACCGGGGCCTGTCCTCGCAAAGTCGGACGGCGGGTCGCGTCAGCGATTGCCGCTCGTAAATCGCATCCTGCGTCGGGTGGCCATGCGGTCCGCGGCGATCACAGACGCAGCGCAGCGAGCGTCGATCACCGATCTGAATGAATGGAAGCGCCAGCATCCGGGACACACCCTGCATTTCGCGATTGGCGGTCAGCGTTCATTGGGAACGGGAAAGGCGGTGTCGCGACGTACGACGGATCCGCTGACGATCATGATCACAGGTCAAGTGGGCGCCGTGAGAAGTCGCCGTATGGTCGGCTCCGTCGGCCGCGTCGCAGCCCGCAAAACATCGGTGACGGTTACTCCGAAACAGCCTCAGCCATCCGCGTCCGAGCCGAAACGGACGGCGGCCAAACGGACGGCGCCAGCGCCAGCGTCGCCTGGACTCCGAATCGCTTCACTCGCCATGAGCATGCTGGGTAAGCCGTATGTATGGGGAGGAGCAAGCCCCAACGCAGGATTCGACTGTTCGGGCCTGGCACAGTATATATTGGAACAAATCGGCATCGCCGCTCCCCGCACCACCTGGCTCCAGTATGCATTTGGGGCGGTCGTGCCCCGGCAGGAATTGCAGCCGGGGGATCTGGTCTTCTTTACGACGTACGCCAGCGGCCCCACTCACGTCGGCATTTACGTAGGAAACAGCCAATTTGTCAGCGCCCTCAATACCACGACGGGCGTCGTGCTGTCGAATCTCCATGATCCTTACTTCGCAACCCGCTATCTGGGCGCCCGTTGTCCCTGGATTACGGTTGCCACGGCCACCATTCCCAACTCGTAGCTGAGGCGCTGCGATGCAACAACCTCATCGACAGGGTAAAAAAGTGATCACCGCGCCTGCGGGGGAATCATGCCACTGATGATGGACGTTG
The DNA here is from genome assembly GCA_021793015.1 of Bacillota bacterium. Taxonomy (GTDB): domain Bacteria; phylum Bacillota; class Bacilli; order Alicyclobacillales; family SLC66; genus JAKADD01. The sequence goes on from JAJYTO010000035.1 coordinate 18,161, forward strand.
TTTCATCGCAGTTCCCTACGGCGCATAGCGCGCGAGAAAATAGTGACGCAGCGGATTGTCCAGGTACAGAGCCTGCATCAGGTCAGTCGCGCTGGCGTTTTGCAGACTGCGCTCTTCTCTGAATGGCGTGAGGTCTTCGAGTTTAATGTGCGCACTTCTGAAAGATACGCCGTCGCCCAACAAATCAGCAAGCGGAAACTTCATCACGGCGGCGCGCAGAAAGTTGTGCCGTGAGTCGAGAGAGTAGACGGCATAGCTGTGGTTGTCGCCGACTACACACAGTCCTTCAGGCGCAAAATAATACTCTCCAGGCCCCTCAACGAGTATCAAATAAGCCGTGTACCTGCTGGCGCGAGTCGTCTTGTCGGCAGACACGCCGCGTTCCATCGAACCACCCCTCTCTGAATATACCGCGAAATGCCGCGCAAGTCAGGTGTTGCGATTCCCTCACCGCGTGCTGTGAGCCTGCGTATCATGGCAAGGTGAGGAGGCAAGGACTGTGAACTATCATGACGCACTGGCTGCAGTCGGGGCGGGCAGCGCCCATCCCGGCGGATTTGCGGGCACGCGGGCCTGGATGCAGAAGGTCCACATCGCCCCCGGCGCGACCGTGCTTGAGGTGGGCTGCGGCACGGGCAGAACGGCGTGCGCAATCAGCGCCGCGTACAATGCGAAGGTGATCGCAGTTGACATCCATCCCCAGATGATCGCAAAGGCGAAAGTGCGCGCGCAAACGCTGAATCTTCCCGTAACCTTTATGACCATCGATCGCGGTCCGCTACCGTTTGACGCGGAGACGATGGACGCCGTCATCGCGGAGTCGGTCACCGTGTTTAATGACGCGCCTCCCCTGCTGCGGGAATACCATCGTGTGCTGCGACCCGGCGGATTCGTGATCGATATCGAGATGAGCGCTGCGGCGAAGCTGCCCGACGATGTCATGCAAACATTTCGGGAGACCTACGGCGCGGTGGCGGTTCCCACTCTGCAGCAATGGAAACGGCATTATGCCGACGCGCAATTTACAGGTGTGCGCCTGCTCCTGTCAGGCCCGGTCCCGACCTCCGCTCCCCGTGAGGATGAGAGCGACGCGTATGGACTGGTCACCGGGGAAGCCTATGCACCCGATGTATGGCGCATTATGCAGGAGAACGAGCGCGTCATGGCCACGCACGCCAAGTGGCTGCACTACGGTGTTATACAGGCGTACAAACAACTGCCGCAATAGATGACTCCGACCAGCACGGACCATCATTGTTTTCGGGACAGTCGCCTGCTCATCCTTCCTTCACCCATCCAATCGTGGTATATTGGCGATTATGGAGAGTGATGACATGGGGCAGTTCGATGAGAAAAAGATTCACGCCGCTGTGCGCATGATCCTGGAGGCGATTGGCGAAGATCCGGAGCGGGAAGGTCTGCTGGAGACGCCGGCCCGGGTGGCTCGCATGTACAGTGAGATCTTCGCCGGTCTTCACCAGGATCCTGGGGATCAATTGCTGACGATATTTAACGAAGATCATAATGAAGTGGTCCTCGTCAAAGACATAACGTTCTACAGTATGTGCGAACACCATTTGGTTCCGTTTTTTGGACATGCGCACGTGGCCTACATACCCCATGGTTCCCGGATCACGGGTCTCTCCAAACTGGCCCGATTGGTTGAGTCCGCCGCAAGGCGCCCGCAATTGCAGGAGCGTTTGACGTCCTCGGTGGCCGATGCGCTCGTCGACCGCCTCGCTCCAGTGGGCGTCGCCGTGATGGTGGAAGCGGAGCATATGTGCATGGCCATGCGCGGTGTGAATAAACCAGGCACACGCACGGTCACGACAGCCGTGCGGGGAACATTCGCCGACGATGTGCTGCAGCGCAAAGAAGTGTTCGATTTGATGCGCGGCAGCCGCTGACGCTGACCAGCGGCCGCGACCCCCGCTGTCATTCCCGCGCATCACGCAGATCGGGAGCGCTGGGCGCACCGGAGGCATCATGCGGATCGGGAACGCCACGAACACCTGAGGCGTCGCGCGGACCGGGAGCGCTTTGTGCATCGCCGGACGCGTCGCCGCCACCCAGCGCCTCATTCAGATCGAGGGCCAGCGGCGTGAACTCCAGATAGTCCGCGGCCACGAGATGATAGCGAATGCCGCGCACCAATCCCTCGACGCGGGATCGGTGCGCTGTTCCATGCAGATGCCCGTAGACGCAGACGCGAACTCCATAGCTCTCCAGCAAGTCGGTGAACACGGTCTTCTGCGCAACGTCGTAGAGAGGCGGATAGTGCATCATGGCGATGAGCGGCAAACCGGAGCGCCTCCCTTCCTCCAGCGACAGCCGCAGTCGGTCCACCTCACGCGCGAGGATACGCCCGTCGTCGGGAGTGAACTGAGGGGAAGACGGCAGATTCCATCCGCGGGCGCCTACGATGGCCGCCTGCGGCAACAGAAGCGCGTTGGTCTGGAGAACCCCGCAGTCGGGCCCAGCCATCTGCGCCACTTTTTTTCTTGTGCTCCACCAGTAATCGTGATTTCCTTTGAGCAGCACTTTGCGACCGGGGAGTCGCGCAATAAATTCCATATCGGGTCGAACTTCCTCCTCGCGCATGGCCCAGGAAATGTCGCCTGCGATGAGAACCGTGTCCTGCGCGCCGACCTCCCGCATCCATGAGGCTGCCAGACGATCCGTATGATGGGCCCAGGCCTCGCCGAAAACAGACATCGGTTTGGCGGCGCCAAAGGAGAGATGAAGATCTGCGATCGCAAATATCCGAATAGGACTTGCCCCCTTTTCCATTCGATTGTACCATGAAAGAGAGTGATCGCTGAACGGTGGATCCACTCTGGGACAGGGGGGCGAAGGCGCGTATGCACAGCGGGGGATTGCCCGCATCCGACGATGAGTTGCAACGTCTGGTCGAGAATGTTTCGACGCAAGACTTCGGCAAGCCGTTTTTGCACCGGTGTCGATTCAATCCCCGCTTGCGGACGTCAGGCGGTCGCTACCTGCTGGCTTCCCACGAGCTTGAATTTAATCCGCATTACATGAACACAGCGGGATTTGCGGCGTTCATAGGGACGGTTCGCCATGAATTGTGCCATTATCATCTCCATCTCGCGGGGCGCGGCTATCGCCACCGGGATCGGGATTTCAAACGCCTTCTCGAACAGGTGAGAGGGTCCCGTTACGCAGACACCGGACATCTGCGCAGGTCGCTCCCAGACCGCTACGAGTATGTGTGCACCGCCTGTCAACGGGTGTTTCGCCGAAAACGCCAACTGAATGTGCGCAGGTATGTATGCGGCGCTTGTCACGGAACATTGAAACTCGCGGGCACACTCGGCATTTCCAGTTGAGGAGGGAATCGACCTGTGCACAATTCGCCATATGCCAAGGGTATACAGCCCATTCTGGAACTGTTGCATGACTGCACGAAGGAACTGACGGCCGCAGTCGACAGCGATCTGTCCGAACGCGTGATGCAACTGTTTCGCTCGGAAGATCTGGACGGGATTGCACTGCTGATGCAGCAACAGAAACTGGAACGGGAATTCGCCAGAGAACTCCAGCAACTGCTGTCAAAGTGGGCGCATCGCATCGCCGTGAACGCGCGGTCAGACGTCGCGGTCCAGCCGGGGGTGTCGGCAAGACATGAATGACCGCACATACGACGACCAACCCGCCCCACTCTTGCGGGTGCGCGACACCGATGAGAAGCGGCTCGTCGATTCCTTCGCCGCCATGAGACAGGCGCGCATTGGCCGCATTGACGCTGTGCGCGCCTTGTGGAGTGAGCGTGCGAAGCAAGTGGAAGAGACTGCGTTCGGACACTTCCAGGAACAGAACTTGGAGAAAATCGCCGAACTGATGGATGAAAAACGCAGGATCGAGCAACGGCTGACGCGGCTGCAGCGATTTTTGCGAACGTATGAGGGAGCTCCTTGAAGGACGCTGCCTTCTTTGATCTGCTGGCGGCGCGCGGAATGCGCGTGACAGACAGCCAGCAGCGCGTCATTGCGCACGAGAACGGCCGCGCGGCGGTGTATGCAGGCCCTGGCAGCGGCAAGACAACGGTCCTGACACTGCGGGCCGCGTACCTGTATATGGTGAGGGGCGTGTCGCCGCAACGAATCGCCATATTCACGTTTACACGCAAGAGCGCAGCCGAACTGCAGCAACGCCTGGCGGTTCTTGATCCTGCTCTGCACAGGGTGACGGCAGGCACGTTTCATTCGCTGTTCCTGCGCTGGCTGCTGAAGCATGACGGGCAGAATCCTCGGCTATGGACGGCTGCAGAACAGCTGGAGGCCATGCGGACGGTGCTCCGCTCCGTACATATGAACGTCGGCGATGAATCGTGTGAGAAGTATCTGCAGCATGTGACCCAACTGAAAAATGGTCTTCAAAGTCCCGGGCGAGTCACCGCGCAGCCCCCCCAGAGCGCTCTTGTCAAGACCGTCTACGAGCGCTATGAAGACAGCAAGAGACGGCAACGGCGCTGGGATTACGACGATATTTTGCTCGCCTTTTATCAGGCTGTCACGGCCGAGGGCGCCCTGGCAGAACGGGTTCGGCGTTCTCTGGACTATGTGATGATCGATGAATTTCAGGACACGAGCAAAGCACAGTGGTTGTCCATAACATCATTATGTAAACAACACATTCCGTTGCTGGTTGTTGGCGACGACGATCAATCCATTTATCGATTTCGCGGCGCCCTTCCCAATATGCTTCGTCTCTTTGGGCAAGCCTACAAGAACGCCGACGAGATTCTGCTCAATGTCAATTTCCGCTCGGTCGATACGGTCGTCCAAATGTCGTCAACCCTCATTCGGCACAATGCGGACCGTCGGCAGAAGGTACTGGTCGGCGCCGTTGGGGACGGCATTCGACCGCGCATCATCCGCACCAGGAGTGAATGGGCGGAAGCGGATTATGTCGCCAGAGCGTCAGCCCTGATCCTGCGGGACAGGGGGAACGTGACCATCGGAGTGCTGGCGCGCTCCAATCGGCAGTTATTGTTTGTGCCTGACGCTCTGCGCCGCCACCGGGTGTCGCCGGGAAGCGCCGCAAACGAAGAATTCGCCTTCTACAATCAGCCCCCTGTTCGCGACGCGCTGCAACTGTTGCGCGCGGCCGCCGGAGAAATGGACGAAGTCGTGCGCCGTGACGCCGAAGTCCTGTATTTGCGCTGGCGCGGCGCTCCTGCCGGAGGCTTGGCGCCGCCAGGGCGCGTGTCCGATTGGAACTCTGACACCGCCATGCTCCGCGCTGAATGTGCACAGTGGCTGGCGCGAGTGCAGACTCTCAGCCCGCG
>JAJYTO010000276.1 GCA_021793015.1 Bacillota bacterium
GCGTTATTGACAGATGTGCGCATCGAGCCGCAGTCGCGGTTATCGCCAATGTCCATGGACTCCTGCGGTGATTGTGAACTTTGTCTGACAGCCTGTCCCACGGGCGCGCTTCGTGAGCCGTTTGTCCTCGATTCGCAAAGCTGTCTGTCGTATCTCACGCAGTCTAAAGGGATGATAGCGGAAGAATATCGGACGGCCCTTGGCAGGCGGGTCTGGGGGTGTGACACATGCCAGACGGTCTGCCCGAAGAATCACGTCAGTCTGCTCGGGGAAGAGACGGCGTTCACCCCCGATCCGGAACTTAGCTTCCCCGATCTAAAACGCATTCTTAGGCTGTCCGGACGGACCTTTATGCGAGAATTTGGACACACCGCCGCAGCCTGGCGAGGCTTTTCTGTCTGGCGTCGCAACGCGATCATCGCGCTCGGCAATATGCGGGATCCCGAGGCGTTGCCGTTGCTGTTGCCGCTGCTCTCGGATACGCGGCCGGAGATAAGGGCGAGCGCGGCGTGGGCGCTCTCCAGGATAGATATTCATGGCGCTAGCGCGCCATCAACAACCGGGAAAAATATACGCCTGCGGCGATATTCCGGGATAGATATTCATGGCGCTTGCGCGCCACCAACAACCGGGAAAAAAATGCGCCTGCGGCGATTTTCCGGGATGGCGGATGCGTCGGTCCGGGACGCGGTCCGCGCAGCGTACGGCGACGAACACGACGAGGCCGTGAGACAGGAAATGGAGTGGGCCGCGCCGCCCAAACCGTGACGCGGATCGGCGCTGTGATCAGCCGCGTCTGGTGACCTGCCGGGAAAAGGTCTGCAGAAATGTGGCGCGTTCCTGTTCCAGAGTCAGCGTATCTTCCATCTGGGTAACGTGTTGGTGCAGATCGTCGGGCTTGGACGGTGGATTTGTGTAATGGTTTTGCGCGAGTCGCCAGAAGCGGTGGGGAAATGTAAGGAGCGCTTCAAGCAACAGATATTCGCCTTGCGTGAGTGGCCGCACACGGTTGTACGAAATGAGCGGCGCGATCGCGATCTCACTCGTCCATGTGCCGTGCGCCTGCATGCCCCTCCTGATCAGATGGGACAAATCCAGCGCGCGAGGCGCAAATGTCATCAGGTCAAAGTCGATTAACTGGGCATGTCCTGCCGGATGCATGATCACGTTGCGGCGCGTCACGTCCAGATGACACAACCCTGGGTGGTTGAGGCTCTGTTTCAGATGCGTCTCGACATCGGGCAGCTTCAGCAACGACAGGGATTCTGTCGAATGTATGGCTGCACGCGGGAAAAACGACAGACAAAGTTCATCGAAACTGTCCTTGCTGGATTTTTCCTCCACCTGCTTCTGCAATTGGTCCAGCGTCTGTTTTCGATTCAGTAGTTGCTCAAATACGTGAAACGCGTGTGGGGGCTGGTAGCCTGAGGGCTCATAGTCGCATGACTTTTCATGGAATCGCGCCAGTGTGCGCGCGGCGGCGCCCAACTGTTTCGTCGAACCATACTGGACGCAGTGCCCGGGCAGCCATTCGGACGCATAATAAGTCCGACCTTGATCAATGAGATAGGGATCCTTTCCCTGGCGCGTGCGCACGATGCGGGCAATGTGCGCGAATCCGCGGCGGTGCAGTTCGTCCAGAGCGTCGGCCATGAAGCGGATGCGCTCTGGCGCAAGGCGTGTTTCTTTCAGCGCGATGACCCGCCCGTCGTTCGTGACGATGCGCCAGATCCCATGCACGGACTCCACACTGCGAATGCGTTCATAATAGGCCGTTGCCTGTGCCGCAGCGCTGTCTGGCGCGCGCAGCGCATGCCCTCCTTTTTCTTCTGTGAATGCGCTTCGCAGTGTGTGGGCGCGTGCGGGAACAGGCGTCGTCGACTGCGGTGCGGGAGCAGAGCTCGACTGCGCCGTCTGGATCACGGAGCGGTCCGTGCGCATGCGCGCGGAATCAGTGGAACGGAAAGTCCGTTTGGCGGCTTTTCGGGGCCGTGGTTTGGTTTTTGTGGGAAGTTTTGATGGACGCGGTACAAAATACTTGCGCGTCAGACGCTCTGCTGTCTTTGTCGACCCAGGCGGTCTTTGCGCTGCGGTCGGAGGGTCGGTGGGGCTTTCTTCGCCGTCGTCCCTTGCGACAGTCTCTGCGCGTTCGTTGTCTCGCGACTGATCGTTTCTGGGCGTCCCATGTCGCGGCGAACGCCGATTCTGGTGAAGCACAGCGGGCGGCGTGGTCAATTCATGCCATACCTGCCTGAGCCACGGCGGGAGCGATTGTTTATCCATGATGTATACCTCCACCGGAGCACGGACGAATCCATGCTCCGCATGAAGTATAATATTCGCGTTCTTAGGCCGATGTGCGATGGGTGCAGACTAATCGGAATTGGCGGGGTAGATTCCGAGTGTCCTGCTGATCCGGCTTGCCGCCTCCATGCATACCGTCGCAAAGTGCGTCACCTGTTCTGCGGTGAAACGGTCCACGGGGCCGGACACGGAGAGGGCCGCCACGCATATCCCCTGACGATTCCGAATCGGCGCAGCGACCGCTGCCGCACCCGCTTCGCGTTCCTCGATGCTGACCGCATATCCTTCTGCAGCGATTTGACTGCACTGCGCGCGGAGTTCATCAATGTTGAACTCCGCGGGAACGGATTGCGCCCTGTCCAACTCTCCAAGGATATCCTGATCCGAAAATGCCAGCAGAACTTTGCCAGAGGCCCCCACATAGAGAGGAAAACGCTTGCCGATGTTGGCGGCTCGCCGTACCGGGTGTGTGCCTTCGACTGCGCTGACGCGGATGCGTTCATAGCCTGAGCGGACGTACAGACTGATTGTTTCGCCGATGGCGTCGCGCAAATGAGTCATCTCTGCCAGAGCCAGTGACGTCAAGTTGTCAGACTGAAACACTTGGGAGGCGAGTTCCACGATCAGCCAACCCAAACGATAGCGGTCGGTGAGGGAGTGTCGTTCCACGAAGCCACGGCGTTCCAGGGACGCAAGCATACGATGCGCCGTGCTCTTGTGGAGATCGACCCGTCTTGCTATCTCGGTGAGTCCAAGATCTCTCTCTGCGCCAAAACACAGAAGAATGTCAAGAGCCCGATCAACGGCTCGCACGGCCCCCCGTTCGCCTGTCTGCAAAGCTGTTTTCTTCCGATCCATCTCGCAGCCCCTCGCGCGGTCTTGAAGTATCTTAGAGGATTTCTAAAACCAGTGTAACACATGTGAACGGATGAATATTTGACCTGACAGAGCCTCTTTTCAGGCAATCGCGGCATAATATTGCAACAGAGAACCTGCGCCGTCCGCCGTCATAAATTTCTATTACTACATGATACGAGATGATACGAGGAGGAGCATGATGGAGGGAGTACGGGAAGCTGTGCGCGAGTGGTTCGCTGACCGAAGCAGAGCATGGCTGTATGGAGAGAATGCGAGTGATGCGGGAAACTCTCTGCATCCGGTCGGGGCGCTGGACATCAGTCGGCGGTTGGCGATGCAAAAGCGCAGGGGCGCGGTCGATCGCAAAGTGATCAGCGACATCAGCGTCCGCCTCATGAAGGGGGAAACGCGCCAGGACGATGTGACAGTGGAAGTTACCGAGATGATCCGTTATCTGTACGAGTTGGCTGGCTGTCTGGAACATGAGCAGCGAGTATACCGCCATCGCCAGGTTTGGCGGACGCATCAGGGCCGTGTGAGCGACCTGGTCGCGCGCTCGCAGGAGGGGGAGGAGGCGGTAGCGGATGCGAAGCAGGACTCATTTGCACGGACGGCTGAACGGACGTCGGACGTTGCATGGCCTGACCGTACGGCCGATCGCCGTCGTTACGTCCGCGCGCGCGCCGTACGTTACGCAGAACTGTGGTGGGATCGCCACAACCCGGAATACAGTCGGTTTGATCAGGATTGCACGAACT
>JAJYTO010000277.1 GCA_021793015.1 Bacillota bacterium
GAATGCGGACCGAGCGTACGTTTTTGGTACGTGAGGGAGCCTTCTTGGCGCTGACGCGGCAATGCGCCGGGGAGTTCTGACCCCTTTTTGAACAACCTCTATAAGGAAAAACACAGGAAGGATGAGGATGTTTGTGATAACAGGCAAGGGGAGTCAGTGGGTGGAATCTGTCAAGCGAAACGCGCTTGTGCGTGATCCGCGCCTTTGGATCGGGATGTTGGCAGCCGTCATCGTCGTCGCGATGGTCGGATCGTGGAATGCGCAAAGAGGCCTCTCGCAAAGTTTCGTCAACGCGGGACTGAGTCATGGGACGGAGATGGTTGCCTCGTCCCAATCCTTGGCGCCGTTGCACAGTGCTGGCGGCGGGGGAGCGGCGTTTACAGGGCAATCTGCGGCGACTTCCATGAACTCCGCAACGACTTCCACGCTATCCGCCGCACCGGCGCAACGGATGGTGATCGAGCAGGCGAGTCTCGCCATCACCCTGCCGCAGGTGCGAAAGGCGGAGGCGCGCATCGCACAAATGGCGATCGGCGACGGAGGGTTTGTCGAATCGTCGCAGGAGTCGACGGGAGGGGGCGGCGCGTTGACCGCCACGATGACGGTGCGCGTCCCGGCCGCCGACTTTTCCGCATTTCTGGACCGCGCCCGCGCGCTCGGCAGAGTGACAGATTTCTCGCAAACCGGCCAGGACGTGACACAAGAGTACACGGGACTGGCGCAGCAAATGGCGGAACTGCGCAGCGAGGCCGCCGCTTATACACGGTTGTACAAGAAGGCGCAATCCATGCGGGACATGCTGCAAATCGAACAGTCTCTCGCGCAGGTCAACAGCCAGATCTCCGATCTCTCGTTGCAAGAGCACAACCTCAGCCGGTCGGTGCAACTCGCCACGGTCAATGTGGCGCTCTCGACGGCCACATTTTCCAGCAGCGCTCCGCCTCCTGTTGTGGCGGCGTGGAATCAATTCATCAGTGTGCTCGGGCAGTCGGCAATATCTGTGTTCACCCTGATGGCCTGGGTATTGCCATGGGCCGTTCTGTTCATCCTCGCCGTGATGGTCGGGCGCAGATGGAAGCGCCGCAAACAATAATCCGGCAGATCACGGCAACGAGCACATCATTCGAATCATCGGTGTGATTTTCTGTATGAGTTCCAATCCACAATTCCGTCCAGTGCGGCGTCGATTTCTTTCTCAATCGAAAAGAAATGCGGGGCGATGCGAATTGCATCGCCTCTGGCGGACGCAATGATGCTGCAAATAGTCGTAACAGTCTGTAAAGTACCTTATATGGATCCTCTTTGACTCGCATTGTGACGACAAATCTCCTGACGATGGCAGTTTGGGGGTTGGCAGACGCGATGGGTTCGGATAAGCTTGGAGCAGGGACGCAGCACCCCTAGGAGAACGAAAAGCGCCTGGCGTTTTTCATGAATGCCGGACCTGCTTGGGGAGGAGTCATATATTGCGCCCGTCGAGAGTTTAGCGACAGCGGTGGACTCTCGCCAGGACGGATCATGCATGCCGCTGCAGCGAGTATTAGCGGCCCGGAGGCCGCGGCTGTCTGAGCGGCAGCGGCATGCATGATCCGTCCTGACAGGCAGGGGCCACCGTATTTTCGAGATAGATTTCCATGGCGCTTCGCGCCACCAACAACCGGGAAGAAAATTCGCCTGCGGCGATTTTTCGAGATAGACTGTATCGCGAATGGAGAATAAGGGAATGAATGTCATCCATCTGATTGAAACGTTTCGCTACGTGGGGTTATTCATCTTGCTCGGGCTGGAGTATTTCATTTTGATCGTTCCCGGCGAAACTGAATTGACGACAGCGGGAATACTCGCGAAGAATCCCCAGTATCATCTGAATCCAGTGTTGATCATTCTTGCGGCGGGACTCGGCACCTTCACGGGGGCCATGATCGCCTATGTGATCGGACGGCTTCTGGGCCGCCCGTTTATCTTGAAGTATGGCAAATACGTCTTCCTGTCTGCCGCGAGACTGGAACAGAGTGAGCATTTATTTCGGAAATATACAATCCTGACCTTGGTGATCTCTCGCTTTATCGCTGTCGTTCGCGACATTGTCCCTTACGTTGCCGGCATCAATCGGGTGAAACTGATCGTGTTCGCGCCTGTGATGTTTCTCTCCTCGTTTCTATGGACAACTTCATTTGTCATTTTCGGCGGGCTCATTGTCAAGGCTTGGGAGTATGCAAGCGGGCACTGGCGAAGCGAACTGTTCCCGATTGTGTCAGGTGTTGTGATACTGGCCGCGCTCTATGGGTACATTCACCACAGGATCAAAAAGTCTCTTGATCGTCTGTCCGCGATTCCGGTCGAACAGGAGCGCGGCGCCCAGGATTGAAAGGCGCGGAGTGCGCAACGGTGCGATTAGTCGGCGGCTAGTCCAAAGATACTGTGTGCGATAGTCTGTGCGACTCTGGTGCGGCGGTGATTTTTCCAATACTCTAAAGTGGTCCTAATGAACCATCCCGGAAAATCGCCGCAGGCGTATTTTCTTCCCGGTTGTTGGTGCTGCGCAGCAGCGTGGGAGTCTATCCCGGAAAATCGCCGCAGGCGTATTTTCTTCCCGGTTGTTGGTGGCGCGTGAGCGCCATGGAAGTCTATCCTTGCATAAGTCGAGTCAGATCCAAATGAAGGCGGGGCCGAAACCATGGCAAATATGAATTTCGACACAAGACCGATCCTGGTATTCTGGGAATCAACGCGAGCATGTCTCTTGGCGTGCAAACACTGTCGCGCCGAAGCGATGGAGAATCCTGCGCCGGGTGAATTGTCCGAGGAGGAGGGAATGCGATTCATCGAAAGCCTGACTCAGTTCGGACAGCCGTATCCGGTGCTCATCATGACTGGCGGCGACGTGCTGATGCGGCCCGACGTGTTCAAGCTGATGGAACATGCGCAGCAACTGGGTATTCCCGTTGGACTCGCTCCGAGCGTCACGCCGAGGTTGACGGGGGAAAACGTCCGGCGGATCAGCGAACTGGGCGTAAAGGCTGTCTCCATCAGCCTGGACGGAGCCAGTCCGGCGGTTCACGAAGGAATTCGCGGGATTCCCGGGCATTTTCGGCAAACGGTGGACAGTCTGAAACAGTTGGTCGATGCAGGGCTCACGGTCCAGGTGAACACCGTTGTCATGCGGGAAAATGTTCATGAACTGCCGGCCATTGCCCAGATCCTCAAAGAAGTGGGAGTGAAAATATGGGAAGTGTTCTTCCTGGTTTCCGTGGGTCGCGGCAAAATGGTGCAGGAGCTTGATCCTGCCGAATATGAGGATGTGGCTCATTTTCTCTTTGAGGCTTCCATGTACGATTTGGTTGTTCGCACCGTTGAGGCTCCCTTCTTCCGCCGTGTTGTGGCCTGGCGGCGAGAAGCCGGCAACGGTGGGGGAACTGAGCCTCGCGAAGTGGCTGACAAGTTTCGGCTCGGGCCTCTTTATTTGAGATTGTCCGAGGAGTTGCGTGATCGGATCGGGGCTCCCATTACCGGGCCCCGATCCCAGACGAGCGGCACGCGGGATGGCAAGGGCATTGTCTTTGTGTCTCACGACGGAACTGTCTTTCCCGCCGGATTCCTGCCCGTACCGCTCGGAAATATCCGTGAAACTGCTCTGTCCGCCATCTATCGCGAGCATCCGTTGTTGGTTGATATCCGGGCTGCGCGATTCGCGGGGAAGTGTGGGGACTGTGACTATAGGGACGCTTGCGGCGGTTCACGGGCGCGAGCGTTTGCATCCAGCGGGGATCCGCTGTCTGAAGATCCAGCGTGCGCGTATGTCGCGCGCGTTACGTCATAAACGGCTCCGGCTGATCGGGACTCACCCGCACTTACCGGCGATTGCATGGAAAGCGATACATGTTGCA
>JAJYTO010000036.1 GCA_021793015.1 Bacillota bacterium
GCGGGTCTTCTTGAAATTGCCCTGAATCTGTTGATTTGTCGTGTTTTCCCAAAGTGATTTCCAATTTTCATTGATCACCCCCTTGACATATTACCGCTGGGCTGCTCTTGTCTGTCTACACCCTCATGCCCCTGCGGGCGCAAGATAACTATGAAACTGCGAAACTGCGTCGGGCGTGTTTTCTCTTCAAGAACGCCGTTCGCTGTGCGCTCCCCGATTTTGCAATTCTGTCGACGCGCCTCCTATCTTTTTGAAATATAAAGAGTTTATGATTATTTCTATTGGCTGGTGAAAGTGAGTATAGCACAGAGAAACGCGCCCACCACGCCAGTTCACACACCTTTCATGAGGCTAAACTGTGCATGTCATAAATAGTTTTATGATATTACACATGATCGTCATATCTGGGGGAACCCGAATGAACTGGACAGCTTCCATTTAGGAGTGTACCTTGAGAAGGTAACGGCGACATCCCAATACATGAATGAAAGGGGAGAGAACCATGGTTGAATTTGACCGACCAGATATAGAGGAGTTTTTTCGCACCTACGCCATCACGGGGTTTACCGTCGACGAATCAGAGACCCACATTGCCCTGTCCACGAATTTAAGCGGAAAGTACAACATTTGGGGCCTGAATCTGCCCAGTACTTACCCATATCCGTTATCTTACGTCGATCAGACTCCAGCCTACATGAAATTCGATCCGCACGGTCGTTATCTATTGGCTGGTTTCGATCGCGACGGCGATGAAAACGTGCAGATGTACCTTCTGCCTGTGAACGGCGGCGCCCTCAAACCGCTGCGCATGCATGAGGGAAGGCGACACTACTTCACCGCGCTGTCAAAGGACGGAGACCGCGTCTACTACTGCTCCGACAAGGAGAACCACACTTTCCTCAATGGATACGTCTATCACATCGATACAGACGAGGAAAGCACTTTGTATGTCGGAGAGGGCGGTTCGACTCATCTGGCGTGGGTCGCTCCTGACGAATCCAGCTTTATTGTGATCACTGCGTACGCGAATACATATGCGCCCGCTTTCCTGCATCGCGGGGAACAAGTGACATGCCTGACCCCCGATCCGGAGACTGTCCATGTTGTGGCCGATGGAGACTACGCCGGAGATGCATTTGTCTTTACAACGAATTACGGCGAAGACCGCGCGTACCTGGCGCAGCATGATCTATCCACCGGAGAATTTCGCAAGCTATGGGGGATAAGCGGTGCGGATTTGGGCGGTATTGCCGTACATGAGGAGTCGCAAACCGCTTATGTGATTGCGCATGGGGGTGTGGAAGACAGCCTCTACGCATTTGATATGAAGAGCGAAGAGGCGCGACCGATCACCAGTCCGGTTTCCGTGATCGAAGACATGAAGATTGGCAAGAGTGGAACTCTTTATATCCTCGGACGCAGTGATGTCGATCCGTTTAATCTGTATCGGCGAACACCTGAAGGGGAATGGACGAAGCTCACGAACAACCAGGTCATGGGTATGGCCAGGCAGCAACTCGTACAGGCAGAGGTCGTTCATTTTCCATCGTTTGACGGTCTTGAGATCGAGGCCCTCTGGTTTGCGGCGCACGCGGAAACAGCCAACGGGTATACGGTCGTCTGGGCGCATGGTGGTCCGCAAGCATCGGAACGCCGAATGTTCCGGCCCTTCTTCCAGTATCTTTGCAGTCGGGGTTACAATGTCTGGGCGCCGAACTTCCGGGGCAGCAGCGGGTACGGCGCCGCATTTATGAAAATGGTCGAAGGCGACTGGGGTTATGGACCACGTCTCGATATGGTGGAAAGCATCGAATGGCTGATCGGGCAGGGCAGGGCGCACCACCATCGGCTCTTCCTTGTAGGAGGCAGTTATGGAGGCTATATGACGCTGTTGCTGCACGGCCGTCACGCTGACTACTTCGAGGCCTGCGTTGACATTTTCGGACCCTGCAATCTGTTCACTTTCCTGAATTCAGTGCCTGATCACTGGAAACCGATGATGAAACAGTGGCTCGGGGATGCGGAAGAAGACAGGGAGCGACTGACCGTCGATTCCCCTATCACCTATCTGAGCGGCATGACAAAACCGATGTTCGTCGTGCAGGGAGCCAACGATCCACGGGTCGTTAAGGCAGAATCGGATCAGATCGTGCAGGCGCTCCGGGATCAGGGTACGGAGGTCGATTACCTGGTATTTGAGGACGAAGGGCATGGTTTTATGAAGAAAGCGAACGAAATGGCTGCCTACAAACGGATTGTCGAATTCCTGGATGCGCACAGAAAGTAACACGCCAAGGGGAGCGCAGAAGCGCGTTCGCGTCGTAGGCGGTCAGCCTATGACCAGACCTCCGGGCAACGCAATCGCAACCTGTTCGGGCCAATCGTGCGAGAATCTTTCACAACACCAACGGCAGCCGATGGCGCATCAGCGGCTGCCGTTGGGAAATAATCAATTATTTCCCGATGGAAGGAGCGACAGCCCGGATCTCCGTGATTCCAAAAGTTTGCGGGGAGTAGGTTGCATCTCCATAGGCGAAAACATCCCGTTCCAAGGCTCGTCAGCTTCTCACGAACTCTTCCACATCCAACTTGGCATGAGATGTTCTCCGGATGAACAGAGGCATGCCCCACTTCGGCAGCCGTTCCATCCACGGTTTGGGGTCCAACTGCTCGGGAGCGATGGCGCCCGTCATCGTGATGGTGCCGTCAAGGATCATCTCCACCGCTATGACGGGCGGTATGCCAGCCTGAAACACGGTGATGTTGGCGCCCATGATTCGCTTGCTGTACTCATTGTCCTGAACGGTGTACATGAACATATCCAAGGGCATGCCGTCTTCATCAGTGCCTTTGACCCACGTTCCGATGCAACTGCTTCCAGCCATGCTGTCGGCAAGTTGCGACGGTTGCGGCAGCAAGGATACGACGACTTTGCGCGGCACAACCGGAACGCCTTCCACAAGAACCATCTCTTCACGATCGAGCCCCACGGTTTGCAACGCCTTCAAAATATCAACATATTGCTGACTCAGCGCGTACTTAAACTCGCAGCGCTTGAGTCCCTTTTTGCCCAAAAACTTCGGCAAAGTGCCGACTTCTTCGTGCGAAACGCTGCGCACGGTCAACTGACCCACCGGCTCCGGGAACGTGAACACCTCGATCCCGGTTTCAAGCGGGACGCCGGTCACAAACACACCCTCCTGATAGCTGAGCGGCGGTTGCAGGCATTCCTCAATGCTCGTTTCAGGGGAAAAGGTAATGGCGAAAGGATAATTTTTGACGGTGACATTATCGCCGTCATACACGACGATATCCTCCACGGTGTTCATGCGGTCATACGCGTAGCGGGCCAGGATGTTGGTGACTCCCGGATCGCTCCCGATGCCAAGAATCGCCAGCAAACCGCGCATACGAAAGCGATTATTGTACTCCAACTGACTCTGCACAGTGACAAGACCTTGTCCCGGAACATCAAAGGGACCATCTGACGCCATGTCGATATAGTGGCATCCTGCCTCAAGACAGGCTTCCATCACAATCGGATTGAACCGTGGAATTCCTGCGTGAACCACGATGCGGCAACCGTCCAGCGCCTGGGTCACAGCCTCTACATCGCCGGCGTTCACCTGCACTGCGACGGCCCGCGGGTCTTGCAGTGTTCTTACCACAGCCTCCGCTCTCTCCAGCGACAAGTCAGCGACAATGATGGAGTTGATTTGCGGAATCCGCTGCAGACCTTTTGCGACCACCTCGCCGACGCCGCCCGCTCCCAAAACCAGAATGCTGCTTGAATGAGTCTGTCCTGTCTTACTGCCCATGATTGCCCCTCCCAGTTTTCCTCCTACACATATAAGCCCTCCCCATCGCGTATTGTTGCGCTTGATGCCGGGAATGAGCCCCCTGGCTCCTTAGCGATCCAAGGCGTCTCAACTTGATGCGTTATTAGGAAAGATCAGGCCTCCTCGCCGTGACCAACCGGATCGAATGCCAATTCGCGTTCCTCATTGATACTGTAGCAAGATGTGTGCCACCAAATGCCACACGGGGCGTCGAGCGCCTGTATTGTTCCGCATCCTCCGTTTCGCGCTCAGGGCCCTCTCCAGCGATTCTCGGTCATGGCCCCTCCAGTGGTGCGCGTTTTATGATGTGCGGGGTTCGCAAAACCTCATAAATGCCTTTCCCCTCTGATGGACGCGGCGACGGGAGACATCTGAACTTTGTCGCGAATCTGGCTGTACTTGCGGCTGACCGTGGACTGGCTCACACCCAGCGCCCGCGCTGCCAGCGTCGTCGAATGGTAGCGGTTCATCGCCAGCGCGATCATCTCGTTTTCCACTTTCTCAAGCGCCTGCTTGAGCGGCATAATCTGTATGTTTCGCTGCTGTTTCCTGCCTTTTGCGACGCCTGCCTGAAGGACGATCTTCTCCACGACAGGCGCGTCGATGACATTAGTATCATTTTTGATCGCGAGCCTTTGCACGATATTCTGCAGTTCGCGAACATTTCCAGGAAAGTCATATGCCTCAAGCAACTCGATCGCCGAACTCGAAAAGCGGAGATCGCGCCGGTAGGTTTGATTAAACTGATGCAGGTAGTGATTGGCAAGCACTCCGATGTCTTCGCGGCGATCCCTCAGCGGTGGAACCTCGATCGGATAGACATCGATGCGATAAAAGAGGTCTTCGCGAAATTTTCCCTGAGCCACGAGAGTAAGCAATGAACGGTTGGTGGCCGCGATCACATGCACGTCAAATTTGACAGGCGTCGTTCCTCCCACCGGATAGACTTCGCGTTCCTGCAGGGCGCGCAACAGTTTGGCCTGCAGACCAAGCGGGAGTTCGGAGATTTCGTCAAGAAACAGCGTGCCCTTGTGCGCCTTGACAAACAAACCTTTCTTGCCTTGTCTGTCAGCCCCCGAAAACGCTCCCTTCTCGTACCCGAACAGTTCGCTTTCGAGCAGTGTTTCCGGAATCGCGGCACAGTTGATTTTGATGAAGGGGTTGCCCCGCCGTTCTCCGAGCGAATGGATCAAATCGGCGATCACCTCCTTGCCCACGCCCGACTCGCCAACAATCAGGACCGTCGCCGCAAACTGGGCCACCCGCTGCACTTCCTGCATGACCTCGTCCATGAGAGGACTCGCATACACGACAACCGATCCCGGAATGTGTTTGATCTGCTTTTGCAGCCACTCAATCTGCTGACGATATGTTTCTCCTTGCTTCCTTGTTTTCTCCAGTTCCCGTTGCAATTGCGAGACCTCCGAAAGATCCCGCGACGCAATGACGACTCTCTCCAGTTCCCCGTGATCCGTGAAGATCGGATTGCCCACGCACAGAATCGGATCGGAACCGGCGCCCATCAACGATGCCTTTTGCTTTTTTCGCTGTACGTCGGTGAATACGCGACACATCACATCATCCGCTGACTTGCATTCCAGAATGCGCGCGCCGATCAGTGCGCTCGGCGGCTGTTGCCACTGCCCCGCAATGAAATGCGCGCTGGCGCGAACCAGAACGCCCCCTGCGTCGACGACCACGATTTCATCGTAAATTGTGGACAAAATGGCTTCGAGATCCTGGTTCAGGTCCTTGACGGAGTCAAGTTCCATGGCCATCGTTTCGACCGACGGCAAATCCTGCAGCACGAGCGCAAATCCAGTCATCGCCTGATTCATCATAAGGGGTACAAAATCCACAAGGACGGTCGCTTTTTTGGCGAGTGTAATGACTTGATTCAGCAGGGGGGTTTGCGTGGACTTTACATGCTCGAAGTGTTGGGTTCCAAATAGCTCCTGCACACTGGCCTTTGCCAGTTGATGTCGCGACATCTTCAGCATGCGCAACGTTTCTTCGTTCGTATTGACAACCGCATAGCGGAAATCGACGATCATGAGACCCTTGGGAATCGAAGAGAACAACGCCCGCAGCCAGGCATGATCCGTGTCAGTGCCCGAAGCGGTCATGGCCAGAAGATAGTCTTCTCGTCGAAAGTACTGCAATTCTTCCCTGTGTCGAACAAGCGTCACTTCCTGCGACAGCACGTCAAGCACATGGACAGACAGTTCGGGAAGCGGAATGATTTTGATCGGGGAGGAATGGATCAATCGCGCAGGGGAAAAACGGGCTTGCGCCGTTCGTTCAAACTCCAGCAGAAGGGAAATGCTGTTCAAGGCGTAAAGTTCCCCGCTCCGCTCCACAAATACAAAAGGATGCTCGCCAATTTGCAATCGTCGTTTGATTTGCTCGACATCAACATCGTGATCCAAAATGATTGGATCGCGCAGATATGATGCAAGTTCCACAGTACCCACCCCGTTAGTATGCCGCTCTGACTAATATATGCACACACGCATACGTAGTACGAATAGACTTCGTTAGCGACCCCCTAAAGGTGGATTTCGCGCCCTTGAATTTTGCACCTCTGCGTTCAATAATAAGTAAGATCAAATCTCCTACATTGCAAACTATCACACTATATCGAAAATGGCAACTGATCATAACGCGGGTCGCAGCACACCACGCGGTATGTACATTCGCCGCGATGACGGCGAATGTACACTGTGGCATGATTATTGCTTGACCACATAGTATATCGGCCGACGCGCAAGACCGCCGCAGCCGATATGAAAGCACGCGGCATGCCTGAACCAAAAACACGAACACAGCGGACGGCGCCAAGGGGGAGACGGCTTACTGTATGCTTGATCCGATTATCGAGTTGCAAAGCATATCCAAAACATTTGAGAGCGTCACGGTGGTGAATGGCGTCAATATGTCCATCAGAGCAGGCGAGTTTGTCACCTTGCTCGGACCGAGCGGCTCGGGCAAGACGACGATACTGCGCATGATTGCGGGATTCGAGCAGCCTACGGCAGGGCGCATCGCGATCTCCGGAGTGGAGATGAACGATGTGCCCGCCCATCGCCGCCCTGTCAATACCGTGTTTCAGCAGTACGCGCTCTTCCCTCATCTGAACGTATTCGACAACATCGCCTTCGGCCTCCGGTTAAAAAAATATCCGCGCAGCGACATCGAAAAACGGGTGAAAGCCGCCCTCGCCATGGTGCGCATGGAAGCCCACATACAGGCGAAAGTCCGCAAACTCAGCGGCGGACAGCAGCAGCGCGTGGCCATCGCCCGCGCGATCGTCAACGAACCAAAGGTGCTGCTGCTCGATGAACCACTTGGCGCCCTCGACATGAAGCTGCGCCGGGAAATGCAGTTGGAACTGAAACGGATTCACCGCGATGTCGGCATTACCTTTATCTACGTCACACACGATCAGGAAGAGGCCATGGCGATGTCCGACCGGGTGGCCGTCATCCACGCAGGACATTTGGCCCAATTCGCTCCTCCGGAAGAGATCTATTCACAACCTTCGACCCCCTTTGTCGCCGGATTCATCGGCGAGACGAATCTCATTGAGGCAATCGTCAGCGACGCCGACGCCGATCATTGGCGACTGTCCACGGAGTCGTTCTCACTGAGTGTCCGGAAAAGGAACCACGACATCGTCCCTGGCGAGCGAGTGACGCTCAGTGTGCGGCCAGAGGCTCTGCGCGTGATCGGGGGTTCACAGGCGCAGGAACCGCACCAGCCCATCGTGACCGGAACGCTGACGGAACGGGTATTCGTGGGAGCCATGGTCAAGACCTTTGTGCGCATCGGACCGGAAACGATTGTGCAGTGTCTGGAAACAGCCGTCGCCGCGCAGGGCAGGCGGATCGGGGAGGAGGTTGCGCTCACATGGAACTGCGATCATATGGTGACGTTTCCGTCGTGAACCCGCAGCGCCGCTCACTCGCAGAGCGTCTGAAGCGGCTTCGTTCACGCTGGATGATGTGGATGCTCCTCATTCCCGTTGCCGGATGGATGATCGTTTTCTTCGCCTTTCCGCAATTGCTCATGCTGTTTATCAGTTTCATGTCGCAGGGCGTATACGGCGGCATCGCCTATCGATTTACTTTGGACAACTACATTCAGATGTTCAGCCCGGTATTCCTCAACGTGATCTGGACATCTGTCGAATTTTCATTTGTCGTCACCGTTCTGTGTCTCGCGGTCGCCTATCCGTTCGCCTACGCCGTCGTGACGGCGTCGCCGCGACGGCGCATGTTCCTCTTGTTCCTGGTGATCATCCCCTTCTGGACAAGCCAACTGATCCGGACATTTGCCCTGATGTTTCTCATTAACACCAGCGGGCTGCTGAACACACTGTTACTCCAGCTTCATGTGATTTCACAGCCTCTTAACCTGCTTTACACACCGTTCGCCGTGTATTTGGGCCAATTTTACGCCATGCTCCCTTATATGATTTTACCCCTGTACGCTTCGCTGCAGTCTCATCTGGAAAGTCCCGAGTTTCTCGAAGCCGCGCAGGATCTGGGCGCAAGTCCGGCGCAGGCGTTCTGGAAGATAACTTTACCGCTCACGACGTCCGGTATCGCCGTGGGCAGCATGCTCGTGTTCATCCCCACTCTCGCCACCTTCTTCATTCCGCTCCTGATGGGCGGCGGCAAAATGGAAATGGTGGGTAATTTCATCGGCAACCAGTTTCTCAGCAGCGACAACTGGCCATTCGGCGCATCGGCTTCCGTCGGCGTCATTGCGATCACCTTGGTCCTGATCGCGCTCATGTTCCGGTTTATGAAAAACGCGTTCCTGGGGGAGTCATAAATGAGCACCGCAGAGTTGCAGGGCCGTCCGACGCGGTCAGACCGACGACGCTTGGCATCCACATCGCGCATCGTGACGCTCGCGTCGGTGTATGCCTTCCTGTACATCCCCATCATTATTCTCATTCTGTTTTCGTTCAACAATTCCAGGCTAAACGCAACCTGGATGGGATTCACAACGAGTTGGTACGGCACGCTGCCCGACCATCCGAACATGCTGAACGCAGCCGAGATCAGCATAGTCGTGACGCTTGGGCAGACGGTCATTTCCACAGTTCTCGGGACGATGGGCGGCATCGCGCTGCACCGCTACAGATTCCCCGGGAAAAAGGTGTTCGTATATTTTTTGTACATACCCATCGTCATCCCCGAAGTGGTTCTGGCGGTGTCGCTTCTGCTTTTTTTCAACCAGGTTTCGTTTCCTCTTGGCGTCGTCGCCATGATGGTCGGCCACACGACGTTCACCATTCCGTTCGTCGTTCTGGTCGTACGGGCTGCCATGTCCGGGTTTGACAGTTCGCTTGAGGAAGCGGCCAGGGATTTGGGCGCCACCGAGTGGCAGACGCTGTGGAAGGTAACCATCCCCATCATTCTTCCCGGCATCATCGTGGGCGCATTGCTGTCGTTTTCACAGTCGTTTGACGACTTTACAACCAGCTTCTTCGTGGATGGCATGGGAAACGATCCTCTTCCCGTCTATATCTACGGGCTGATGCGCCATGGCGTCAGCCCCGTCGTCAATGCGCTTGCCGCTATCATTCTCGCCGTCACGCTGATCTTCGCTCTGCTCGGCGAACGCATACAGCGGGTCGGCAAACTGGCGAGGAGGTGATTGGGAAAAACAGAACACTAGACACACGCCATCGACAACCGGTTCCGGCAGAGTGTAACGAAGCAACGCATGTCAAAGGAGCTTACGCCGCAACAACGGCGCGAAAAAGGGGGAAATCAAATGAAACGGTGGCGCAAAATAGCCGCGACAAGTGTCACGATCAGCGCCCTGACTGTAACTCTGGCAGGCTGCGGAACAACGTCCGCAGCCCCAACTCCAAGCAAGCCCGTCATCTCATCCGTACTCAATGTCGGCAATTTCGGCGCATACCTGCCGCATATTATCCTGCGTCAGTTTGAAAAAAAGTATCATACACGCATTACGTATACGACTTATTCGTCCAATGCGGAACTATTGGCCAAAATGCAGGCAGGCGATCACTTTGACGTGGCTGTGGCGAGTGACTACATGGTACAGACGATGACTCATCTGCATCTGCTGGACCGCATCAATTACCGATATGTACCAAACATCAACAACATCAATCCGGCGTTGCGCCATCTGGCCTTTGATCCGAGCGGCAACTATTCCGTGCCGTACCTTTGGGGCACTGTGCCCATCGCCGTCAATACCAAAAAAGTGCATACCAAGGTAACATCCTACAGCGACTTGCTCAAACCGCAGTTTCGAAACAATCTTGTGGTGGTTGATTCGCCGCGCACGATTATCGGCATCGCACTCATGATGAACGGGTACAACATCAACGACACGAGTCCGGCGGCGCTCGCCAAAGCCAAGACCACACTGAACAGATTCCGGTCGCAGATTCGCGTGTTTGACAGCAACCAGCCTCACGTCGAACTGCTGAACGGCGAAGCGATCGCCGGAATTGTCTGGAGCGGAGAGGGCGCCCAAGCCTACATGCAGGACCCCTGGATCGTTCCCGTGTATCCAAAGACAGGCGTGAACAAGTGGGTGGACAACATGATCATTCCCGCCGGCGCTCCACACAAATACACGGCAGAACTCTTCATCAACTTCTTGTTGCAGCCAAAAATCAGCGCGGAACTGGAAAATAGTCAGGCGTACACGGACCCGAACATCGCTGCGAATCCCTACATCCAGAAAAGCCTCCTGACCAACCCATGGCTTAATCCGCCCAAGTGGGTCGTCGATCAAGGACAGGTTTTGACCGGCATCTCGGCCGCCGCGAACAACGAATTCAACAACATCTGGACGGCGTTCAAACAGTCTTGACCCACCGGTTCAGACAATACTCTGCAGCCGCTCGGCGCCGTGAGTCGAGCGGCTTTTTTCTTAATCATCAGAGACCTTCGGACATTACCTTCATTTCCTCGCTTCCTGTTCCGCTGCCAGGAACCAGGCTATGGTCTTCTTCAAGCCGTATTCCAAATCAACTGAAGGTTGGTAACCTAAAATCTTCATCGACTTTGTCAGATCGGGAATTCGTCGCAACATGTCCTCATATCCCTTTCCGTAAGCCATCTCGTATGATGTTTCAATCAGAGGAGAGCTTGAACCCACCAATTCACGAACCTTTTCCGCCAAATCGCGAATCGTGATTTCATAGTGACTGCCGATATTGAATACTCCTCCGCTTGCTTCAGGTTTGGCAGCAAGCACTGTTCCAGTCACTATGTCGCCAACATAGGTAAAACAACGTCGCTGACTCCCGCCGCCATGGATATAAAGTGGTTCGTTGCGGAGCGCCGCTTGGATAAAACGTGGAATCACCATCCCTGCGCCCGCTGATTGACGCGGTCCATAAGCATTGAAGTAGCGAAGAATGGTGACTGGAAGACCTTTTTCCATGTAAGCAAAACACAGATGTTCGTCAAGGCCCTTAGCGGTTGCATAACTCCAACGGTTTACCTGAGTCGACCCGAGAACTCGATCCGACTCTTCAGTGAATGGAACTGAAGGATTCTTGCCATATACCTCAGATGTAGAAGCAAACACCACTTTCACGCCATGCCTATATGCCTCCCTCAGAAGGAGGATAGTACCATCAAAATTCACCTCTATCATCTTTAGAGGATCTTCAATACAAGTTTTCACCCCGAGAACAGCCGCAAGATGATAGACGATATCTGACTGTTGAATACAATGTGAAATCAATTCTCGGTCCAAAATACTACCCTGAATGAACGTGTGCTTAGGGTGGTCCATGACTGCCTCAAGAGAGCCCATTCCTCGCGACACGTCAACGGTCAGAACCTCGTGTCCCAAAGCCAACAGTTTTTCAACAAGATGTGAGCCGATAAAACCAGTTCCACCCGTCACCGTTACCTTCATGATTCAATTTCCCCTCGTCAACGTCATCTGGTATGTCTAGACTCCGTCACGTACATGTCTCGCGACTTAATCTGTCACCTTCTTTGTAAAGTTTGCTCTAACGTATGGCTGTTTGTTATGGTTCGCCTGTATACATACCCAGAATCGGAAAAATGATCGAAAATCAAAATAAGTGTTCATGGTATAAGGTTTGGCCCTTACCCTTCGAGCACTCCCGTAATATCTATGTAGTATAAATCCCCCTATAACCGCACCGCAATAGAGCGGCATGTGCTTGCAGCCCGGGCAGGCGGTCATTCGCGCTTCGCGACACGCCGCCCTCCGTTTTATGGCTGCCTGTCGCGCCGCAACCCATGCGTCGCGACCGCACGACTGTCTACCTCGTTAGTCCGCCCCTGCGCTAGTTTGCCCGCGCTTCCTCTGCCAGAGACGCTTCCAGCGCAGACAGTACGGTGTCTATCTGTTCATAGGAAATGATTGCGGGCGGTTCAATTCGAATGACCGTCGCATTATTGAGTGTGCCGCCGACCAGCACACGCCTTGAAAACAGGCGCTTTGCGACTGAGTATCCCATCGCGTTGCTGACAAATTCCATGCCGATAAGAAGCCCCAATCCGCGCACCGCTTTGAGCACGGTGGGATACTTGGCCTGCAAATTCCGCAGATGTTCCAGAATGTACTCGCCCTTATCGCGCGCCTGCCCCGGTATATCTTCTTCCAAAGTCGTATTGATGCCTGCGATGGCTCCCGCGCACACGAGCGGATTTCCGCCAAACGTGGACGATCCGAGGATGAAGGGGTTTTCCTCCATCTTGCCCCATAGATGCGGCCTTGCAACCATGGCTGCGATTGGCGCCACGCCACCGCCAAACGCCTTGCCCAGCGTCATGATGTCGGGTACCACATCCCAATGGTTGACGCCAAACAAAGCGCCCGTTCGGCCCATTCCCGTCTGCACTTCGTCGACGATCAAAACGCACTCGTACTGATCACAGATGCGGCGCAGATCGGGCAGATAGTTTGCAGGCGGAATATTGACGCCTCCCTCGCCCTGAACAGGTTCCACAATCACCCCCGCAACCGTATCTCCGGTCTTGACGATCGACTGAATCATCGCCTCCACAGCTTGCGCATCGCCAAATGGAACGTGATAGAAACCGGGTACAAGCGGTAGATACGGTTCGCGAAACAGCGCTTTCCCGGACGCCGACAGGGCGCCCAGCGACTTGCCGTGAAATCCGTTGATCGTCGAGACAAAGCACTTCTTGCCGGTGGCCAGCCTGGCCAGCTTGAGCGCCATCTCATTGGCCTCCGCACCGCCATTGACCAGATACGAATGGCGGAGATCGCCGGGCGTGATCATGGCCACCAGTTTGGAGAGGTACCCGCGCAAGGGATCGATCAGTTCCTGACTGTGCAGCGCATAGCGTTCCAACTGACTGCGCACCGCACGGACGACCTTCGGATGCCGATGGCCAAGCAGGTAGACGCCGAATCCGCCGAGACAATCGATATACTCATGACCGCGTGTATCGCGAAAGATCGCGCCTTCATCTTCCCACTCGGCGACTGAATAGTCGTTGGAGCTTGACTTTCTGGCTTCCAGGATTGCCTTGGTTACGTAAAGCGGAAAATTTTCCAGGGAGTCCTTGACGATCTGCTCCCGCTCATCAGCGGTCAGTTCAGTCGCGTGAATCAAATGCAAAATTCGACCCGCTTCCTTGAGGACTTCCTCTTTGGTGGAACCCATTGTATCCTTCCTTTTCACGAATTTGTTTGCAGCTTTCATCCGCACGCCAGGCACTATGCAATCGTGCATAGGGACGCACAGAAATGAATAGTGCTATGCAATTGCGCCTCAAATAACTCCTGCGGAGTGATGCCGCCCGCTTCCGACACAGCCTTAATGGCGATACCAACCGGTCTGCTCGACGGCGAGATTGACGTTAATCTGCTTGACTTCCGTATACTCTTCAAACCCGAATGTCCCCAGTTCGCGCCCGATGCCTGACTGTTTATATCCACCCCACGGCGCTTCATTGTAGGTCGGATGATACGTATTGATCCAGGTAATCCCTGCCCGCACCTGTTTGACCACGCGATGAGCCTTGGCCACATCGCTCGTGAACACGGCGGCAGCCAGTCCATATATGGTGTCATTGGCCAAGCGGATCGCCTCGTCTTCATCGGAAAACGTCTGCACGACGAGGACGGGTCCGAAGATCTCCTCCTGCACAATGCGCATGTCAGAAGTCGTATCGGTAAAGATGGTTGGCAGCAGATAGTTCCCGCGTTGCCCCAGAGCACCCTCAGGCCGCTTGCCCCCGCACAGCAAGCGGGCGCCCTCTGCGAGCCCTGTCGCTATATAACGCTCGACTTTCTCCATATGCGCGGGAGTGATGAGCGGCCCCATCTCTGTGTTCGGATCAAAACCGTCGCCCACCTGAATCCTGGTCGCGCGCTCCACCAACCGTTCCATAAAGCGGTCATGCAGCGAGCGTTCGATGAGCAGACGCGAACCAGCCGAACACACTTGCCCAGCATTGACATAGATAGCGTACAGCGCATAATCGACCGCCGTTTCAAAGTCGGCGTCGGCGAACACGATGTTGGGCGATTTTCCACCGAGCTCCAGTGAAATCTTCTTCAAGTTTCCGATTGCCGCCTGCATGATCGACCGTCCGGTGACCGTACCTCCCGTGAACGCAATTTTGTCCACCAAATGGCTCTCCGCCAGCAGGTGACCGACAACCGGACCCGCGCCCGTCAGCACATTCACGACGCCAGGCGGAAATCCCACCTCTTCCATCAACGAAGCCAGGATGAGCGCACTGAGCGGAGTCACTTCGGATGGCTTCAGAATGCACACATTGCCCGCCGCCAGTGCCGGAGCCATTTTCCAGACGGCCATCAGCAACGGGTAGTTCCAAGGAATAATCTGTCCGCACACCCCCACCGGTTCGCGCACGACGAATGTCTGCGAGGGAGCGGGCACGTCAAACGCCTGGCCGTGCGGTTTTGTCGCCAGCCCCGCATAGTACCGAAAACAGTTCGCCGCATCGGTCACGTCGAACTCAGACTCCCGCAGCGGTTTCCCGTTGTTCATGGTGTCCACCGCCGCCAATTCCGCGGCGTGTTCGTCGATTTTGTCCGCCAGGCGCAGTAAAAGCAGCGCCCGTTCATGCGCTGACGAAGACCTCCACGGCCCCTCGTCAAACGCCGCGCGCGCCGCCCTGATCGCACGCTCGCCGTCTGCCAGCGTGGCCTCGGCGACCACCGCGATCACCTCGCCTGTCGCGGGATTGTGAACCGCTCTACTGCCGTTGTCGGAAGCCTTCGTCCACTCTCCGGCAATGTACATGAGCGCCGTTCCGTCTTCTGCGCGGCGCAATCCTTCCAACCAGCCGACCATTGTTTCAACCCCTCTCGCTGAAGTCTACTCGTGAATGACGATCAGTTTGCTTTCGGTCATCTCTTCTATCGTACAGCGAGGCCCTTCGCGACCAATCCCGCTGTCCTTCACGCCGCCGTACGGCATCTCGTCACTGCGAAAAGCGGATGTTTCATTCACCATCAGACCGCCAACCTCAATCTCCCTGGCGCACTTCAACATGATGTCGAGCGAACGGGTGAAAAGCCCTCCCTGCAAGCCAAACCGGGAACTGTTGACAAAGACGATCGCCTCGTCAATTGAACTGTACGGATTGACCATGATCACAGGCGCAAACGCTTCTTCCGAGCACACCCTGCACCCAAAAGGAACTCCGGTGAGAATCGTGGGCGACAGCACGGCGCCCCGCCGTTCACCGCCAGTGAGCACTTTCGCACCTTGAGCCACAGCCTCCTCGATCCACTCCTGCGCCCGGACCGCTTCGGCTTCACTGATCATCGGGCCGACCTGCGTGCCGGGATCGGTCGGGTCTCCCACCTTCAGCGAACGGGTCACGCGGACCAATTCTTCAACAAACGAGTCGAAGACCGACTCCTGCACAAAGACTCGCTGCACAGAGATGCAGACCTGGCCCGCGTTATTGAATGCGGTTCTGGCGCAGCGGTCCGCCGCGCGCCTGATGTCAGCGTCTTCGTGCACCACCGTTGCGCTGTTGGAACCGAGTTCGAGAGTGGCCCTGCGCAAGCCGACGGCCTCTTTGATATGCTTGCCCACGACTGGGCTGCCCGTAAATGTGTAGAACGCGAAACCCGGCTCCTGCAGCAGCCATTCCCCCACCGTTGCCCCGCCGCCAATCACCAGATGCCCATAGCCGCTTGGCATTCCCGCTTCCTGCAGAATCTTTAGCAGCGCGATGGCCGTCAGTGGTGTGTACGATGCGGGTTTCAGCACAAAAGCGTTACCCGCTGCAAGCGCTGGCGCAATCTTGTGAGCCACCAGGTTGATGGGAAAGTTATACGGGGAGATCGCGCACACGACACCGACGGGAACGCGTAGAGTGAATGCCAGTTTCGCCAATGGTTGATCGGACGAGAGAGGCACAATCTCACCGTGAATGCGCTTCGCCTCTTCGGCCGAAATCAAAAACGTGCGCGCCGCCCTACCCACTTCCACCCTGGCTTCGGAAAGCGGCTTTCCCGCCTCACGGGCGATCAGCATGGCCAGTTCATCCTGTTGCTCAGCAATCAGACGCGAAGCGGCAGACAAAATCCGAAAACGTTCCTCCGTGCTCAAAGGCTGTTCCTTCATGGCTCGTTTCGCGGCCGTCACAGCCTGCGTGATGTGCACGCGCTGGGCAACCGACACATGATCGACCACTTCACCTGTAAACTTATTGGTAACTGGCAACCGGTCTCCAGTCTCAATCCATTCCCCGTCAATCAGAATACTCACCCAAACAACCTCCTTTGCGTGCAGGGAAAGCTACGCCCGCGTGAGTCCCGGCACCGTTCCTTCCGCTGCCGATCCGATGACAGCCAGATCCTTCCCCCTATCATCCACGCTCCGGATGAGTGGCGCAAGCAATCTGCCACGGTCCTGCGGCCGCTCAACCAACCGGTCCCTCCCTTGATAATCACAATCAAAGCCACCGCGTCTGCCAGCGATCGGCGGCCGCCGCACCCCGCACCGTCCCCCCCCCCTTGTCTCCCGGCATCCTTTGTGTCTCCCAGCATCCTTGCGCCCTCTGCCACACGGCGGCCATGGGTTTCGCGGGCGCGCCTCCAAATGATTGCTCGCCGCTGACGCTCGTGGCGTGAGCATTCTTCCCACCTTAAAATCGTAGCAATATTTGTGCCACACATGGGGGAAATCCTTCAATGATTTCATCTATCCGTGTTGCACGAAGGCCGTATCGTGACCCATGCCTACACAGACGAACTGAAGGCTGCCATGCGGCGGATACAGGTTGTCCTTGCGCAAGAATTTCCCGAAGACCTTTATTTACGGGATACAGACGCCACGGAGTCTGTCCGAAGAAACAAAGAGAGCGCACAATGATTCTGATTCGGCGCATGTGCGTGGGAATGATCCTGCCTTTATGCGACTTGCCGCCATCCATAAACACAAGAGTCTCGGATGGACCCTGCCCTTGCCCCTGCCGCCGATTGTAACCACAGCCCTCTCTGAATCGTCTGCAGTGCATGAGACAACTGTGATTCGCCGAGTGTGAATTCGCTGGGAGGGCATTCTAATGACCGTAAGACACGCCGTATTGACGGCTGCAGTGGCGGTGGCTCTCGTGACGGGAGCTGTGTTTGGAACGACGCAAATGGGTGCCACGACGGGCATGCAGGCAGGGAGCGCGCCCGTTCGCCCGCGCTCCCTGCCTCTGTCGATCGCGACGATGGGTCGCGTGTCGACGATTGACATGACGAGTCCAACCGTTGGCTGGGCTCTCTCCGACAGGGGCGTATACCGGACCATTGATGGAGGCAAGCGTTTCGTGCAGGTGTTGGCGGGCAACGCGACCATGATACAGGGCCAAACTTTGCTTATGAACAGTGCGGGCGGGTATGTGGATTTGCCGCGCGGGTCTGGATCTGCTCGTGGTCAGACGAGTTTTCTGTATCGCATACAGGCGGGCGGCGACATACGGAACAGATCTGTGGCACCTTTTGCCCCGCAGTCGTTGGTCCAGTTGTCTTTTGTGAACTCCCATGACGGCTGGGCCATGGTCGCGCCAGGGGGCGCCGCCGGACCGTTTGAGCCCGTCTCCGTGTACAGAACCACAGACGGCGGAGCGCACTGGCGCCTGATTGTACCCGCGCCCACCACCACATCTGCCTCTCATGGCCTGCCGCAAGGGGCGCTCAAGTCCGGGATCGCGTTTCAGACGAACGCCGTCGGCTGGATGACGGCCGACACATGGGGCAACGACATCTGGCTATACGGCACGACAAATGGCGGCGCGTCTTGGACCAATCACTCCATAGCAGCCATTCCAAAACCATTTGTGAAGTATCTTGGCGGCAATCAGGTTCCCGGCAATCCCGTGTTTTTCACACGGTCAAACGGCGTGTTGCCGGTCACCTTTTACAATGGCCAGGGACTATACCTCTACCGCACAACGAACGGCGGAACAACCTGGACATTGACCCGGCCGATCACGCATCATGGCCCTGCCGCAGTAGACATCCTCGACGCAAGAGACATCTGGGCCGTGTCAGGCAAGCAACTCTATGTAACCAGCAACGAAGGACGAACTTGGACGATCGTGACAAACGCGCTGCCCGGCAGCGCGCAGGTCGACTTCGTTACGCGCCTCATCGGGTTCGCGCTCGGACATCAGGACGCCTTGTGGTGCACGAAAAACGGTGGCAGAGCCTGGAGCCGCGTTGTCACCCCTTCAGCCCACTACTGATCAGAATAACTACCATGGCGCCTATGGGACGTCAAATGCGCTGGCAGGTACAAAAAAACGGCTCCCGGAGAGCCGCCCATGGTGATTTGTCATGGTGCCGAAGGCGGGACTCGAACCCGCAAGCCCTTACGGGCAACAGATTTTAAGTCTGTCGTGTATGCCATTCCACCACTTCGGCATGGGAATGTGCCATATACTTCATAGGCACAGCCATTCTGGTGCCGATTATACAGTGCAGCACCAGACCAGTCAAACAGTGTTCGGTTGCATTTTTTGGCGAGTTGACACGACTGTCGCTGCTCATGACTGACTCCGGGCGCCATGCAGGCGCGCGTGCTGCGCAAGCACGGCCAGGCCGCTCTCTTGGTAAGGCGAGATGTCATCCAGCCATCGCAATAACTCTCCCGCTCCAGGTATCGGGGTTCGTACACTGCCCACGCGCGGGCTCACACCGACGGTTCCAGCACTTGTCCCGCCAACTGCCCCGCCACTTGCCCCGGCACTTGTTCCGACGTCTGATCCACCACGGGACCCGCCGCCAGACCGAGCGTCCGTTCCCGTCAGCAGTTGCAGCCGAATCAAATCCCTCAGCAAATACAACGTGGCCCCGGCTCCGATCCTTTGTTTCTGGCGTGGACTCCCATGACGCCAAGCCGCAAATTGCGGATGCAACGCCTGCCACAAAAACGTCTTCGCAGCGCCATAGCGCCTGTGGTCCACCAGATCCACCAGCGCCTGCGGCGCAATGCCCGCAGGCAGCGCAATGCTGAGATCCGGGCCGTACATCTGCGTCACGGGTCCAAGACTGGCGCTTGACGACGAGATCATGCGCCCTCGCGCATCGTACGCCTGCACGTTCCAATGCAGCCTGCCGTCAGCCAATGGTCCGAGCAGCGTTGACGGGAGCGGACCGTGTTGCGCAAATGCCGCCCCGGCCCAATCGGCGTCCAATTGCTGAAGGGACACCACAGCGTGCGGGCCATCGAAGCGCGCATGGAACGGAACTGTTACTCCGGTCCCGCCGCGCTCTGTCGGACCGTAGGAGAGTTGATAATAGGCCGCCCCCGGATACGGCCGCCACGCCAAGTGGACCGCCTGGCCCTCCACCCTGCCGGACAGACGCTGAATCTTCCGGGCAAACCCAACTTCGATCGTGGTCAGTCCATGCGAATGAACTGTGACCGTGCCGGTCGCCGCCGTGCGCAGGGGGATCATGACCGCATTTTGTGGGTAGGGAATCTGCAGGGTCAACACATAATGACCGGCGGGCACACCCTGGATCTGCAGCACGCCTTTTGCGTTGCTCATGCCGATATAGGTCGTCATGGGCGCCGTCGACAGCTCATGGGCCGCAATCGCAGCCGGCCACAGCCAGCCCCCAATGCCGGCCACGGGTAGACCGTTCGCCGACAGCCTGATCGCCACCCCCTGCCGCGGATGATGACTGCGAATCTCTATCCGCCGCGCGAGTTCCGCGCCCTCATAGGCGGACAAACCCGCTCCATCCAGATGATCGGCGTGCGCAAAGGCTGCCTGGGCGTGGGTGAACTGATTGGTGATCAGATCAATATTGCCGATTTCAGCATACGCCTGCGCCTTCACACTGGCCGTGGTCATCCATGGCGCACCGACGGCAGGGGCCGCAAACGGATGTCTGATCACAGAGTGTAAATGCTGAAGCGCCTCATTCAGGCGACCTCCCTGCACATCAAGCAGGGCCAGGTTGTCGAGCGCCTGCAAGCGCATCACGGACGAAACAGAACCGGATGTCGCCAGTGCGGACAGGATTCTGCGCAACTGGACCGGAGTCAAACTCAGCGACCCGATTTGGGTGGGCCAGACGGCGGCGGTTTGCCGCCCAGACACGATGACTGTGTAAGGGGAGCCAAAGGGATTCGCAGGCTCCAGACTGTCACTGACCATCTGCAACAGGGACTTGGCGGCCGCGTCGCCAATGGCGCCGGAACTCAGCGCCAATGACACTGCGGCTCGCAACTGTTGTGTCTGAGTTCCGAAATACCACACCCCATTTTGCGAACCGGCGAAAAGCGCGGCCACAACCGTAATTAGCGACAGACAAGCGGCCAGCAGCCATTTGATCTTGATGCGGATCGTACGCCTCATAGCTTGATGACCACCTCCTGAACGATCACCGCCGCGCCGTGATGCGACTCGCTGACGCGCCACATGTGAACAGAGGGTTGGGGGGCGGTTATCTGCCACGAAGTCGCGACGATGAGGGCCGTAGCGGCCACGGCGGCGCCCGCCGTCATAATGGTCGGCAACGGTATTTCCAGTTCTGCATTGAGTATTTTCTGGCAGCGCCGCAGCCACAAGATCGCTTGCGAAGCCGGGGCGGATGGTCCGTCGGCGCCGCTGACTCGATCGACATCGTCGGCCATCTGTCTCATCACCGCAGACACCCACTCTCCGTGGACGTGCAGTCCGGCCAGTTCCTCTTTAAGACGGTTGCCGATGAGCCGGTCCGTTTCCGCATCGTCCATGAGTTGCGCATGTCCTGCGTGTTCCGGAGCTTCGATGTGTTCCGCGGCTTCCGATTCCGCATTGTCCGTGAGTTCCGTGAATTTCGTATGCCCTGCGTGTTCCGGAGCTTTCGCAGCTTCCGCGCGTTCCGTGTCGTCGCCGCTCATCATTCATCGTCTCCTTCCCCGATACGCCGAAGGATGCTGCGCAGCCGATTGCGAGCCCGCGCCAGATGACTCTTCACGGTGCCTTCCTTGAGACCGAGAAAAGTCGCGATCGCAGAGACCTTCCAGTCATTGAAATAGTATAGGGTCACAATTTCACGCTCCTGTTCCCCCAAGGAAGCTATCGCATTGTACAGAGAACCAAACTCAGCGGATGCAGATGTGTCTTCACGACGCGCCGGTTCTGGCATGGAGGCGGATATCCTTTCCGCGCGCTCGCGCTGCGCGGAAAGCCTGTTGACCTTTCGGCACTCGTTGATCACAATCGCAGTGACCCACGTGTGGAACCGCGCCTCGCCCCGGAACCTCTGACGCGCCCGGTAGGCCGCAAGCAGCCCCTCCTGCAGGGCGTCCTGCGCCGTGTCTCTGTCGCCGACGAGCAACACAGCCATTCGCAAGAGACTCTCACCGTGACACTGTACAAAGTCGCCCCATGCTTCGGGAGCCCCTTCAAGCAGGCGGGAAATATCCTCCCCCATGCGGCGCCTCCTTCGCTTCACCCCGTGCCGATTTCTTTCGCTTAGTTAGAGTCGCCATGCGTCGTTTTGGTTGCAGCCATACTCTTCACGCACCAAGGAGGGGCGGTTTCCCGCCCCCGCGATCACGCCGCGAGCGCCAGTCCCAGCGCCCGCGCGCGCAGCTTCAGTTTCCGTCTGCCAGTCCTGTGCTTGGCGCCCGTCTCAACTTGATAACCGCTCAGGCATCGTCGCGAAACAACCATATCAATCCCATTGGAATTTTAATGCGGCACCAGTATACATAATCCCGCTGTCCACCAGTCACAGCGACCCGCTTATGCGATGCCGATTCTTTAGTGATCGTCCGTCTTTCGAACGACGGCGTGCCCGCCAAACTGATTGCGCAGCGCGGCGACGATCTTCCCGGCAAATGGGTCGGCGTCCACGGAACGATATCTCGCCAACAAGCTCATGGTGATGACCGGTGCGGCCACCTGGAATTCGAGGGCGGTTTCGACGCTCCACTTGCCCTCGCCCGAAGAATGCATGATTCCCTGAATGTCATCCAACTGGGCGTCGTTGCGAAACACAGCGATCAAAAGCTCCATCAACCATCCGCGGATGACTGACCCGTGACTCCAGACGCTGGCCACCTGTGCATAATCATAGGAAAAGGGCCCCTTCTCCAGGAGATCGAATCCTTCCGCGATCGATTGCATCATGCCGTATTCGATGCCATTGTGAACCATTTTCAAAAAATGCCCGGAGCCCACCGGACCGGCGTGCAGATAGCCATCGGGCACTGCGATGTCGCGGAGCAGTTCCTCCACCTTTGCGATGTCGGTCTCCTCCCCGCCAGCCATCACGCAACATCCGCGCAAGGCCCCGTCAGTGCCGCCGCTGACCCCCACATCGATAAAATGAATCCCCCGCTCATGCAATCCTTGATGACGACGCAGCGTATCTTTGTAATTCGAGTTCCCGCCGTCGATCACGAGATCTCCCGGCGCGAGCACATCCCGCAGTCCTTCTATGACGTCGTCCACCGGTTTGCCCGCCGGAACCATCAACCAGTAGATCATCGCGCCACCTGGTTGTTTCGTGTCTGGCAGGGTATCGACGACGCTCAGATATTCCCGCGCCGCCTCGCGAACCGCGGGGTCATGATCATACGCCGCGACCCCATGCCCATGCGCAATCATGTTGCGGCCGAGACCCACACCCATTTTCCCCAACCCAATCAAACCCACATTCATCCGTTCTGCCTCCCGACGTTCGAATTCGATCTTGCCATAAGGATGCCGAGTTCCCTATAGGAATCCTTTGTTTGATCATATAAACGGCGAAACAATGGATAGTACGAGCGATACGTCTCCGTATTTCCCGCGTGCGGGGACTGAACGCCTGCGATACGGACGAGTCTGCCTGCGTCCGCCAGGCGCTCCAAATATCCGAGAGCATGCAGGGCCAGCACGGCGGCGCCAAAACAGGACGCT
>JAJYTO010000278.1 GCA_021793015.1 Bacillota bacterium
GAATAGTGGTTTACGCGATTATCGACAAGGCCGCGATCCATGAGCGGCGGTGGCCAGTGGAGTCTGAGGCGTAGCCGCGGATACAGCAGGGTGTGCATCAATGATCATTGCCTGCGCCTGCGTGACCGGCCCGGGCCCGACAGCAGGGCTGCGAGAAGAAACAGTCCGGACAGCGCGAAGGCCGCGTCCGTCTCCATGAGCCAGCGGTGCGTTTGCAGCCATAGGCCAAAGGCCGCCGTGACGCCGAACAGCACAATCCATAACAGCCGCGTCAGCAATCGTTGCTGGCGGTCGATGCGGACCAGGGCCGCCTGCAATTCCAGTTGGATGGTCAATTCATTGCGTTCCACCTTCTGCAGGACACGATCCAGTTCGGACGGGATGCGCAGCACAGCGAGACCGGTTTCCTGCGCCTGATCGAGAATCACATCAAAGGCGACCGCGCCGGCATCGCCAAACAGCCGCTGCGCCAACGTGCGCGCCGAAGTGCGCCAGTTGCTCTGGTCTCCTCGGCGACCGGCGCTGGCGTTGAGCAGGGGAAGGGCGCGCTCTTTGAGCAGCGTCCACCAGTCGATCGTCGGTTGAAGGGTGGTCAGCAATCCCGAAAGCATGCCGATGGCGCGACCGATAAACAGGTACTTGGCCTGCAGAACCAACGGTTCATCGAGCAGGAAGGCCTGGAAGTCCTCGATAAACTGATCGAGTTCCGGACCTTTGGCCAACTGAAAACCGTTCAAGCGATCAAGCATCATGCCGATCGCCCGCTTCAAAATGACGCGATTGGCATGCGGTTGCAGAAAACCGAGCTTGTCCACGGCCTCGACGATGCCGTCCAGATTGCGCGCAATGGCGGCCTGAACGAGTTTCGCGAAGGTTTGGACGTCAGACGAAGGCACCTCCGCCATCATGCCAAAGTCGAGAAAGCAGAGCCGGCCGTCAGGGAGAACCAGCAGATTGCCTGGATGCGGATCCACATGAACCAGTCCGAACTCAAGCAGTTGCCGCAAATAGGAGTCTAGAAGGCGTTCCACAATCACGGGCGTCTGGATATGCCACGCGCTCAGTTGGCGCGAGTCTGTCACTTTTGCCCCTTCAATATACTCCATGACGAGAACCGACCGTGTGACAAGCTGATCGACCACGGCCGGAACCACGATGTCGTGATCCTCTTCAAACTGCTTGCGAAATCGCCGCAGAAAGTCGGACTCAACTCGATAATCGAGTTCATTGGTCACGCTGCGGGAGAATTCACGATAGATCTCCACCAGTTGCAGGCGCCTGCCGAACTTCGTGAAATGTTGCAACACCCATGTGATTTTTTGCAACGCGGACAAATCGGCGGCGGCAAGGCGTTCGATGCCCGGGCGGAGTACCTTCACGGCCACATCCCTGCCGTCCGACAGCGTGGCGCGGTGTACTTGGCCGAGGGACGCGGCGGCGGTCGCCTCCTGCGCGAATGACGTGAAAAGGGCGTCCAGATCCGCACCGAACTCCCGCTCGATCCCGGCGCGAATCTTTTGGTAGGGCGCTCCCGGAACGGAATCCTGAAGTTGGGTCAATTCACGCGTGAAAGAGAGCGGAAGGACGTCCGCACGGGCGCTGAGAAATTGACCGACTTTCACGATGAGACCCTGCAGGCGAAGCGCGGACCGACGGACGCGCGCGCCAGCGCGCGCGTAGACCCGCGCCTCCAGTTCCTGGCGTCTGCCGCTTCTGAATCTGTGGATGAACCGCATTTGCCAGTAGTATCCGATAAAAGACAGTGCCAACAGAAAAACTCGACTGGAACGCCAAATTTGCCTGAACACGCGATCTCCTAACCAGTGCGCCGTCGGCGCGTGAAATGTGGGTAGTCCTGAGCTTGTGAGTGGTTTCGATTTTGGTGCGCGGTTTTTGCTCCCTTGCGCGCTCCCGGGCCGTCACTCGTCGACAGTCGTGTTGTCTCCCTGAGGGTGATCGAGTGACTCATCATCCCAAACAGCGGCGGCTTCGCGAAGTTTCTGTCGAAATGCGCGGGCGCGGGCCCGATATGCGGCCCGGTCCTCAGAACCGGAATCGCGGCTTGTGAACCATTTGATCCCCAGCATGATCATCAGCATTTTCATGAGAAATCCACAGCGACGGCAGCGAAAGAACATCGCGACGTCCTCCTCTTCTGTAATTCTGGGATGGCCTATCCCGAAAAATCGCCGCAGGCGAATTTTCTTCCCGGTTGTTGGTGCTGCGCAGCAGCATGAATGTCTATCCTGAAAATACGGTGGTCCCTGAGCAGGCCTTGCATTCCTGAAGAACACTGCCGGCATCTCTTTCATCCTGCTGACGGTGCGTCAGTGAGATTTTGCTTCGCAAAACTCATGCATGGCCGCCTTGTTGCCGATGAAAGTCTGTCGGGTGGGCGGCTGCGATGGATAGGCCTCTAAGCATGACAATACGCTTGCGGTAATGGGTAAGTCAATGAATATGCGCCAGTTGTCGGAAAGTCGACAGGACCCTGGAGATTTCGGGTGTTGGAGAGACAAAGGGGCGCAGGCGTTCCTGTTGCGAGGACGCGGAAAAGAGGGCAGACCGCGAAAGAGCGGGTCTTAAAAAATTCGTGTAAAAGAGTTGTAAAAGAGTGTTGACAGAGTGCATATCGACGATTATCATAATTCTATCGAAACGTTTCGATTATAGATTGATTGGGGTTAGTCTATGGCAACAATCAAGGATGTTGCGGAACGGGCTGGCGTCTCCGTGTCCACGGTTTCAATCGCTTTGAAGCGGGATCCGCGAGTCAAGGAATCGACGCGACAGCGGATTTTGGAGGCGGTTCAGAGCCTTGGATACAGGCCGAACGGCATCGCGCGCGATTTGAAGATGCAGCAGACGCAAACCATGGCGGTTTTTCTGCACGATCTGGGCGGTCCTTTTTATTCGGAACTGGTGTCAGGTGTACAGGATGTGGCGTTATCCCATGGATACAGTCCAATTGTCGCATGTTCCGTAGGCGGAAAGGGTGTCGCTCTGGAACGGCTGCTGGTCGAAAACAGGGTCGATGGGGCGATCATACTGGATCCCTACATCAAGGAGGATTTCATTCGGCGGGTTGCCGGCCCGACATTGCCCTTGGTGCTGCTTGACCGAGATATTGAAGGGGCTTATGTGTATCGCGTGACATCGGACCACGAGGGCGGGGCGTTTAATGTCACCATGCACTTGCTGGAGATGGGTCACAGACAGATCGCGTTCATCGGCGGTCCGAGCGTTTCAGTCGATGGCCAACTGCGTTTCCGAGGATTCGCCCGAGCCATGAAACACTTTGGGGTGGATCTGCAAAACCGGTTGATGATTCATGGTGATTTTACGGAACAAAGCGGTTACGCCGCAGCAGTAACCCTGTTGTCGCAAGGCCGATTGCCGGAGGCCATTTTTGCGGCCAACGATGAGATGGCCATCGGTATATTGAGAGCGTTTTCGGAGCGCTCAGTCCGCGTGCCGGACGATGTCGCACTGGTTGGCTTCGATGACATCCGCCTGACTCAGTACACGACGCCCGCACTGACGACGGTGCATCAGCCCATGTATGAGTTGGGGACCGTCGCCACGCAGATTCTGTTTCGCGCCCTGGCCGGGGAAAAATCGATCACGCCGGTGCTGTTGGAGACGCAGGTAGTGATTCGGGCGTCCTCAGGATTGAGGCACTGATTCAGGGGCTTTCGACGGCAAGGCGGCTCAATCAATGATAAAGGTGGGAATCCCTCTGCTTACCATACGAGACGGCGCATTTTATGAGGGCGGCGAACCGGTGTTTCTGTTTGGCGCGGAGTGTCATTATTTTCGCATCGATCCGGTGAACTGGCGGGAACG
>JAJYTO010000279.1 GCA_021793015.1 Bacillota bacterium
TCCGATCTTATTCCATAAGAGATTTATAAGACAGTAAATACCCCTCAGACTCAGCCGCCCCCAATTGCACGCCAATTGAGCCAGGGAACAGACTGCTGCACACACGCATGTCAGCGGGAATAAGACCGAAGGGATTCTCTTTTTCTCGACTTTATCTGTCGACGGACGAGTCAATCCACCGGTTATTTCGATGGCTATTACTACCGATTTCGAATGAATTATGTGCAGGTGTTCCTCAATGCGCTGTCTTCAAACTGGATCAAACCCGCCTTCAAGTCGAATATGCCAGGTCCATAAGCAAGGCTTCCCTCGATACGGAGGGGCAGACGTCCTACGTCCCATACAGTGTTGGAGTGACCAACCATCAATACTTTCTTGGGCCCCTTTCCGGTCATGGATTTGACGTGATTTCCCACTTTCGCTTGGAGACCTCGACCTGAGCGGCATTCCACGAGGTATTCTCGCGCACAGAGCGCCGTAAAGTCCTGCGCTTCATCGCTCCGGAGGCTCACAGCAATTTATCGACAACCGCTTCCGCCGTCTTTTCCACTGCGCGCATCGCTCCATCCCGATTGCCAAGCGCTATGGCCGACGTCAGCGCGTCAAGCACGTGAATCTGCGCGATCTTCGAACCCAGCGCCCCGCCTTGCAGCGGCGTCTCCCTAGCTGCAGTCAGCAGAGCCACATTGGCCAAATGAGTGATCGGCGACCTGGCGTGATTGGTCACACAGGCGATAAACGCCTCATTGGCTTGAGCGATCGATAGAGCATCAATCAAGTCTTTCGTACTCCCGGACGAGGAAATGCCGATCACCACGTCCCGCTTTGTCGCGAGCGCGCAGAACATGGCGATGATGTGCGCGTCGGAAGCGCTCACGGCCGTCGTGCCGATGCGCATCAACCGATAACGCAAGTCTTGAGCCGTGATGCCCGACGACCCGACCCCGAACACGTACACGTGCTCGGCGCGAATCACGCGTTCAGAAACCTGGCGCACCGCCTCCGTATTCAGAAGCTTTGCCGTGTCCTCAAGCGTCTGAATGTTGTATGACGCAATCTTGCGGAGCGCCGTGTCGAGCGAATCTGACGCCTCGATATCCTCGTCGTGGGCGCTCTTCGTCGCACTCGCCAGATGTTGCGCGATTGCCAGTTTAAACTCCTGATAACCGCGAAATCCCAGTTTTCTGCACACGCGAATGACCGTTGTCTCACCCACGCGCGCCCGTTCCGCAACGTCTGTAATCGACGCAAACATGACGAATTCCGGATCCTCCAAGACGAGTTCCGCAACCTTATGTTCAGCCTTGGTCATACTCGGCAACACTGACCGCACCATCAACATCGGATTTGTATCCAAGACCCGCACAGTTTTCAATCCAACACCCGCTTCTCTTTCAAAATAAATAGTTCCGAACATCAGCCGTCATTTCCCTATCACGGCCCGTCGGGCAGACGCTCTGCGCCACAGAGGTTGAGCGCGAGGCGCGCAGCGCCATAGAGTGACGCAGCGCTCCCGAGCAGCGCCCGCTGAATGTCTACCCGGACCGATTGCGCATCCAGCAATTCCATAAGGAGCGCCCAATAATCCGCAGCGCTGTCCACGATTCCTCCTGCGAGGATAACGCGCTCGGGGTCAAACCCGTTCTGAACTGAATATAACAGAGTCGCGAGCGCGCGCAACCATTCTTCGACCGCCGCTCTGGCCGCAGGTTCGCCCGCACGATACGCTGCCAGGACCTCCTCGCCTCCGCAGTTGCGGCCGACCGACCGTGAATAGTCGGCGGCAAGCGCCGCCGACGCCGCATATGGTTCAAAACAGCCGCGATGGCCGCACCCGCAGAGCCTATCCCCGGCCCGATACGCCATGTGTCCGATTTCACCCGCCGCAAAATGGGCGCCAGACACTACGCGACCGCCTTCGATCAAAGCTCCGCCGACTCCAGTTCCCAAAGCGATTACCACCGCCCGCCGAATGCCTTGCGCCGCCCCCAGCCACTGTTCGCCGATCGCGGCCGCGTTCACGTCGTTGACGACCGCGACCGGAAGTCTGAAAGTCCCGGCAAGTTCCGCTTTGATCGGCGTTCCCGTCCACTCCTTGAACGCGTCCGTGCTAAAAAGGACTGTTCCTGTATTCGAATCAATCCGACCCGCGCTGGCCACTCCCACTGCGCAGACAGAACGTGAACACTGAGCCAGGACTCGTTGCCCGACCAGGCGTACCTGCTCGAGTACAGCATCCGGTCCCTCCGATGCCCGAGTGGGCGCTTGGGCCGTACAAACGAGTCTGCCCTCCCCGCTTATGACTCCTGCGCGAATCTTTGTTCCACCGATGTCGATGCCGAGCGCCTGCATACAGACCCCTCGCTCCTTCGCGGATGGATCCCCCAATTTGTCCGCCTGTCTATACCGTTCACTCCCATGGGATCGTACCCCCATGGTTGGAACTTCGCACGCACATAGCAGCGATGCCCCGGACAACAAGCTCACTCCCACGGGATCGTGCCCCCATGGTTGGCACTCTCCAGCTTGGCCGACTCTTTGTCAAGCCGATGCATACTCTCGTATCGCGGCGTAACCTCTGCAAAGCGGCGAGTAATCTCTTGTGGGCGCGTGATGGCGGTGCCGACAACCACCGCAAATGCGCCGAGCAAAAACGCTTCACGACACTCTTCTGGCGTCCAGATGCGACCTTCCGCAATAGCGGGGACGCCCGCCTCGCGCACCAGGCGCTCAAGCAAGTGAAAGTCGGGC
This sequence comes from Bacillota bacterium, assembly GCA_021793015.1. GTDB lineage: Bacteria > Bacillota > Bacilli > Alicyclobacillales > SLC66 > JAKADD01. The sequence goes on from JAJYTO010000279.1 coordinate 2,752, forward strand.
GCTTCCAGCCAAGCGCTGTAAGACGTATAGCCCGCCATGGTTGTCGACACCAGATCCGCCCCCGTGCGAGCCGCTTCAAGACCCTCTTCCACCGTGGACACATCGCCCATGATGAGTACGTCGTGCCGATTCCGGATGCGTCTGACCATATCCGCGAACGAGCCGCCGTCAGGGCGGAGAGATTTCGTCGCATCGATAGCCACGATGTCCGCTCCCGCGTGGATGACGTTGTCTACTTCGGTCATCGTTGGCGTAATGTACACCGCACACTCTGGATAATCCTTCTTCTCAATGCCGATGATCGGCAATCGCGTTGCCGCGCGGACCGCGCGGATGTCATCGCCGCCGTTAACCCGCAGTCCTGCGGCGCCGCCCCGCTCAGCCGCCACAGCCATCGCAGCCATGTATCCCGATCCGTGCATCGGCTCGCCCGGAAGCGCCTGGCACGAAACGATCAATCCTCCGCGCAATGCCTCAAGCACAGTATGCAAGATCGTCACTCCTCTCGCGTCAGTCATGCGTTTTTTGTCGCGCTGGGCGAACGCGAACTCACTTGACCTCGTTCCAACACGAGTCTTCCGTGAAGCTCCTCCGGTGCGCGGAAAGAGTCATGTGAGAGACTGACGCGGCTTGTAAACGCTCCGAATGAAGTCGTATACGTCGTCATAAATCTTGCGTTCCCGTGGATCACTGTCACGGCGCGCTTCGGAAAAAGCTTTGCCGCCCTGAAACCAGGCCATGGCGGATTCGGTCATATAGCCAAAGCGAGCGCCGCCGTCAAGATATTCGTAGAAACGGCGATGCTTCTCCCCCGATACCGCAATCGGTTCCTCCAGATCTCGAAAATACTCCATTTCGACGCCGGCGCCACGTTGTTTAGCGGCCAGGGCCATGTCAGAAATACCTTTCGACTCTTTATAAAAGAGGTAGTTAAACTGCAGGAACGCAAGATCAAAGTAATAACTGGAGTAGTCGTCCAACTGATGGACGGTGTACGTAGACCAAAACGGGATCCACACGAGATTGCGCTGACGTTCGTGGAGAAACGGCCTGAGTTCTTTTAGCAGCCAGTGATCGTCAATG
>JAJYTO010000280.1 GCA_021793015.1 Bacillota bacterium
CAAGTTCCGCCCATGCCTCACAGGCGGCGATTTCAACTTCCAGCCATGTCTGATAGCGGTTGTCCAGCGTCCAGACGGCCGCCATCTCGGGTAATGAATACCGTTCTATCAAAACGCGTTCCCTCGCTTCCGGACGGCGTCGATCATGGTCAGTCCGTGTTATGCTCTTGTCAGCGACTTTTATGCGTCTCCAGTCTAACAAGAGATGACAGGTTGGTCAACCAAAAGACGAACGATTTATTTGTGTCAATAATTAATGTTCGTGTTTTCTGATGCGCGTGTTTTCCTGCACTCGAAACGGCAGGGAGATGGGTACGCAGTTATTCCTGACTGCTGCGCTTGCGAAGAGTGTGCGAAGAGTGTACGAAGAGTGTACGAAGTTGCCGATAGAGGAACGGGCGGCGATTGACAACTCGCCGGTCGATTTGCTTAACTTGCGATGACTGAAACCTCATTGACGAAACGTTTGCAAAGGAGCCTTTTATGCCGTGAATCAATTCATCGTGTGTGTGGGTTCCACCGACTGGGAGGGGATCAACCATCGACCCCAGCATATGCTGCGCGGATTGGCGGCCGCCGGATGGCGAATCCTCTATGTGAATGCGCCCATCACCTGGCTCTCTCCCCTAAAGAACAGGTCGCTTCTCCGAAAATGGGACACGCAGTGGCGCAGCGCGGAAGCGGAACCCGGCATCCGCGTGCTGAATCCCCCCGTCGTTGCGCCGTTCGGCTCCATGTGGGCCGCATCGAACATCTGGAATCAGAATCGGCTGGCCCGCGCGATCAACGCGGAACTGGAACGCGAGGACGCAGTATCCTACGTCCTGTACACACTGCTGCCCAGCGCGGCCGATCTGTTGCCGCTCTTGTCCGGAGACTGTCGCATCCTGTATGACTGCGTGGACGACCACGCGGCGTTTACCGGACTCATCTCCAAAGACTACGTCACCGACCTGGAACGGCGCATCACCAAAGAATCCGACATCGTGTTCGCCACTTCGGAAAAACTCGCGGAACGCCTGCGCGCCTTTGCGGGACATCCCTATCTCATGCCAAATGGCGTCCATGTCGACCACTTTTCCGTGACCGCCGACAAACGCGAACGCGGCCAGGCGTTCAAGAAATCGCTGGACGCAGATGTGGTCGTGGGATTCGTGGGCGGCATCGCCGATTGGATCGACACGGACATGCTCGCGGAACTGGCCGAGTTGCGGCCGCAATACACGCTTGTCTTGGTGGGACCTGTGCTCACGGATGTGGGAAGGCTGGCGCAACTGCCGAACGTTCGGATCACTGGTCCGAAGCCGTACGCCGATCTGCCGTGGATCGTGCAGTCATTCGATGTCGGATTGTCCCCTTTTCGACTCAATGAACTGACGGAGAGCGTGAATCCGGTGAAGGTCTATGAATACCTCGCCGCGGGTCTCGAAGTCATCGCCACGCCCATGCGCGAACTGCTGCCGATGGCGGAGGCGCTTCATTTTGCGCGCACCGGCGAAGAACTCGCGGCCTCTGTGGACGGCGTCGTGGACGGCTCCCTCAAGACTCCGCCGGCCGTGCGCGAGAAAATCGCGAGGGACAATTCATGGACGAAGCGAATCACGGAAACAGACCGCATGTTAAAGGAACTCCTGCAATAACCGCGCCTGCCTGCAGCGACGGCGAAATGCTCGCCGCCGACTCTTTGTGCGGATCCCGCGGTCTTGGCAATAACCGCGCCTGCCCGCAGCGACGGCGAAGCGCCGCCACCGGATCCCTGTGCGGGTCCCGCGATCCCGACAATTACCTCCCTCGCCTGCGGCGACGGCAAAACTTCACCGCCCGCCGCGCGGCAGATTCGTCTCACCCTGTCCTGTCCGGAACTCCCACTTTCACCCAACCTGCAGGTCGCCGGTCGCCGAGAACGCTGTCGTCTCATAGATCATGGCGATCTCGTCGCAAGCCGAGTATTTTTTGCAATGAATGCAGTCTTTCCAGATCTTTTGGTGCAGCCCCCGCATGTCAACAACGCGGAACCCGCAACGCGCAAAGAAAGTTTCCTGATACGTGAGCGCAAGCACCTTGGGCACCTCCAGACGCTGCGCCTGATCGAGCAGAGTGTCAACGAGCAAGCGGCCATAGCCGTTTCCCTGCGCGTTTTCGGCCACCGCCAGCGACCGGATCTCCGCGAGATCAGGTCCGAGAATGTGGAGCGCTGCCGTACCCGCCACCCAGCCGGCCTCCTCGACAACCACAAAAGACAGCAGTCCTTCGCACACAGACTGCTTGGATCGCGGGAGCAACAATCCCTGTTCCGCATATGTCTGCAAGAGTGCGACAATCGCGTCAACATCGCCCAATTTTGCGGACCGAATCACCCTGTTCACACTCCCGCCAGTGGAAATCATGGATCAAGTCGTATATTCGCTATTGATCCGGACATAATCATGCGTCAGATCGCATGTGAAGAACCGTAAGGCGGATGAGCCTGCTCCGAGCGCAATTTCGACGATGATTTCAGACTTTGCCATCAATTCGCGCGCTGTTTCCTCCGGCACTGAAAGAAATGTTTCTTTGTGGAAGACGACTTCGCCGCCGATTGCCACCCGCAACTGTTTCCAGTCAAACTCTGCCCCGGCGCGGCCAATCGCCGAGATGATTCTCCCAGGATTAAAATCCTCGCCAAAGAACGCGGTTTTCACAAGCGGCGAAGTGGCCACCACAGACGCCACCCGGTTTGCGTCATCCTCGCCGGCGGCGCCCTCCACCCGAATCTCAATGAACTTGGTCGCGCCTTCTCCGTCTCTTACGATCATCTTTGCAAGCGTCTCGCAAGCAGTGGCAAGCGCCGCGCAAAAATTCTCGCAAGCCTGCGTCCCCTCGGTGATCACGGGCCCTGCCCGTCCATCTTCAGCGGAAGATTGCGCAGTGCGCGCCAGTAGAATGACACTGTCATTGGGACTCGTATCCCCATCGACCGAGATCGCATTGAATGATGTCTTGACGGCCCGCTGCAAAGCCGCCTGCAAGGTCGCGGGATGAATGGCCGCGTCGGTTGCGAGCACACTGAGCATCGTTGCCAGACGGGGATGAATCATGCCCGCGCCCTTGGCCGCTCCACCAATGTGGTAGAGGACCCCGTCCGCCTCAAACGAAGCGTATGAAGTCTTCGCAAATGTATCGGTCGTCATCATGGCTTTGGCCGCCGACAACCCCGCTGCAAAACTCGTATCCGCTGATTCCAACAAGCCGGGTAGTTTGTCAATATAGCGTTCGGCGCGCAGGGGCACTCCAATCACGCCTGTGTGCAGGACGACAACCCCGTCCGCGCGACACCCCAGCAATTCGCCGAGACTCGCCGCCAGCGACTCTGTGTCCGCCCGCCCGGCCACGCCCGTTCCTGCGTTCGCGTTTCCACTGGTGATCAGCACCGCTCTGATCTGTGCGCCGCTGTGCAATCGATCCAGCGCGCTCTCAACGCAGGCGCTCCGAAACCGGTTTGTCGTGAACACACCCGCCATGGCCATCGGCCGATCGCTCACAAACAACGCCGCGTCTGGCTGTCCATTGCGCTTGATGCCGATGGAACCGCCGGCGCAAGCCATGCCGGGCACCGCAGTCAATCCTGCTGCCGCGCTCTCCTGCGCATTCACGGGCAATCCCCTTTCCTGCGTATCCTCACAATGACGCCCCGGCGACCCTCTGCAGGTCAGGAACGCCCGTTGAAACTATTTCATTACTATACACATTCGTTTATATTTATGCAATAGGTTTTCTGCGGCGCCTCAACGGCATGAATCATCGATTCTATTTTGCG
>JAJYTO010000037.1 GCA_021793015.1 Bacillota bacterium
CCGATCTGCGCAATATATGACTCCGACCGGCAGGGACTATCATTATTTTCGACACAGAAACGAGGATGGCGCACCCATGGACGTACCTTCAGCAACGGACGCAGCGGCGGCGCCGACCCAACGCCTGACACGCGGGCTCACATTGCTGCTCGCCGTTGGCGCGGCGGTCGCTGTGGCAAACCTGTACTATTGCCAACCCCTGCTGGTGCTCATGGGCCGCACATTTCACGAATCGGCTGCGCAGATGGGCCTCATTCCAACGTTCACACAGACTGGCTACGCGCTGGGGTTGCTTCTCTTGACGCCACTCGGCGACGCGTTGCCAAGACGGGGTCTCATTGTCGCGTTATCCATGCTCTGCGCCCTCGGGCTTGCGGCGATCGCGCTCTCACAATCTCCATTTCAACTCGGCGCATGGAGTTTTGTCGTGGGAGTCATCACCATCGTGCCGCAAGTCATCTTGCCGCTGGCGGCCGATCTCGCTCCAGCGGCAAGACGCGGTCAGGCCGTCGGAACCGTGATGAGCGGACTGCTGCTCGGCGTACTCGCCGGTCGCCTGATCAGCGGAACTGTGGGCGAAGCATTTGGTTGGCGCGTCATGTATGACATCGCTGCGCTGGTGATGGTGCTCCTCGGATTGATCATGTGGCGGCGGTTGCCCAAACTGTCCGCGCAGCGGACGATGAGCTACGGAGCTTTGCTTGCGTCACTGTGGAGGCTGTTGCGGGAACAACCGCTGCTGAGACAATCGAGTGTCATCGGAGGATCCCTGTTTGGCGCCTTCAGCGTGTTGTGGACTGTGCTCGCCTTTCGCCTTTCCGACAAACCGTATCATTTCGGGAGCGCCACGGTTGGGCTATTTGGCCTGGTCGGTATTGCGGGAGCGCTTGGCGCGCCTTTTACGGGGAGGATTGCGGATCGCCGGGGGCCATATTTTATGGTCGGAGTGGGCATTTTGACTACGCTCGCCTCGTATGTCGATCTGCTGCTTGGGGGCGGTGTCATGGTGTTGCTGATCTTCGGCATTGCGGCCCTTGACTTTGGCGTTCAGGCCAGTCAAATCTCCAATCAGGCCCGTATCTATTCCCTCGTTCCCGAGGCGCGCAGCCGTCTGAACAGCGTGTATATGGTTGCCTATTTCATCGGGGGAGCATGCGGGTCTGCCATTGGCGGCGTCGCATATGCGACATGGGGATGGGCAGGATCCAGCCTCACGGGCATCGGCTTCGTTCTGCTTGCGCTGGCCGCCCACCTTGTGCGGAGATCTTCTATAGCCTAATGCCCCTGTACATCAGCCACAATATAAATATCGTCCACACGGCGGTGCACACTGGCGCAAGCATCCGAAAGGACATGTGCTTCGTCTTGTGATGAAAAGCCGCCATCCCAATCCAGGCGCCGAGGGCGCCTCCGCCGACTGTGAGCGCCAGCAGTGTGCGTTCGCGCACGCGACGCTTGCGCCGCCGTCTGGCCCGCCGTTTGTCGCTGAACATCATGAGCAGCGCAACTGCGTTGACGATCGCCAGATACGCGGGAAACAGAACGCCGAACGTCATTGACCTCGCCCCTTTCGAACATGTGTTTGCATTCGTTGACCATGACGTGCTATACTCTGTCTAGCAAGACTTGGATGGAGAGGAGACTGCGTGTATGGTCCGAGCCAGTGCCAAAGCCAAGCAGGAAGCGATTCTCTCTTATATTAAACAGGCGGTGAGCTCGCGAGGCTATCCGCCGTCTGTACGGGAGATCGGCGACGCCGTCGGATTGACCAGTACATCCACGGTGCACGGTCATCTGTCGAAACTGGAGCAGCGTGGACTGATTCGACGCGACCCAACAAAACCGCGCGCGATTGAGATTATCGACGACTCGTTTCACGCGCAGCCGATCCATGGCGCTATTCCCCTGCTGGGCAAGGTTACCGCCGGCAGTCCCATCACGGCGGTCGAAGACATTGAAGAGTACCTGCCAGCCCTGCCTCATGGCCGCGACAGTCGCGATGTCTTCGCCTTGCGGGTGATGGGAGACAGCATGATCGACGTCGGTATCCATGACGGCGACATCGTATATGTGAGACGTCAGGCCACGGCGGACAATGGCGACATCGTGGTGGCCATGACCGAAGACGACGAAGCAACCGTGAAGCGCTTTTTTAAGGAGAAGAACCATGTCCGGCTGCAGCCGGAAAACAGGACGATGCAACCCATGATATTTCCGCGCGTCGCCATACTGGGCAAGGTGATCGGGTTATGGCGCGACATGCCATAACCCGATCACCTTTTCGCGCCTTCCCTAATTTGGATTATCACCGCTCCCCTTGGCGCTGACGACGCAATGCGCCGGGGAGTTCTGACCCCTTTTTGAACAACCTCTTCTAGTACATGGAGAGGTATTGCTCACGCTCCCAAGGATGCACAGCCGTGCGGAACATATCCCATTCGATCATCTTGGCTTCATAAAAATGGGAGTAGGCGTGCTCCCCAAGCGCGTCGCGCATGACTTCGTCGTTGGCCAGTTCGTCCAGCGCCTCCTTGAGACTCGAGGGCAGACTGTGAATGCCGGCCCGCACGCGCTCCATCTCGTTCATGATATAGATGTTTCGATTGACGGGCGTGGGCAGTGCGAGTTTTCGTTCAATGCCGTCCAGGCCGGCGCGCAACATAGCCGCGAGCGCCAGGTAGGGATTTGTCGCTGGATCGGGGTTTCTGACTTCGAGTCGCGTGCCCATCCCGCGTGAGGCGGGGATCCTCACCAGGGGACTGCGATTTTTGCCGGACCACGCAATGTAACACGGCGCCTCGTAACCCGGAACCAAACGCTTGTACGAATTGATGATCGGGTTAGTGATCGCGGTAAAACCGCGCGCGTGGCGAAGGATGCCGGCGAGATAGTGTCTCCCGGTCTCGCTCAGTCCCAGATCGTCGTGCTCATTGTAGAATGCGTTTGTCCCGCCAATGAACAACGACTGATGGCAATGCATGCCAGACCCGTTGATTCCATGAATCGGCTTCGGCATAAACGTGGCGTGAAGTCCAAACTGGCGTGCGACCGTTTTCACGACAAGTTTAAACGTCATGATATTATCCGCAGCTTGCAGAGCGTCCGTGTATTTGAAGTCAATCTCATGCTGGCCGGGCGCCACTTCGTGGTGCGACGCTTCGATCTCAAATCCCATCGTCTCAAGCACAAGCACGATTTCACGCCGGCAATTTTCGCCGAGATCCACCGGGGCGAGATCAAAATAACCGCCCTGGTCGTTCATTTCAGTGGTTGCATTGCCGTGCTCGTCGATCTTGAACAGAAAGAATTCCGGTTCGGGACCGACATTCATGGCTGAAAAGCCCATATCCGAAGCCATCTTCAAAGCCCTCTTGAGAATCCCTCTGGGATCGCCCGCAAACGGAGTTCCATCGGGCATATAGATATCGCAAATCAGTCGCGCCACCTGGCCCTGATCACCGTGCCATGGGAAAATAAGCCACGTCGATAGATCCGGGTACAGATACATGTCCGATTCTTCGATGCGTACAAATCCCTCGATGGACGAACCATCAAACATAATCCGGTTGTTCATCGCATCTTCGAGTTGGCTGATCGGCACTTCCACGTTCTTGATTATGCCGAGCAAATCCGTAAACTGCAGGCGCAGGTACCGGACATCCTCTGCTTTGGCCATACTGACAATCTGTTCGCGCGAGTATTCTTTGCGCATGGTATGCTTCCCCTTTCAGGACCGCCTGGTCTCAGGCCGAACAGAAGAAAACGAGCAGCCGACTGTGAATGGCGACTCAGCCACGGAGCGACTCGGCAACCCAGCACCTCAGTCGCTGGGCAACTCGACAACGTCAGATACGGAGTCACACGATAGCTCAGCAACCCAACGACTCTCTAGCGATTACCCGGAAAGAACCGCGACAACTCTCCCTGAATCATGGACGCCGGACTGCCTCTCTGCCCCGCGCGACCCGCCAGTTCCTGCAATAACAACTCATGAAGATCGGCCTCCGACAGCTCAGCCCGCACCTCTTCGGCCGCAGCCTGAAGCGCAGGTGTATATTCGCCGTCCTCCTGCGGTCTGCCGATCATCGCCTTGATTCCCGCGATATTTAATCCTTTGTCGATCAAGTCTTTGATTTCGAGCAACCGTTCCACATCGTTGAACGAATACAGACGCTGATTTCCGTGCGTACGCTCCGGATGAATCAGTGCATGCTGTTCATAATACCGAATCTGCCTGGCGGACAAATCCGTCAGGCGTTGTACGATCCCAATCGGAAACAGGGCAAGTTTCCGTCGAGTGGCATCGTCCATGACAGCCCCCCCATTCTGCGTTGACCTTCGTCAACGGGGTATCAGCGAGCGACGGGACCGCATGCGCATCGCGCGACAGCATGCGCCGTTTCCGCAAGACGCCCCAGGACGGCGCATCGGCGATCCGGCGGTCCACGGCCGAGCGGTTCCATCCTTTGAGGCATGTGTCCACAATCACCGCGAACCAGATCGTATCACACCTTACATGTAGCGTCAACAAAAAAGTAACACCTATTGTCAGCTACATGTTATACGGTTCGCCGTCCTTGAGCTGCGACGCCCTCAAGGTTCACGGAAGGAGCCCCAAGCGTTTGAGTGCGCGGGTGACAGCAATTTTCACATGCGAATACGTGAGTCCTCCCTGCAGATACGCGATATACGGGTCGCGGAGCGGCCCATCCGCCGACAGTTCGCTGGTGGAACCCTGCACGAACGCCCCCGCCGCCATCACCACAGGGTCTCCGTAACCCGGCATCTGCCCCGGTTCAGGCGCCACATGCGCATCGATCGGCGACGCCTGCTGAATCGCCTGGCAGAAAGCGACAAGGCGTTCCGCCGTGCCAAGCCGAATTCGCAACACGCTGTCTGCGCGCTCCTCGTCAGGTCCGGGAGCGCAGTCGATCCCCGCGCGCGTGAACGCCGCAGCCGCAAACACATTACCTTTTAGGGCCTGTCCAACCGTATGCGGAGCCATGAACAGTCCCTGAAAGTAGAGTCTATACTGTTCGTGGGAGCCCATTTCGGCGCCGACGCCAGGAGCTGTTACGCGGTAGGACGCGCGCTCCACCGCGTCTGCGGCGCCCACCATATAGCCGCCCGTTGGCGCAAGGCCGCCCCCCGGATTCTTGATCAGGGACCCCACTGTCAGATCGGCGCCCACGGCGCTCGGCTCTGCCGTGTCTATAAATTCACCGTAGCAGTTGTCCACCACAGTCCATACATCGGGACGCGCCGCCTTGACGGCCGCGATCGCCCGTCCCAGTTCCGCAATGCGCAGCGCCCGCCTCCAGCGATAGCCAGCGGATCGCTGAAAGGCCACCACCCTCACCCTTCCATCAAGCGCGGCAAGCACGGCGTCAACGTCCACACCGCCGTCTGAGGCAAGCTCCACACAGCGGTACTCGATGCCAAACTCTCGCAACGATCCCATGCCCGCGCCGCGCAACCCGATCACCGTCTCAAGCGTGTCGTAAGGAGCGCCGGTCGCGTACAGCAGGGTATCCCCCGGACGCAACAGGCCAAAATACGCGGCGGCCAGCGCATGCGTTCCAGAAGCCAGACTTGGCCGCACAAGACCCGCCTGCGCGCCGAACGCCGCCGCAAACACCGCGTCGAGCTGCTCGCGGCCGCGATCTCCCAACCCGTAGCCCGTTGAACCAAACAGGTGCGCATCGCCGACTTTTGCGCCTGCGAACGCGGAGAGCACTTTCAACTGATTGCGATCGATCAGTCGGTCAATCTCCTCCAGAGCGGGTCGGACCGATCGCTCCACCTCTTCCATCCAGGCAAAATCGAGTTCACCGATCATAGAATGTCCGCTCCAGCAAAGATTCATCGCTCAGCGCGGAAAATGGCGCAAACTGCCACGCTTCTCGCTGATCGACCCGCACATCCATCAGCATGCACGCGTCCGACTCGCGCACGCTGTCCACCCGTCCCACGCGATATGCCTGCGCGAGCACGTCTGACCGCCCGTGCGGAATCATAAGATGCAGAGCCACCCGCCGTCCGAGCGCCAGGTCGATACGTTCAAGCAACTCTTCCACACTCCGCGCGGACATCGCAGAACCGATCACGGTCGCCGCCGCCCGTGAATCCGTCGGCAATGGCGCGTTGGCCGCCTGATCGGATTTGTTGAAAAACGTCACAACCGGCAGGTGCGAGGCATGCGTCTCTTGCAAAACGCCGTAAACGGTCTCCATTTCCTCGACAATAAAGGGCGACGACGAATCGACAACGTGCACCAGCATGTCGGCGTCAACCGCCTCCTGCAGCGTTGCGCGAAACGCGTCGACCAAATGGTGCGGCAGATCGCGAATAAAGCCCACCGTATCGGTGAACACGAACGTGCGACCAGCAAACGTCGCGCGCCTGACGGTCAGATCAAGCGTATCAAATAACCTGTCCTGCCCCGGATCCAGTCTCTTTTCTCCGAATCGTCCCGCCAGATGCGAGAGCAGCGTAGTCTTCCCGGCGTTGGTATAGCCGACGATGCCCACTGAATAGACGCCCTGGCGCTCCCGACGGCTTCGCAGTTCCCGCCGACGTTCCCCTTCCGCCGACACCAGGGCGCGCAAATCGGCGATCTCCTTGCGAATGGTTCTGCGGTCGATCTCAAGCTTTGTCTCGCCGGGTCCGCGGGTGCCTATGCCCCCGCCAAGACGGGACATCTCTGCACCATGGCCGATCAGCCGCGGCAGCATATAGGAGAGTTGGGCGAGACGCACCTGGGCCTTGCCCTCAAAGCTGCGCGCTCTCGTCGCGAAGATGTCGAGGATCAATTGTGTGCGATCGATCACGCGCAAAGCGCAAGCCTCCTCGACATTGCGCAGTTGGCCGCCGGACAGTTCCACGCCAAACACGATCACGTCGGTCGCCTCAGTCTGCGCGGCCTGCGCCAATTCGTCCAGCTTGCCTTTCCCGATGAGCGTTCCCGGACGACGTTCTTCAACCACCTGGCTCAAAGATCCCACAACAACCGCGCCAGCCGCCGCGACGAGACTGACAAGTTCCGCGCGCGCGTGTTCCCGTTCGTCCATACTCTGCATCGCATCGAACACATGCATCAGAAACGCGCGTTCCGGTTCTGCGCGCCCTTTGACATCATACATCGACAGAGTCGCTTCCCCCTTGCCGCCAGACCCAATTGCTTCCGGCTTGCCAATTCATCCTATATTCAGTTTACCACATTGGTCCTGCTTAACACCCGTTGCATGTCGTCGACGCCCTGTCCGCGGAGCGCGGACATCATCAGAGGCCGCGTCCGTCTGTCGCGCTTGCGGTAGAGTTCGGTCTGACGCGCAGCGCCGGGCGCGTCCATCTTGTTGAACACAAGCGTATAGGGAACGTTGCGCTCCCTGGAGACTTCCAGAATCAGAGTGTCAATGGGGGACAACACGCCTTTGTCGAGCGCCGCCGCGTCCACGACGTGGACGATCTGCTCGGTCTGCACCATCAGCGTGAGCGTCCGGGCCATGCCTCTGCGAATCAGCGCATCATCGTGGGATTCCTCAGAAAGCCCTGTGCTGTCGTGCAGCACCAAACGCCGGCCAATGGCCGCGCTCATTCCGACGCCCACGGTCTGAATGCCCACCGTTGTATAGCGTCTTGGGCTCACCAGGGTGACCATCGCGTCGCGAATCGTGAGCACCCGTTCCTGCACGGCGCCATCCGGCAGCTCGTGCATGATGAACGCCCATTTGAGCCCGCACGCCTGCGCCAGTCGCAGGCACAGGAGTGTCTTACCAACGTTGGGACTGCCAATCACCAGACATTGACGCATGATCATCCCCCTCCCAAAAATCGGCGGCAAACAGCGTCATGACGTCTTGCCGCGTCGGTTGCGCACACCGTATAACCCGGAGCGCCTGCCTGCGCATGGCGCGTTCAATGACATTGCGAACCGTTCGCCCATTCCCAAAATCATGTCGCGATCGTTCGTGGCGCAATCTCTGTCGCAGGGCGGACAGCGCGTCGGACGACAGTCTGTACTGCCTCTCCTCAAGAAGCCGCGAAGCGATCAGAAGCAGTTCCCGTTCCGTGAAATCCGGAAAGGAGATGTGAACGGGGAACCGCGATGAGAGACCCGGATTTACAGACAGAAAGTAGCTCATTTCCTGTTCATAGCCAGCGAGAATCACGATGAGACTGCCGCTGCGATCTTCCATGCCCTTGACCAGAGTGTCGATCGCCTCTCGTCCGAAGTCTTTGTCTCCCCCGCGCGCGAGCGCGTACGCCTCGTCGACAAACAGGACGCCGCCCATGGCCCGATCAAGCAGCGCCCGCGTCTTTTGCGCAGTATGGCCGACGTATTCCCCGACGAGATCAGCGCGCTCGACCTCAACCACATGGCCCTGCGTCAGCACGCCGAGCGCGGCGAAGACGGGGCCCAGCATACGGGCGACCGTAGTCTTGCCTGTGCCTGGACGCCCCGCGAAGATCATATGCAAAACAGTGCCGTCCGCCTTCAGCCCCATGTGTCGCCGAAGTGTCTGGACAGCGAGGTGCGCATACAGTTCATCGATGGTTTTCTTCACTTCACCGAGGCCGATCAAACTGCGCAAAGGTCGCAGCAGCGTCTCCTTGGCGGCGACGGGATCGACGCCGGCGTCAAGCGGTCTTGCGGGCAGCGCATTCTCATCCTGTTGTGGCGCTCCAAAGCGCATCACCCCAGAGCGACTGCGCGGCGCATCCCGTCTGTAGATGTGGCGCAATTGTTCCAGTGACGACTGTACACTGAGTTGCCCACGAGCCAATTGATCAATGATCGGATCCGTTCTCTGCACAGAAGGTCACCCGCTTACGTGGGGAATGCCCCAGTATACGCGGGCGCATTTTGATGGGTGAACGCCTATTTATGCGTGTCCGAAAAGGGTCGAGGTAAGACGCTTGCAGGGGATTGGTGAAGTCCGGGCAGGCGCGCGCAGTGTACATGTACGGTACATGAGCACGCCTGTCCGGCGCAAGCCGAGCCCCTGCAGCGCGGAGTTCTCGACCCTTTTCGGACAACCTCTATTTGACCGGCGCGGCGTTCCATTGTGCGGCTCCGCTAAGCTCTACCCGCCTTTATTATAATCCCTTCTGTTTAGCCCGAACACATAACTGGGAGCCTAGCGCGCAAAGCGTTGCATGAGAACGCTCCCTGCGAGTATCACCGCACCCCCGGCCACCGTGAGAAGCGTAACCGCGCGACCGAGCCAAATCCACTGCAGCAGCGCGGCAAACACAGCCTGGGGATAAAAGGTCAGAGCCGCCGATACGCCCGCCGGGACGCGGGCCAATCCATAGCCGTAAAAAATGTACGCGATGGTGCTGACAAAAATCACAATAAAAAGCAGCGCAAACCATTCGTGAAGAGTCAGCGAGGCAAGAGCCGTCGCAGCGGAATACGCGCGTGTGGCGACGAGCACCACCCAGAGCATGATCGCTCCCAGAAGAGACGTCACAGCCAGCACATCAAAGAGCGGCAGACGCTTGAACAGACGGCGCGACAGCACCGTGTACAGCGCAAACGCCGCCGTGCCAATCGCTGCGTCGCTGATCGCCGCCATGCTCTGTTCACCGCGCGCGACCGCCTGCGAACTGATCACGACCACCCCCGCAAGCGCCAATACAAGACCAAACACCTGACCTCTCGCGAGCGTTTCACGGTACAGGAAAAAACCGAATAACGCGGTGAGGACGGGCGCAGCATTGACAATCAACAGAGACTCGACAGGAGGGAGAGTTATCAATGACTGATAGTAAAAGAGCGGAAAAAGCACAGAGGAACAGAGACTCGCCGCCAGCAGCAGTCCCCAATCCCCCCTGGACAGAGTTCGCACTCGGCGCAGCGCGGGGATGAGCACGGGCGCGTATAACACGGCCGTAAACGTGAAGCGCCAGGTTGCGAGCGCAAGCGGACTGAGCGCGGCGATCACAGAGGCGCCCACAACCGCATGGGCGCCCCAGACAGCGCTGACAAGCAGCAACACGGCATACGGCGCCAGTCGCCTCACACGTCCACCCGCGCCGGCCGGGACAGCCACTCACCCTCACAGATCCACGCAGCGGGCCCTGTCATATAGACGTGCCCGTCACGCTGCCATGCGATGCGCAGGTCGCCGCCCTGCAGATGGACCACCACCGTTTCCCCGCGGTCAAGTCTATCGGTCAGAACTCCAGCGACAACGGCCGCACAGGCGCCCGTCCCGCACGCCATCGTAACGCCTGATCCCCGCTCCCAAACACGAAAGTCCATGTCACGGCGATTGTTGACGCTGACAAATTCAACATTGACCCGTTCCGGAAACAGTTCATGCCGCTCAATCGCCGGTCCAACGCCCATGACATCGGCCTGCGCGGCGTCATCGACAAACAGCACCGCATGCGGGTTGCCCATGGATACTCCGGTCAACACGAACTGCTGGTCCGCAACATCGACGATGGTTTCGATCGCCGCGCCGTCCGGATCGCCTCCGAGCATCGGCAATTGACGGCGGTTCAGCGCCGGTTCACCCATGTCGACTGTCACTTGTTCGACGGCGCCCCCGTCCGGACTCAGATGCAGTTCAAGCCGCATCAGTCCGCCTCTGGTTTCAATCGTCAGGCGGTTCCCAGTCACGATGCCCTTTTCATACAGATACTTCCCCACACACCGCAGGCCGTTGCCGCAGTTCTGGCCCTCGGAACCATCCTCGTTGAAGATGCGCATTCTGGCGTCGGCAACGGCGGACGGACCCATCGTGATCAGGCCGTCAGATCCGATCCCCGTATTGACGTTGGAGACCGCGACGGCCAGAGGCGCCAAAGTCTCTTCCGCAAGCTCTTCGTTCCATAGATTGATATAGATATAGTTATTGCCCAATCCGTGCATTTTTGCGAATTTCAACACGCTCTCCTCCCGCTCTCAGTACCGCCTGCCAGCGCCGCGTCCTGCAAACTCCGCGCTTGCCGCACCCTGCTCTGTCGCCCGGCAACCGCATCGGCCGTCTTCTGCCCGCTGCCGTCGGAACTAGCGAACGACCACGTTGAACAGCCTGTCAGGCACATAGATCTGCTTCACGACGGCCCTGCCCGCAAGCGCATTCTGGAACCTCGCATGCTCACTCGCAACGCCTGCAACATCGGCTTCGCTCGCTCCCTGCGGGATCGCCACTCGCTCTTTCACCTTGCCGTTAATCTGCAAAACGATCTCCACCGTATCGTCGACCAGAAAACGTTCATCGACAGCGGGCCATGAAGTATCAAAAACCGATTCGCGATGCCCCAGAGCCTGCCAGCACTCCTCCGCCAAATGAGGCGCCAGAGGCGCGATGCACACCGCCAGCGTTTCGAGCGCCGCCCGGTCGGGCTTCTCCGACGCACTTTGCAGCGCACCCACGTATTCCATGAAGGCGCTGACCACCGTATTGAAGCGAAAACTCTCAAGACGTTCCGTCACCTGACTGACAAAGCGGTGGCGCAATTTGGCCAGTTCCTGCGACTCCGCCCTTGGCGCGGACGGCGCCGCCTCCATCAGCAGGCGATACGTCCTGCTGAGGAAACGGTGCACACCATCGATGGCCCGCGGATTCCACTCCGCATCCACTTCCGGCGGGCCGACGAACAGTTCGTACAGTCTCAGCGTGTCCGTCCCATACTTCACAACCAGATCTTCCGGGCTGACGACATTGCCCTTTGACTTCGACATCTTTGCGCCGTTCAGCGTCAGCATGCCCTGATTGAACAGACGAATAAATGGCTCATCAAATCCGATTACGCCGCGATCAGCCAGCACCTTTGTGAAGAAACGCGCATACAGCAGATGCAGCACCGCATGCTCGACGCCGCCGATATACATGTCCACGGGCAGCCAGTGATCCACCTTGTCGCGCGCAAATGGTTCCCGGTCATTGTGCGGATCCGCGAAGCGCAAAAAGTACCAGCAGGAACCCGCCCATTGCGGCATGGTATCCGTTTCCCGGCGCGCGGGCCCACCGCATGCCGGACACGCCGTATTCACAAAGGAGGCGATGGCCGCCAGCGGCGATTCACCCGTTCCGGTGGGCTCATAGCGCTCCACGTCTGGCAGCAGCACGGGCAGATCGCGTTCCGGAACCGGCACGATCCCGCAGGCGTCGCAGTGTATGACCGGGATCGGCTCACCCCAGTAACGCTGCCGGGCAAACACCCAATCGCGCAGTTTATAGGTGACCGTTTCCTCCGCCATCCCGGATTGCGCCAGATCTGCGACGATCTGCCGCTTTGCGGCGTCAACGGACAGTCCGCTGTAGACGCCCGAATTGATCAGTACACCCGGCCCTGTATAGGCCTGAGCCAACTCGCCGGCGACTGGCGCGCCACTCCCGGACGAGTGCTCGATCGGCGCGATCACCGGCACGATCGGCAGGGAGAATGCGGCGGCAAATTCAAAGTCGCGTTCATCATGAGCGGGCACAGCCATGATGGCTCCCGTGCCATAGTCCATCAACACGTAATCCGCGACCCAGATGGGAATATCCAGCCCGGTCAGAGGATTGCGTGCGTACGCCCCCGTAAATACGCCCGTTTTTGTCTTGTCCTGAATCTGCCGTGTCAATGCCGATTTACCCAAAGCCTGAGCGGTGTACTGCTCGACGGCGCTGCGTTGCCCGGCCGCCGTAAGCGCGCTGACCAGCGGATGTTCCGGGGCCAGCACCATGTAGGTTGCGCCGTACAGCGTGTCCGGCCGCGTCGTGAACACCTCGATCTGTTCACCCAGCGCGGGCACCGCAAAGCGAACGCGCGCACCGACACTCCTGCCGATCCAGTTCGCCTGCATCTTTCTGACTTTTTCGGGCCATTCCAGTTTGTCGAGATCCTCCAGCAAGCGATCCGCGTACGCGGTGATCTTCAACATCCACTGGTTCATGTTTTTCTTGGTAACCGGCGTGCCGCACCGTTCGCAACCCCCGTCCACCACCTCTTCATTCGCCAGACCCGTCTTGCAGCTCGGACACCAGTTGATGGGCATCTCCTTGCGGTAAGCGAGCCCCATGTCAAACAGTTGCAAAAATATCCACTGCGTCCACTTGTAATATTCAGGCGTACTGGTGTTCAGTTCCCGGCTCCAGTCAAACATGGCGCCCATGTTCTGCAATTGTGTCTTGAAATTGGCGATGTTGCGCGCTGTGCCGACAGCCGGGTGAATACCTTTCTTGATGGCGTCGTTTTCCGCCGGCAAACCAAACGCGTCCCATCCCATCGGGTGCAGCACCTCGTACCCGTTCATGCGTTTATATCGACTCCATACGTCGGACAGCACGTATCCCCGCCAGTGCCCGACATGAAGACCCGCTCCCGACGGATACGGGAACATGTCAAGACAATAATATTTCGGCCTCGCCGTTTTGTCCGCAGCACGATGCTTCTCCTGCTTTTCCCATGCTCTGCGCCAGCGTTCCTCGATCTCTCTCGCCTCATAGACTGTGCTATCCGCCGCCACTGCCGCGACCCCCTTCTGTCCGAACAAGCCTATCGATATACAAAAACCCCCATCCCCACATCAGGGACGAGAGTTACCCGCGGTACCACCCTGCTTAAGGAGTCGACCGACCATCCAGACGCTGGATGATCCCACCCCTTCGCTCATGCAGTCGATACGGAGACCACCCAATCACTCCCGGCTGAGATTCCCCGATCTGCACGGTCTTGGCTCGCACCTGCCGCCAACTCTCTGATCCGCTGTTTCGGGTACTGCCGCCGTTCTTCGTGCGCTATGTGAGTTATTGGGAAGTATAAGGCATAAATCCAGGGAGCGCAACAGTGTGGCGGAGTGAGAGGGATTCGAACCCTCGATACGCCTTTACAGCGTATACTCGCTTAGCAGGCGAGCGCCTTCGACCAACTCGGCCATCACTCCATGAAAATGGCTCCCCGAGTAGGATTCGAACCTACGACCCTCCGGTTAACAGCCGGATGCTCTACCGCTGAGCTATCGAGGAACGGTGTCGCGTATCCGAAACGCAGTGTACCTGCCGATGCAGGATAGACTTCCATGTCAGAGTTTTGCGAAGCAAAACTCACCGCTGTACGACGCCAGCGGGGAAATCAAGAGCCGGAAACCCATCTGGTGGAGATAAGCGGACTCGAACCGCTGACCCCCTGCGTGCAAGGCAGGTGCTCTACCAACTGAGCTATATCCCCGTACTCGAAAGTCACTTTTGCATCATATCATGGGACGTTGTCCAGTGCAAGTGCACGGTCGGCGGCGCACTTGCATCGGCGACCGTGCACCGAACCGTCGGCGGCGCATCCGACGTGGAACCCATTTGCCCGAAAATCCTTGACGACACTCTTTTGAACAACCCCTTTTTATACGACAACTTGCCTGCCGCTTCCGGGAAGTTGCCATGGCTGGCGTTGGCCGTCAGGCCATGTTGGTTTTGAACAACCTCTCTTGGGGAAGAGGTTCAGAGAGGGATCGTCATGGTGGCCGTGAACCCGTGATCCGGTTCGCTGGCAAACGTCAAGGAACCTCCATGAAGCGCGGCAATCTGCCTGCTCACGAGGAGACTCAACCCGGTGCCGCCCTCTTTTGTTGAATAAAATGGTTCACCGAGCTTTGGCAGTTCATCAGGTTGTACGCCACGACCCTGGTCAATCACCTGAATCTGCACCTGATCGCCAATCGTCACTGTGACAATGCGCAGAATACCGCCGTCGGGCATCGCATCAATCGCATTTTGCACAAGGTTTCCGAGCGCCCGCTTCAGTTGCCCTGGTTCACACCGGATGAGGATCGCGCGCGGATCGGCAATCATCTTCACATGGATATTGGCCTGCTCAAACTTGTCCTTGCTGTCATTGATCAGGCCCTGCATCAGCACCGGCAAATTGACGCACTCCACAAAGCTTTGGGCGGTCACCAAACTGACCAGTTCAGCGATGATACGCTCAATGCGCAGCACTTCGTCATTGATGATCTGCAGGTATTTCTCCCGATTCGCGGCCGCGTTCACCAATCCCTCGCCGCTGAAGGACGCTTCAAACAACCGGACAAACCCCTTGATGCTCGTCAGCGGATTGCGGATTTCGTGAGCGACTCCGCTCGCCAGTTTTGCGAGCGACGCCAGTTTGTCGGCCTGTTGGCCGCTGTACTGCACTCGCCCCCAATCACTGATGTCCTGCAGGGTGCCCATCAGTTTCCCCTCATAGATCGCTTCCTGCCGTGACCGCACAAACCGTTCCTCGCCATCGGGTCTCACGATTCGATAGCGGACGTCATAGGACAGTTCCCGAGCCGTATCCGCGACACTCTGTTCTACGACCGCGCGATCCTCCGGATGAACCATATCCAGCACGTTGACCAGCGGAATGAATCCATCCGGGGACTTGTTCAATCCAAAGATGCCGAATATCTCGTCAGACCACTTCAGCACCCGATAGATGGGATCCAGTTCCCAGATGCCAAACCGCGCCATTTTTTTTGCGTACGAAAGTTGCATCTGGCTCTTCAATAGACTGCGCTGCATGTCGCGAAATACGGTGACGTCCTGCAATATGGTGTACGCACCCACCCATTGTTGACCGAAGGCGATGGGCATCTGCGTGACCTGCATGTCTATCCGCTGTCCGCCCGGCCCCTGCATGTGCGCATCGTACCGTTCCACGCCGCCTTGCATGCAGCGCTTGAAATGGGCAACGCCCAGATCCCGGTGTTCCGGCGCGATCACCGCAAAGAAGGACAGCCCCATCCAATTCGGAAACAGGACGCCGATCAGATTTGCCGCCGCCTGGTTTAGAGCGATTACGGCGCCGTCCATGTCCAGCACGCACATGGAATCCGGGTGCAACTGAAACAGCGCATGCTGTGAGTCCGTATCCAGATACTGTCGCAACTCGTCATAGTGACTGATGGGGATGCATCCTCTCTAATACTGGTTCACAGCATCACTGTATATAAGCGTTAGCAGAAAGGGTCAAGGATATCCGCGAGGTGTCCATACTGGTTGGCGTCAGAGTCCGGTCGGCCCTGATTGAAGCGTCAAACGCAAAAAAAGACAACATCGAACAAGCGCCACCGTCAAACAGTATAGCGCTTGATGGCCTATTTTGCATCAGTTTCCCGAACCATATTGGGACTCATTCCATTAATCGCTGTCTCTGCCCGATATAAAAATCCATGGAGGATGAAGTCATCAATACAAATGCTCCAGTATCGAATAGAGCGTGATCTTGGCAGGATAGACCTCCATGCCGCGCAGGCGCCGCTTAAAGCGGCTCACTTCCGCGCTTATTTCCTCTTCGGTAAGCGCGGCAAGGTTCATCACGCCGCTCTCCTCGGTGTACTCCGGCAGATTCGGCTCCACAAACGGCGAAAGAAATATCGTGTCGTCTTTCGTGAGCGGAACGTCTTTCAGTACATCCAGTGTCTCCTCTAAGTGTTCAGCGGCAAATGATCGTCCCCCAGCGCCAACCAATATGATGACGCCGAGCCGGAAACCCGCTTCCTTCAGACTTGTCAAGGCCGACGCGGCTTCGGCGGCGGTTCCCGGTTTATGCAGAAAAGCACGCAGACGGTTTGCACCTGTTTCGAGTCCGACGTATACCTTGTCGAGACCGTGCGCCCGAATCGATTGCAAATCCTGCACGGACTTATGCTTTGCGTTGAATGTGTCCATAAACGTGCTGAATTGAACCGCACCGGGCGCAAAGGCCACCGTCATCAAGTCGAGCATCGCCTCCAGCCTTTGCGTCGGGATGACCAAGGCGTTCCCGTCAGCCAGAAAAATCCCGTGACGATCGGCCAACCGTTCCCCAAAGAAGTCCTTGACATTTGCTATGTGCCTTTGCAGTTCCTCCATACTCTTGATATGGAATTTTCGATCGCGGTAAAAATCGCAAAATAGGCATTGGTTGTATGAACAACCGTGCGTAACCTGGATGACCAGGGAGTTGTACTGATCAGGAGGGAGAATGCTGATCGGCAGATAGACCTTGTCGAAGGCTTGTCTATCCTCGGCCAACAAGGCGGGAGACCACCGTTCCAGCACTTTTATCCATGGATCGCCGGGGTGATGGGCTCGTAGAATATCGATGGCCTGACGATAGACCGCAGCCAAAGCCTGCTCCTTTTCCGCCTCCGGCAAATCGCGATACTCGCGGTCCGCTGTCTTTCCCTTGCGGATTAGCTTTACTTGCAGCATGCGACCGTCCAATCCGCGCCGGATGACCTGGTTTGGCCAAATACGGCGCAAGAAACGGCCTGTCCGGTCAAAGTGGATGAAAGATTCCTGTGTGTGAATCCGCAGGATATGAGTTTCCCTGTTCGTAGAAACGATGAAGGGCATGCCCGTCGCTCCCGTCTTGGACATAGATACGCCGACGCATCACGATGCGCCCATGGATCATTGTACTTCATTTTCGCGCCTTTCGCGGTCATCCGTCGCCTCCCCGTCCGCCATTGCGAGACCGCCGCGCAGCACAGGATGTCCTTTGTGTTGTATATTGATGAATATAAATCTTCTCGTCACAGGCGAACCATTCCGCAAATCAAGCCAATTTCAAGCGTGGTGTGACATTCTGCGTGTGACAATGCGGGCGCACAGGCTTTATGGATACAGCGTGGATATGGCATGGATGCGGCATGAGTCACGCCTCTGGAGGTGCCCCTGTGAAAATTGCGTTATTGACGGAAACTTTCCTGCCTTCCACAGACGGTGTCGTCACACGTCTGTGCGCCACAATGGATCACCTGATCGATCAGGGGCATCAGATTGCGATCGTGGCGCCCCATGGCAGTCCTGCTTTCTATAAAGGCATGCCCGTTCTGCCCGTCAAGGGTGCGCACTACTTTTTTTATCCACAACAGCAGTTCTGTCCGCCATCGCCCAAAATCAAGACGTTCCTCGACGCCTTTGGTCCGGACGTGATTCATGTCGTCAATCCGGTCGTTCTTGGGCTCGGCGGGATCTATTATGCCCGTAAGGAGAATCTCCCGCTGGTCGCTTCCTTCCATACAAATCTCGCGGCATATGCGCATCGTTACCGGGTCCCCTTCCTGGATCCGGTCGCCTGGAACTATCTGCGTCTGCTTCACAACCAAGCCAACGTCAACCTGGCAACATCAACCGCCATGGTGACGGAATTGCGGTTGCGCCGGTTTCATAACGTACGCATTTGGGCGGGCGGCGTCGACACGGAACACTTTCATCCGCGTCATCGCTCGGAATCGATGCGTTCCCGGTTGACAAAGGGAGACCAAACGCAAAGTCTGCTGCTTTATGTTGGGCGACTGGCGCCCGAAAAAGAACTGCATCGCATTCGCACACTGCTCGACGGGTTCCCCTCGCTAACGATCGCATTTGTCGGCGACGGGCCTGACCGATCCCGTCTGGAACGCCTCTTTGCGCATCCCAGAGCCCACTTCGCCGGATTTCTCCACGGCGAAGAACTCTCTGCCGCCTACGCGTCAGCCGACGGCTTCATTTTTCCATCCACGACGGAAACCCTTGGTCTCGTGCTTCTCGAAGCCATGGCCTCCGGGCTGCCGATCGTCGCGGCAGACAGCAAACCCTCGCGTGAATTGGTCGCGCAAACAGGCGCCGGATTGCTCTTTGACGCCGCCGATGAGACGTCCCTGCAGCAGACAGTGCGCATGCTTCTCCTGCAGCCGGAACTGCGCGCACAATTGTCGCTGCAGGCCAGAGCGGCGGCGGAAAACAAGAACTGGTCCGACCCCACCCAAAAGCTGATCAACTATTACGAGCTTGCCATTCGCGCGCACAGGCTGCATCACAAGGCGGCTGACAAGGGTTTTGTTAGAAAACGGAATCGCCTTCGCATATCTGATCGCGCACGATTCTGAGGTCATGTTGATCGACGTAGGATTCTGATATGATTCAGATCGGCTTGCGATTCCGATATCATTGTGATCAGAAAGTTTTCCATTTTGGGCTGCAACGTGCGATAATGAAACGCATTGACGGCAACACGAGTTGAGATCGAAAAACAGGGGTGGCATAATGCGCATACTGATCACGGGCGGCGACGGATTTTGCGGGTGGCCCACCGCGCTGTATCTGTCCCGCAGAGGACACGACATCGCCGTTTTGGACAGCGGAATCAGGCGCGAATGGGATCGCGAGTTGGGCAGCGATTCCCTGGTGCCCATCGCGTCGCTCGACGAACGAACCGAGACATGGAAAACATACGCTGGCGGTTCCTTTGTCGCCTACCACGTGGACATGCGCGACTACGACGGGCTCGCCAGGACTGTGGGAGAGTTTGGTCCCGACGCCATCGTCCATTTTGCGGAACAGCGGTCAGCGCCCTATTCGATGATCGACCGGGACCATGCGGTGTTTACACAAACCAACAATGTCGTGGGAACCCTGAATCTCCTCTATGTCATGAAGGAGATCGCCCCCGATTGCCATCTCATCAAACTGGGAACAATGGGTGAATACGGAACGCCAAACATCGACATTGAAGAAGGCTATATCACAATCTCATACAAGGGCAGAGTTGATACTCTCCCCTATCCCAAGCAGCCGCCGTCCATGTATCATCTATCGAAAGTTCATGACAGCCATAACATCATGTTTGCCTGCAGAACGTGGCGCCTGCGGGCGACAGACCTCAATCAGGGCGTCGTGTACGGTGTGCAGACCGAGGAAACGCGTCTCGATCCACGGCTGGCCAACCGCATGGACTACGACCAGGTCTTCGGCACCGCCCTCAACCGTTTCTGCGTTCAGGCGGCGGCGTCGCATCCACTTACTGTCTATGGCGCAGGCGGCCAGACCCGAGGATTCATCAATATCCAGGATACCGTGCGCTGCATCGAAATTGCCGCTCTACACCCGGCAGAACCGGGTGAATTTCGGGTATTCAACCAGTTTACGGAGGAGTTCTCGGTTCACGACCTGGCCGCAAGAGTCCAGGCTGTCGCCGCAACGATGGACATTCGGGCGGAACTGCGGCACGTTCCGAATCCGCGCGTAGAATCGGAACAGCACTATTATCATGCCGCGCATACCAGGTTGCTGGAGTTAGGGTTAACACCCCATCTGCTCCGCGACGCGACCATTCGCGAGATCATTGAAATGGCGCAGGAACATCAGACTCGTATCCGACTGCATACGATTATGCCTACTGTCACATGGGCATAAAGCGATAGACATCCATGCCGCTTCGCGGCGCCAACAACCGGGAAGAAAATCCGCCTGCGGCGATTTTCTGGGGTAAGTCGTCAGTGTCATCAGTTGCGGTCAGGAGGGTTTCACGTGAACCGCATTTCACTTCGTCAACCAATCTGGCGGAAAATACAGCAAGCCAGATACCATAAATTTTTGCTTGTGGGGATCGTAAACGCCGCTGTGGATCTGCTTGTGCTGAATGTCTGCATGTTCCTGCTGCCAACGACATCGTCCATGATCCTTCTTCTCTATAACACGTTCGCCGTGATTTGCGCCATCGCCACCAGCTACACGCTCAATCGGCGCTGGACATTTCGCGACACAGCCACCAACAGCCGCCGGGAACGCTCCCTGTTCTGGCTGCAGGGCGCCCTGAATGTCGTGGTTAACGACGGCGTCCTGTACCTGATCTCACGGTATCTGTTGATCGCGCTCGACTGGCCGTTATTCATCAGCGGCAATCTGTCAAAAGCGATCGCCATGTTCGTCTCGTCCTCCATCAGCTTTACGGTGTTGCGGCTATTCGTCTTTCAGGAGGAGTGAGACCGCGCCCCAGGTCCGGGCCGCATGCAACACGCATGGTCAGGGAGGCGCCTCCGCTGCTATGGCTATTCATTCAGTCGGCGTCTTGGCGGCCGCAATCGCATCGTTCAAGTAGGCGGAGTGCGACGCACATTCATTCAGTCGGCGTCCCCGACCGCCATACCGCCGCGCCTGAAACGACCGAACTGCACAATGCGCCAGCCTGGGGAGATTGCGTTCGAGCGCGGTCTCCCCAGGCTGGCGCACTAGGAGTCTGTCCGACGAAAGGTCATATTGACTCTGCTAGTTTCCTGATTCAGGAGATTTACGCTCAACTCACATATTCTTCGTGTGATTTGAGCTCATTCTCCCGATTTTCCGCCTCATTTCTCCTCTTTATGCCGCCTTTCTCCGTCTTTGGGCAGACCTCTCCCGTCTATATAATGTGTCGGGTTTGGGATAGCACATCGCGTGTAGCTTTCGAATGTTGTATCCGATGGTCACCAGCAGAAATTCACCTGACACCTTCTCTGTCCCTCGCAGCAGAAACTGCCGAAATCCCAGCACTTGTTTGACTTGCCCCCATACCGGTTCCACAATCTCCTTACGCATTCGATAGATTTCCTTCCCCTGTTCGCTCTGAACCTTGGTGCGCATCGCTTCGCGAACGGGATCGTTCTCTGAACGGGTGATCGTGCGAAGCCCTGACTTGGCCTTGGCGCACTCGTTTTGAAATGGACACGCGGGGCACGCCTGACACTCATACACCCATTTTGTGGGTTTCTCTGGATTCTGCGCGTTCTGGGTCTGTTTAAGCGTGAGCACTTTCCCAGCCGGGCATACGTACACGTCGTCTTCGGTCTGATACGTAAAGTCGCGTTTGTCGAATGAATTCCCCGTTTGCTTGCCTTCTCGTGTCGCCGCAATATACGCGTCAATCGCGCGAGTCTGACAGGATCCAATATTCGCCGCACTAAAATAGCCGGCGTCCGCCGTCATTTTGTCTGGGTTTCGACCGGTGTTCGCCTGCACGGAATCCAATACGGCGTCCAACTGTTTCTGGTCATTGGAACTGTTGCTCATCGCCACACCCACAATGAACCCATTGTCTGAGTCCACCGCAATCTGCGGATTGAATCCTTGAATCACTCCCTGATTCTTGGTGTCCATGATCCGAGAATCCGAGTCTGTGAAATTGATTTGGTCTTTTCCCGCATCCGCTGACCCATCATCCGGTTTGCGGGCTTCCAATTCATCCAACGCAGCCCGGATCTTCTCGCGGCGATTCGCAGCGTATACCAATTCGTCCTCAGGATCCGGTGCTGCGTTCCCTTCTTGCCCGTCGGTCGCCTGGGCCGCTTGCAATGTCTCGCCAAACTCGGACTCGATGCGCTCCAACTCCTGCTTCATCCGCTCCCGCGACATCGCCTTGTGCTTGGATGCGTTCGCTTTGATCTTGGATCCGTCCACACTCACATGACCCAGCGTGACATATCCCAGTTTGATCGCCACCTCGACAATGGAGCGAAACACACCGGGCAACAGATCCATGTTGTTTTTCCGGAAATCGCTGATGGTACGGAAATTCGGCTGATCGCCAACCCCACATAGCCAGCGAAAACAAATGTCGTAGTGCACTCTATTTTCAAGTTGGCGACTGGAAAATACGCCGGTTGCGACCCCGTAAAATAGAATCTTGACCAGCATGCGCGGATGATAGGCTTCCTCACCGCGTTCTGAATACCGACACAAGAGCTCGGACAAGTTCAACTGGTCCACCACATCGCTGACTGTCCGTACCAAGTGGTCTTCGGGAATCCAGTCCTCCAACAAGACGGGAATGAGTTCCGGTTGTCCGAATAAATAGGGCTTGAATTTGGCCATACGAATCACCATCCAGTATCAGATCTATACTGTATTAAGTTCGACACAACTCATCAAAAAACCTCCTATTTTCTAAATCTGTTACTATATTCATTCCGTCGGACGGACTCCTAGAGGGGCGC
>JAJYTO010000038.1 GCA_021793015.1 Bacillota bacterium
TCGTTCTTATCTCGATTGAAATGATGCTCAACGCGGCCAACATCAACCTTGTGGCGTTCTCGCATTTTGCCCTAAAGCCGAATATCGACGGACAGGTGTACGCCCTCTTCAATATTGCGATTGCCGCGGCGGAAGTGGCCGTTGGCCTCGCCATTTTGCTGTCCTTTTTCCGGGCGCGCAGCAGCAGCGATGTCCGGGACGTCAACCTCATGAAGTGGTAGGAGTGATCGTATGATCGGCATGACTTGGTTAGTGCCAGTGTTACCGCTCGCCGCCTACATCATCCTGCTTGCTTCCGGGAGAAGGATGAGCGAGGCTGCGGTTGCGGGAATTTCCGTGGCGGCCGTGTTTGTCAGCTTCCTGCTGTCGATCGGCGTCGCGGCGAACGTGGCGGCGCATGGACCGGCTGCCCCCACCGTGTACCCCTGGCTCCAGTTTGGCTCAGGAACCGTGACAGTAGGCTACCAGGTGACCAGCCTGAATGCGCTCATGTTGCTCGTGGTCAGTCTGGTCAGCGCGCTGGTGCTTCTCTTCTCGCGGTCCTACATGCGCGGGGATGATCGATTTTCTCGCTTTTACCAGTATCTCAATCTGTTCGTATTCTCGATGCTCGGCTTAGTCGTGTCGCCCAATCTGTTGCAGTTCTACATCTTTTGGGAACTGGTCGGCGTGTGTTCCTATCTGCTGGTCGGCTTCTGGTATTTCAAACCGGAAGCGGCGGCGGCGGCCAAAAAAGCGTTTATCGTCACGCGCATCGGCGACGTCGGTCTGTTTATCGGAATCATTCTGCTGTATCTGGCGCGGGGCACATTTGATTTTACCGCCCTCTTTGGCGGCGCAAGCGCGCCGGCCGGCGTGATGGCCCATGCGACTGCGCCGCTGGCCTATGCGGGTGCGAAGTTCTTCTCTCTCTGGTACATACCGTTTGCAGGTTGGCATGCCGGGGCGTTCGTGACGCTGGTCGCGCTGCTCGTCTTTGTCGGCGCGGTTGGCAAATCGGCGCAGTTTCCCCTGCACGTATGGCTGCCGGACGCCATGGAAGGTCCGACGCCTGTGTCCGCCCTGATCCACGCCGCAACCATGGTGGCGGCGGGAGTGTATCTGGTGGCCCGCATGTTCCCGCTCTTTGAAGCGTCCGCGACCGCCAGTCAGACGGTGGCCGTCATCGGCGGCTTTACGGCCATACTGGCCGCTTCCATTGGCCTTACGCAGCGCGACATCAAGCGCGTGATCGCCTATTCGACGGTGTCGCAACTCGGATACATGATGCTGGCCATGGGCGTTGGCGCCTACGTGTCGGGCATGTTTCATCTGGTCACCCACGCTTTCTTCAAGGCGCTTCTGTTTCTTGCGGCGGGGAGCGTGATTCATGCGCTGGACACGCAGGACCTGTTTGAAATGGGCGGATTGCGCAAATACCTCCCGATTACGCACGCCACCTTTCTCGCCGGGGCGCTCGCCTTGTCAGGCATACCGCCGTTCGCCGGCTTCTGGTCCAAGGACGACATCCTGACGGCCGCTTTCACTTCAGGCCACTATGTGCTTTACGCCATGGGGCTCATAGCCGCATTTTTCACGGCAGCCTATATTTTCCGGGTGTACTTCCTCACGTTTTCAGGCGCCTACAAAGGCGACAGGCATCCACACGAGGGCGGTCCAGCCATGACGGTTCCGCTGATTGTGCTGGGCGTTCTGGCGACCGTCGGCGGCTTTATCAATACGCCCTTTGATCCCATGCTGGCTTCTTTCCTGCAGGATCAGGGCCCAATCGGCTATAATCCACCAGCCAATTGGACGCTGATGGCGGTTTCCGCACTGGTTGGGCTTTGCGGAATCTGGCTTGCGTATACCCTGTACAGGACCGAAGAGGGCAGGGCAGAACGTTTTGCACAGCGCACGGGGGTTCTGTACACGCTCAGTTTTAACAAGTTCTATGTGGACGAACTGTACGGCCTCATCATCGTGGCGCCCGTTCGCAAGATCGCCGAGGTTCTGCAGTTTGTCGACCGTTGGATTATCGACGGCCTCGTCCGCCTCGCCGGCGAGATCGGTTACACCGGCGGCGTCGGCGTCAAGTATTCCAGCACCGGACAGGTGCAGACGTACGGACTTGTGACGGTGTTTGGGCTGGCGGTCATGGTGCTTGTCGTCATTGGGATCGGGGGTGTAATCTAGCATGGCTGATGTGCTTTTGCTGGCGATTCTGATACCCGTGCTGGCCGCTCTGCTCATCATGACCCTGTCCGCCAAAGCGACGGATATGATCCGCGCGGTCGGACTGTTGGGGGCGCTCATACCAACCGCCTTCGTCATCGCCGCGTATGTCGCGTTCAATCACGGCCCGGCGGGCGCGACCGCCCTGCAGTATCCGTTTTCGGTGCGCTGGCTGTCGGTCGCCAATGCTTTCAATATGCTGACTCTGCACATCCAGTTTGCGTTTGGCGTCGACGGCGTCTCTATGCCCCTGGTGGTGCTGGTGGGCATTGTCAGCACGCTCTCCTGCCTGCGCAGCTTTCGAGTCGTCGAACGCGTGAAGAGCCATTATGTCTGGATGCTGTTTCTAACGATGGGACTGTACGGCGTCTTCGCCGCCTCTGACCTGTTCACATTCTTCTTTTTCCTGGAGAGCACGCTGGTGTCCAGCTATTTTCTCATCAGTATCTGGGGCGGGGAACGGCGGCACTTTGCAGCCGTCAAATTTCTGATCTACCGTGGGTTCGCCAGCGTGGTCCTGCTGGCCGGACTGGTCGGGCTGGCCTACGCGTTTGCCGTTCAGGCGCAGGCCGCCAGCGCCACGGTGGTTCTGCCCAATGCGCCGAACTTCCTGTCTTTGTCCATTCCGCAACTGATCGCGGAGGCGAAGCTGATCCAGGTGCCCGCAGCAACGCAGAACGTGCTGTTCCTGGTCTTCTTGCTGGCCGTTCTCATTGAGGAGGCGTTTGTTCCCTTTCACACATGGCTCCCGGACGCTCACGAAAACAGCGACACGGGCACCAACATGATGATTGGCGGCGCCCTCATGAAAATCGGGCTGTATGTGCTGCTTCGCTTTGGCGCCGAACTGCTGCCGCAGGGTCTGCAACACTATGCGACACTGCTGGCGGTGCTCGGAGTCATCAGCATTCTGTACGGCGCTTTCGTAGCGATAGCGTCGCGGGACTGGCGACGCCTGATCGCGTTCTCCAGCATCAGCCACATGGGGCTTGTCCTGCTGGCCATTGGCTCGATGCAGGCCATCGGCATTCAGGGCGCCGTGTTCATGCTGGTGTCCTCCGGGTTGCTCACGGCGCTGTTGTTCTTTACGGTGGGAGCGCAAGCGGATCGCACAAGAACGTTTGCCATCGGCGACCTCGGCGGTTTATCCAAGAGTCTGCCGGTCATCTCTGGCGTGATGCTGGTCGCGGCTCTGGGTTCGGTCGGCCTGCCTGGGATGAGCGGCTTCATCAGCGAATTTTCGCTGTTTGTCGGCAGCTTCACGACCTTTCCGGCGCTGTCGGCCATCGGCACGCTTGGCATGATCCTCGCTGCGTTGTACCTGTTGTACGCCATGCAGAGAAGCACCTTTGGACCCGTGCAGACGCTGGTGACGGAGATGCCGGACGCCACCGCCCTTGAGTACGTTCCCATGGTTGTTCTCGTGGCTCTGGTCGTTCTGATCGGCGTATATCCGGACGTGCTCGGCAATGTGGTTCATGGCACAGCGCAGGCCATCGCGGCCGGGATAGGGGGTTAGATTCGCGTGGCTAATGCGCTTCAATTTCTTACTTTCGCAGATGTCTGGCGCAGCATGGGGCCCGAAGTGATTGTGATCGGCGGCGCTTTTTTGATCATGATCGTGGAGCTGTTCCTTCCGGCCTCTCTCAAGCGGGCGGCGCCCTGGCTGGCCATTGTGGCGCTCGCCGCCGCTGCGGCCGTGCTTGTCACCCGGCTAGGCGCCACCGTCACGGCCTACTCCACGGCGGCGTATGTCGTCGACGATTTCGGGAGCATCTTTAAACTGATCATTCTCATTGCGACGCTGCTCGTCATATTGATGGCCATGGCCGATCGCAGCGCAGAGTCTTTGCCCTATGAGTATTCATATCTGGTGCTGTTCGCCTCGGGCGGCGCCATGGTCATCACCTCCGGCGTCGATCTGGTCACTCTCTATGTGGGCCTGGAATTATTGTCGATCGCCAGCTACATTCTCGTTGCGCTGTATCGCAAGAGCGCCCGCTCCGCGGAGGGGGGGCTCAAGTACCTGATTGTGGGCTCGATTGCCTCGGCCTGCATCCTGTACGGCCTGTCCTTCCTGTATGGCGTCGGGGGCTCCACGAACCTGGGGCAGATCGGCGTCAACCTTCAGAGCGGCTGGACCACCTACAGCGGGATCCTGTACCTCTCGCTCGGGCTTGTACTCGCGGGCATCGCCGTGAAGGTGTCCGTCGTGCCGTTTCATCTGTGGACGCCAGATGTGTATGAAGGGGCGCCGACGCCGGTCACCGCCTACCTGGCCGTCGTCTCCAAGGCGGCGGTGCTCGCGTTTTTCCTGCGGGTCTTTATCTGGGTATACGGGCAAAAATTTGGCCAATGGTGGGACATCATCGCTTGGCTCTCCGTCATCACCATGATTGTGGGCAATCTAGGGGCGCTGGCCCAGCGCAATGTGAAGCGCATCCTGGCCTACTCCAGCGTGGGTCAGGCGGGCTACCTGCTGCTGCCGTTCGCGGCGGTGGGCACGACCTCGCTGCTCAATGATATGTGGCAGGCCCTGTCTTCCATCGCGTTTTATCTGTTTGCGTACATGTTTATGACGATTGGCGCGTTTGCAGTGTTTGCCAAGGTTGCGCAGGCGCGAGGATCCGAGGATATCGACGCTTTTGCGGGTCTGTACAAACGCAGTCCGTTTCTCGCCGCCATGATGGCGCTTTTCCTGCTCTCGCTGGCGGGATTGCCGCTCACGGCCGGTTTCTTTGGGAAGTTCCTGATCTTTCTGGTGGCGTTCAACGTGGGGCAATACTGGCTCGGCGTCATTCTGTTCGCCACGAGCGCGATCGCTTTTTACTACTACTTTGGCATCCTGAAGGCCATGTTCACGCGGGAACCGGCAGGCGATCAGGAACGGGTCAAGAGTTCCCCCACCGTGGTTGTGGTGGTGACGC
Source organism: Bacillota bacterium (assembly GCA_021793015.1). Lineage (GTDB taxonomy): Bacteria > Bacillota > Bacilli > Alicyclobacillales > SLC66 > JAKADD01. Next base: position 5,142 of record JAJYTO010000038.1, read on the forward strand.
TGTGCGCACTCGGCACCCTCGCGCTGGGCATCGTACCGTCGCCGCTGATGCATGTGCTAAACGGCCTGCGCTGGTTCGGGTAGGGCTCGCGCGGCTTCACGGGGCAGGGGTGCTGCAGGGCGGACGGGGACATGGCCACGGGTAGGGGTGCTGCAGGGCCGACGGGGGCATGGCCACGGGTAGGGGTGCTGCAGGGCCGACGGGGGCATGGCTTCGGACAGGCGCCTTGCGGGGCCGGCGGAGGCGCGCCTTCGGAAAGTCGTTCGCGAGGGTCGCGCACGGCGCCGGACGCGCCCTGGCCGACCCCGCTGATACCACGAGCTTCAAGGGGAGCAGTGATAAAGCCCGCTAAGCAGGCGCGGTCACTCCAGATATAGCGTCCGAGGCTTCAATCGGACGCTATATCTACCGCTGTGCGCATGCCCAAATTGGGTTTATCACTGCTCCCCAAGGATCCGTGCGAGCACCGCCGGTCTTTGCGGCTCGCTTCGCTCGTCGAGGTTGTCTACGATGATTGAGGGAGGTCAGGACGTGGACCCATGGATTCGGACCGAGGAAGACCGAGAACTGGTCAACTGGGCGGGAGAACTGGCGTCCCTGATGGCAAAGCGCGCAGAAACATATGATCGCGAAGGAACATTCGTTCACGAACAGATTGATCTCCTGACACAGGCTGGATACGCGAGTCTCACAGTGCCAAAGGAGTTTGGCGGCCGCGGCTGCAATCTGCGGCAATTTCTCCTCGCGCAGGAACGACTCGCGGAAGGAGACTCGGCGGCGGCTCTCGTGATGGGCTGGCATCTGGGAATCACGCAAAGTCTGGCCGTCACGGGCGCCTGGCCAGATGACATGTATCGTGCTTTCTGCAAGGATGCAGCGGCAGGACAGGCCCTGATCAACGCGTGTGGATCCGAACCCGACACCGGCAGTCCAAGCCGCGGCGGACGCCCCACGACCGTGGCGAAGCGGGAGCCGGGCGGATATAGCATCACGGGTCAGAAGACATGGGCGACCGGCAGCCCGGTCATCACCCATATTCTTGTGACAGCCGCGATCGCCGGGGAGGACAGAGTCGGCGAGTTTCTGGTGCACCGCGACAATTCCGGCCTGTCGGTGCGGGAATCGTGGGACAGCATGAGCATGCGCGGAACAGGGAGCCACACTCTCGTCCTTGAGAACGCGTTTGTTCCCGACGCAAACCTGCTCGACGCGATGGCGCCCGGCGGCAAATCCAAACGCGGCGGCGATGGGGGCGGTTGGCTGTTGCACATTCCGGCCACCTATCTGGGCATCGCCAACGCGGCCCGTCGCTTTACGCTTGATTTTGCCAATGCGTATTCACCGAACAGCCTGAATGGACCGATCGCGGCGGTGCCTCATGTGCGCGACAAGATCGGGCAGATGGAGGTAGAGCGCATGACTGCGCGAACGCTGCTCTTTGCCACGGCGATGCGCTATGACGAAGCGCCGCTTCCGGATCGCATAAACATGCGCGCCGATCTGGGGCTCGCCAAATACGCGGCCGTCAATGCGGCCGTCCGCATCGTCGATCTCGCCATGCGTATTGCGGGCGGACAGAGCATCTTGCGCACACTGCCGCTTGAACGCTATTATCGCGATGTGCGCGCGGGCCTGCACAATCCTCCGATGGATGATGTGACGTTGTCGATTCTGGCGGAGGAGGCCCTGCAAGGCCGGCGTTGACGAGTGATCCTGAACTTCGCGTTCTCCTGAATATGATTGAGAATAAGGACAAAAACAGGGGGGCGCGCCCGTATACTATTCATAGAAATGAGGTAACCCAGTGGGCGCCTTTACTAATGTCAGCCTTCGTGTCCAGGGCAGTCTGACGATCCTGAGCCTGTTGCTGGGCACGCTGCTGGCTTGGTACGCCTTGGGCGCTGTGCGGTGGGATGTTTTCCTGAAGGTTCCCGAGTCACGCGCCGCCCGCCTGCTGCGGCTGTTGTTCGCTGTGCTGATCGGCACAGGAATCGCGGGCTTTGTCGTCCAGTACGCCACCGGCGCCGCGATGATTCGCGGTTGATTGAGAATGCTGTAACCTTTGGCGCCGCTTGTTCGTCTGATTGGCAAGGACTCACGCACTGGCGCGATAGTTTTCTGATAGTCTCGTATAGCCAACTCTCTCGCCGTCCATACTGTGTATCATGTACACGGTATGAATGGGAGATGGCCGAGATGAAGAAACTAGCGTTGATGGGTCTGGCCGTCCTGCTGACGGCGTCCTACCTGACGGGCCAGACCATGGCCAGCGTCTGGCGCCCGGGCGCAGGGCGCACGGTTCCGTTTTTGACGAAGGCTTTCGACGCCACGCACAGTCGCCTGACCGGTTTTGAAGTGCACGACTGGTCGACACTGCATGACGGCTTCTCTTCCGTGGCCGTTCTGACACGGGCTGCGAAGCGGTTGGCGCAGAAGATGGACGTCTCTTCCCTGCATCTGTATACGCATGACGGGCCGCGCGATCATGTCGCTGTGTGGACCGGGTTCTGGCAGGCCGGGAAACAGACGGCCCGCATGCAGGCCACTGTGGAAATGGCCAGCTTGTCATTCCCGGACGCGCCCGCCCAGACGGTGCTCATCTTGCGGTTGCTGGCCAGTGGACCTTCTTATCCTGGCACGCGCGCCGGGCATCTGCAGGCCCGCTCTGCCGCATTGCGCAGCGAGATGGGATTGTTTCGGGATTTTGCGGCCGCCTATCGGACCGTGCGAACAACCGCCGCTGCAAGCGGCGGCAATGCACTGGTTAACGCAACGCTCTTCGGCGTCCTTCCCGGACTCCTGAACACGGCGCATCGCGGCGCGGTGGTGCGTGCGGCTTACGCGGCGGTGCATGCGCAGCCGCTTCAATCGATGGTTTATGCGTACACCACGAGCATCGCCGGATACGCGGCCGACGGGGGAAGTCCGGCGCTCGCAGGAAGCCAGGGCGTCAACCTGCAGGTGGCCTTGCATGAAAATAGTTACAATCGAAGCACCAGGGTACTTGTGGGAAGTCCCATTATCACGGTAGAATACTAATATTACGTGTTGTCGCACAAGGAGTGTACAGCACGCCAGCGGCTATGGAGGTACAGTGAGTGGCTACAATCAAGATTCATGGAGGCAATCGCCTCACGGGCGCCGTTCGGGTTGACGGTGCGAAAAACGCCGTGTTGCCGATCATGGCAGCGTCACTGCTTGCAGAAACGGGAGAAACACGCATTGAAGATGTGCCGTATTTGACCGATATTGAGAATCTCGCCGATGTTGTCCGCAGTCTCGGGGCGCGCGCAGAACTCTCGCACAGCGGAAGTCTGAAACTGTCAGCCGAACATCTGACAACCACGACGGCCCCTTATGAACTGGTTCGCAAGATGCGCGCGTCGTTTTGGGTGGCGGGGCCGCTGCTGGCCCGCACCGGCCACTTCCGCGTACCGCTTCCCGGCGGGTGCAATATCGGCGAGAGACCCGTCGATCAACATATAAAGGGATTCGAAGCCTTAGGTGCGCACGTTACCATAGAACACGGTTATGTTGAGGGCCATGTGACTGATCGCCTGCGCGGCGCGCAGGTCTATCTTGACATCGTGAGCGTCGGGGCGACGATCAACACCATGATGGCCGCCACATTGGCTGAAGGGCAGACTCTGATTGAAAACGCGGCGAAAGAACCGGAGATCGTCGATCTGGCCAACTATCTGAACGCCATGGGCGCCCGCGTACGCGGAGCCGGAACGGACGTCATTCGCGTGGAGGGCGTCAACCGTTTGCACGGCGCGACGCACACGGTCATTCCCGACCGCATCGAAGCGGGAACATATATGCTGGCGGCCGCCATCACGCGCGGCGATGTATTTGTAGAGGGGGCCATCTACAATCACCTGAGTTCCCTGTGCGCCAAACTGCGAGAAGCCGGCGTCACCATTGAGGATGATATCAGCGGGATCCGTGTGCGCGCGGATGGACCGCTGCACCCGATCGATGTCAAGACACTGCCGCATCCAGGGTTTCCCACCGATCTCCAGGCGCAGATACTCGCCTTGCTGACCACCATTGAAGGCGTCAGCATCGTGACGGAGACGCTCTATGAGAATCGCTTCCTGCATGTGGCGGAACTGCGGCGCATGGGTGTGGATGTCAAGCTGGAAGGACGCAGCGCCATCGTGGAAGGGGGTTCCACCTTGACGGGGGCGCTCGTCAACGCGACCGACCTCAGGGCTGGAGCGGCTCTCGTGCTGGCGGGTCTGGCCGCGGACGGCGAGACCATCGTCTCTGGGCTGGAGCATCTTGATCGCGGCTACGGCGATCTTGTCGGCAAACTTCGGCAGTTGGGCGCGCATATCGTGCGAACGGATGAGGCGCAACCGCCGCTGCGGCTTGTCACCGCCAATTAGGGGAGCAGCACGGCAATAGCAAGGGCAACAAAGGATGACCTCAGCGGCCATGTCGCTGGGGCGTCCTTTGTTGCGTTGTCGGCGCAGAATGCAATTTGTGTTTGGCATACTCTCTAAAATATCAAGGCCATCGGAATTTTAGAGCTTTTCGGAGATGAATTTGGCGCGTCAGGAATACACTGAGCATCCATTTAGGGTATAATCAGGCTAGACAGACTAGATGAAGTTATGGAAGGAGTTGCATGTCGATGTTATGGCAACTGCAGGAAGCCAAAAGTCGTTTGAGCCGCCTCGTGAGCCAGGCAACCCGCGAGGGGCCGCAGATGATTACCGTGCGCGGAAAACCGGCTGTTGTGGTCTTATCCGTAAAGGACTATCAGCGCCTGACCAGACCCCGCACTCCACTGGTCGAGTTTTTTCAGAAGTCCCCGTTGCAACGTGAGGACTTGGATTTGGAAAGAAGCCAGGAGACGTCCCGAGAGGTTGATTTATGAACTATCTGTTGGACACTTGCGCCATTTCCGAACTCGTCAAAAAAAAGCCGAATCCAGGCCTGATCCGTTGGATCGACAGTTGTGACGAACAGTCTCTTTTCTTGAGCGTAATTACGCTGGGTGAACTGCAAAAGGGATTCAGCAAGTTGTCGGATGAAGATCGTGTGAAGCAATTGGAGGCGTGGGTCGACGGGGACTTGTCGCAACGTTTTGCTAACCGCATCCTGCCGATTGATCAAGAAGTCATGCAGATATGGGGACGATTGCAAGGTGAATCGGAAAAACGGGGTGTGAAACTGCCGATCATGGACAGTCTGATTGCAGCCACAGCGGTTGTCCGCCAGCTTGTCGTCGTGACCCGAAACGTCACGGATCTGGAACGCTGCCAAGCTCTTGTCCATAACCCATGGGAAGGGTGAGCGTAGCCAGATTACGGCAACTGCAGGAGGCTAAAATCCGCCAATACCGGCCACACTAACCTCATCCAGACGTGTGCGGCGAACGACGCAGAACAGTTGTTTGCCGCCGAAAGCCACAGCGTGCGAGGATGAGCGCCGATGTTTCGAGTGACAGATTTTTTGACGTCCTACTGGGAAATGGTGAAAAAAGGGGTAATCATGAGCGAGTATCCAGAGTTGCTGGACTCGCTGTATCCGCCGCCGTCGGCGGCGGCGGAAGGGGCGGCTGCCGACAGCCCGTCCGGCGAAGAGGCGCCGCATCCGGAAAGCTCCCCCTGACCGCTGCGCGGCAAACGAGCGCGCCGGAAGAATCGGCGGCGCAGGCCCGTGCCCTCCGCCCCAAGTCTGCATACGCCGAAACCCCGCTTGCGCCACAGGCCCCACAGGCCCCTGTTCGCGCGCACGGGTGCCGCTTCCACGCCCACAGGCCCCCGTTGGCGTGCGCACGCACGCCGCGCTCCCACACTCTCGTGATCCCCTCGCGCACGCACGCCGCTCCCGCGCGCACATAAAAATGAGAGTTGTCAGAGCACTCCCCTATTTTTGGACAAACTTGTTTAAGGCTACCTCATTTTGGCGAGACTGCAAATGAGGTGATGAGCAGTGAATCATGAAGACGACAACAAGCAACAGGGCGCTGACACACAGACCGGTCAGACGTCGGACGATGCAACAAAGAAACGCGGATGGAGGGCGTTATTTGCCAAGCGATGGGCGTTTCCCGCTTTGTATCTCACCGCTGCGGCACTTATTATCGCCCTAATGTATGGACAGGCCAACCGTCTGATCAACCTGGGCAATACGGCCGCTGCGCCGCCAAAATCCACGCCGGCCGCGGTGACCGTCACCACCGCATCGTGGACATGGCCGATCGCGTCCGACGCCACGGGAGTTCGGGTGACGCGCGGTTATTACGACATGAACGCGAAGGGGGCGACGGTGACCACGCTCGCCGCGGATCTGGTGCACTACGACAACAGTTACCAGGGATCGACGGGGTATGATCTCGGCGCTCAAAAAGGCGGTCGGGCATTTGGAGTCGTCGCCGCGACAGCCGGCACCGTGACGGATGTCAGGAACAGTCCGGTCATGGGCGAGACCGTTCTCGTGTCGTCAGCCAACGGCTACTCGGAACTCTACCAATCGCTCGGGGCCGTCGATGTCAAAACGGGGCAACATGTCTTGCAGGGCCAGGAACTTGGAACGAGCGGGTACAATCAGAAGGAGGCCAGCCTCGGCAACCATCTCTTCTTCGCAGTCGAAAAGAACGGCGCGCCGGTGGATCCGGGAAGTGTCCTTCCAAAAGCCTGATCATAGAGAGGTGTCTCCCGACAGCGATCTAGCAGACGATGATTGATGTTCGCAAAAGCTGCTTCCTAGAGTGAAGCAGCTTTTTCTATGCTATCAAAATACGGTGATAGAGCGAGTCAGGACGAGCAAAGCGATGAAAATGCCCCTCAATTCGGCTAGATTGACCGATCTTGGCATATGGCGTTGCCCCCCTCATATACTGTAGCAGACTTGCGAAACACTGGGGAGGCGAGGGTGTGCATGATTACATCAAGGAGAGAACGCTGAAAATCGGCGAATATATCGTCGAAACCCGCAACACGGTAAGGACGATTGCGCGCGAGTTTGGCGTCTCGAAAAGCACCGTGCATAAGGACCTCACTGAGCGATTGCCTGAGATTAACCCCGACCTCGCAACTCGCGTCAAGGAGATTCTCGAATACCACAAGTCGATCCGGCATCTGCGCGGCGGGGAGGCGACGAAGGAAAAATACAGAAAGGATGAACCGAAACGCAATCTGACAAAAAATCTGGCAGTGGGCAGAGGATTTGGTGTTCGAGTGTAGAACAATGTAAGAAGCACAATCTCGCTGTTGCCAACCTGGTCGACTCGTCGGGACGCGTGCCTAGGGGGTGTTCACCTAGTTTTTCGACAGAGAGGTCTAACTGAGGGATGTTCAGTAAGGATATTGGGGTTGATCTGGGCACGGCGAATGTACTGGTCCATGTTCGCGGCAAGGGAATCGTTCTAAACGAGCCTTCTGTGGTGGCCATCGAAAATCAAAGCAGGCGCATTGTTGCAGTCGGCGAGGAGGCCCGCCAGATGCTGGGACGCACTCCCGGCAACATCGTCGCCATCAGACCGTTGCGGGAGGGTGTGATCGCCGACTTTGAAATTACGGAGATTATGCTGAAGCACTTTATCGCAAAGACGATTGGCAAGGGTTTTTTGTCCCAGCCGCGGGTGGCCGTCTGCGTTCCGGCAGGCATTACCTCGGTGGAGCAGAAGGCGGTGCGCCAGGCGACGGAAGCGGCGGGTGCGAGGCGCGTCTATCTGATCGAAGAGCCGAAAGCGGCGGCGATTGGAGCCGGGCTTGATATCACACAGCCCAGCGGCAGTATGGTGATCGATATTGGCGGAGGTACGACGGATGTCGCAGTCTTGTCGCTTGGAGACGTCGTCACCGCCTCTTCTGTTCGAGTGGCGGGGGACAAGTTCGACGAAGCGATCACCCGATATATAAAACGCAACCACAACTTGCTGATCGGCGAGCGAACAGCCGAAGATATAAAGATCCGCGTCGTTTCCGTGTTGCGCGATGGCCGACGGGAAGAGATGGACGTGCGCGGGCGCGACATGCTGAGCGGCCTGCCAAAGACCGTCCTGATCAAAACCGAAGAGATGGCCATCGCCCTGGAGGAACCCGCCTATGCCATCGTCGCGGCGGCAAAGTCTGTGCTCGAACGCACATCGCCCGAACTGGCGGCGGACATATTTGACAAGGGGATTATTTTGACCGGCGGGGGCGCGCTCCTGGGTGGCATGGACAAGCTTCTGATGGAAGAGCTTCAGGTGCCGGTGCACATCTCCGATGATCCCATGACGTGTGTGGCGCGGGGCACTGGCGCGTTTCTGGAGAACATCGACAAGTGGGGTCGCCCGCCCGCCAAATCACAGCGCAGACGCGCGTAGGATGTGTAGGGAACTATGGACGGATTATCGGCCGTTGGGTCTGGCCTGGTCTCCGATCAGCGATGGCAGCAGGTCATTATGAACAACATCTCCAATCTGTCAACGCCGGGGTTCAAGAATTCGAGTGGACAACTGATGGCGTTTCCGGAACAACTTCTGCTTCGGTATCAGTATGGGTCGAACGGAGCCGGCGCGGTTCCGCTCGGGACCGTCAATCCCGGCGCGCTGTTTCAGGAAGCGGTGCCCAACTTTTCGCAAGGGCTGATTCAGCAAACAGGTCAGCCGCTCGATCTCGCCATCGAGGATCCGCTAAGCCCCGGCGTGTCGGTGTACGCCCTCGCCGCAAAGGCTGGAGCGGCGGCCAAAACCGCCTCTCCAGCCATGGTGTCGACGCTGTCGCTCGTGGTCGGTCGCGGCGGCGTGATCGAGACGGCGAAGGGCGCTCCCGTGCTGCCCGTGAACGCTGCGGGCGCGCCGATCGCCGATGCGCGCGTCGTCGTCAATCCGCAGTATAAAGGCGCTGCCCTGTATGGCGCAGGCGGAAGTCCGGTCGTGGACGCCAAAGGCAATCCCTCCTATCTGATTGTGGGGCCGAAAGGAAAGCCCATCCCGTCGCAACAGGGGACGCCGGGCGCCTATTTTCCGGTGGTCAGTTCGCAGACCGGCGGCGTGCACTCATTTTTTGCGGTTGCCAATGTGGACGCGCAGGGACGACAGTCCGTGGCGCTCACCAGGGACGGCCAGTTGCATGTGGGCGCGAACGGCTTTTTGTACGACGCCGTATCGCAGCGTCTGTTGGGGGTAAACGCAAAGGGCGTACCGATCCTCAACTCAGCCGTCAAACTGAACCCGCTCTATCACGGCAGCAGCTACTTTGGCCCGAACGGCGCGCCGCTTCGCGACGCGGCGGGTCAACTCTCGTATACGCTGGTTCAGGCAAACGGCGCGCCTCTGCCGACGGCTTCCTTTCATGCGGTGGCCGTTGCGGTGAACACGCTGCAACCGCTGGGCGGCACGACTTTCCTTCCGACCGCGCAGACGGCGTTCGTGAAGAGCGGGGCGGCCATCAAGACCGGGGCTCTCGAATCTTCGAACGCGAACAGCACGCAAAACATGATCAACATGCTTTCTGTATATCGCAATTATCAGGCCAACCAGATCATGGCGCAGACGATTGATTCCACGCTTAAGCTGGCCGTCACCCAGGTCGGCGCCGTTACGGGACTGTAGCGCTGTCTGTGAGACTCATTATGCAAATCAAGATGCGCTCTTATTATGCGTGTCCGAAAAGGGTCGAGGTAAGACGCTTGCAGGGGATGGGTGTTGCCCGGACAGGCGCGCGCAGTGTACATGTACGGTACATGAGCACGCCTGTCCGGCGCAAGCCGAGCCCCTGCAGCGCGGAGTTCTCGACCCTTTTCGGACAACCTCTTATTGTTTCTTGCCGGACGGACTCTGGGGGAACGGTTGAGAGCAAACGCGCGGCGCGAAAGGAGGCGTGGTTATGTCGTTGCTATCGGTGGCGGGTTCAGGACTGCAGAGTCAGACGCAGAGTCTCGACGCCATTTCAAACAATATCGCCAACATGAACACGACCGGTTATGAAACGGCGGGCGTGTCGTTTGCCGACAGCCTGACGCAGGTGTATGGACAGGCTCCGGCCACGCAGGGCCTTCCAAACAGGCAATCGCCCATCGGCCTTTGGCTGGGCACGGGGGGGTACGCCATGCCGGGCGTACGTTCCTTTGCCGCCGGCAACTACGTGACAACGCACAATCCGCTGGATATGGCGATACAGGGCGACGGCTTCTTTACGCTGGCGCTGCCGGGAGGCGCGACGGGGTACACGCGCGCCGGAGCTTTCGTGGCGAGCAATGATCCGCAAACGGGGCAGATGTACCTGACCACGCCAGACGGCGCCCGTGTCCTGTCTGTGAACGGCAAGCCGATTAACCTGACAGGCGTCAATCTTGCCACTGTGCATGTGTCGCCAAACGGTGTGCTGACGGCCGACACAACCGCGGGGCAACCCCGAAGGATCGGCCAGTTGGCGCTCGCGTATGTGGCCCATCCGGGAAGCGCCCTCGCCAGTCTCGGCGCGAATGTGTACCAGTTGAAACCCGGCTACGTCGCGGCCTCGAACGCGGCGGGAGCGCCCCCTGTCCTGTCGGCGATCGGGCAGGTTCACGGCGGGATGCTGGAAATGTCCAATGTCAACCTAACCAATCAGATGACCAACATGATCCAGACGCAGCAGCAATACCAGATCGCGGCCAAGGCGGTCAGCATCGCCGATCAGATGATGGGGCTTGCCGCCACCATCAAGTAAGCGGCGCTGGACCATCAGGCAGGATGCGCCAGCGCCATGATAGTCTATCCCGGAAAATCGCCGCAGGCGCATTTTCGACCCGGTTGTTGGTGCTGCGCAGCAGCATGGAGGTCTATCTTGAAAATACGGTGGTCCCTGCCGGTCGGAGTCATGTATTGCGCCCCTGCTCAAACAGCGCTCCGCACAACTCTCGACGGGCACAATACATGACTCCTCCCTGAGCGGGTACTGTGTACGCCGAGGACACTGTCGACGCCATTTTCATTCACTGATGGCGCTGCGGAGCTTCTTGAGCGCGCGTCTCCGCCATGTCTTTACGGTTTCCTTCGACACCCCATAGATGTCCGCGACTTCCCTCGTTGAAAAATCTCTCAGAACAGTCCACTCGACGGCGATTCGTTCACGCGGTGACAACAGGCTGAATAGATCGCTCCACTCGGTTGCCTGGTAGGGGTGGCACGCCTGCGAATCGACGGCGTTTGCGAGCAGGTGGTCTATCCGCGCTCCGTTATGGCGCAGGTCTGCGAATCCACGATTTTGGCGCGCCTCGGAGCGTCGTACGGCCACATAAACTCCCGCCCGCACCCGCAGCTTTGCGAAGTGGGCGAAGTACACCCCCTGCGCAGGGTCAAACTCTCTGATCGCCCGCAACAGCGATTCATAACCGACCTGCAGAAGATCCTCGCGGTCCTGCACATGCTCCCGATAACGGCTGACGGTCGCGTATACAAGTGGAGTGAAGCGCTCGCAGAGCACCTGATTGGCGAATTGATCTCCGGTTTTTGCCAGGATCGCAAGCCGGAAAATATGCTCGTGGTTCGGATTGTCTCTATTCATGCTGATGGATCCTTTCGGACCGGTCCCTGTGGGATTGCGCGCAAACGAATCATAGCGGCGGCCCGCAGCATGCGCAAAGCGAGACTGGAGCGGTTGTCATCCTCAGAAATGCGGAAGGAGTAATGAATTATTCGTTTCTCAATCTATTAAATTCTGAACAATATGTAGATACAGTGTAATGGTAGATAATTTATGCTAATATACACGTATTGAAATAGATGAGTAGTTCAGGAAAACTGTGTGTGGGAAGCGTTGCGGATGGGGTCATGCGGACAAGGCGGAGGGAGCAAGGCGACAAGAATGGCGCTGGGTATGGGGCGCGGGGAACAAGGCGCCTAGAGTGGCGTTGCGGATGGGGCGGTACGGACAAGGCGGAGGGAGCAAGGCGACCAGAATGCGCTGCGGATGGGCGAAGGGGGAACTGGACGTGGTCAAGCAGGTGCTGCAGTTGAGGGATGTCGTGGCGCTCGCGCCGTTCTATGAGGAGGGGAGAGGGCTCTGTTCACGGGTTTATACGGCGGATGGACAGGCTCTGGTTGATTCCCATGGTCCGTTGCTGATTCTGCGCAGGCTTCTGCGTCGGGATGGAGTGGATTTTGCCCAGTTTCGCAAGGCGCAGGCGAAGGATTCGTACGTGAGGCAGCGCAGGCCGATCGTTTGGCGCGGCTATGCGTTCATGACCTGCAAGATGCAACGGGCCAGGGTGCGGGGCGATGAAGCGTACGGGTACATAAGAATTGACGCCGTTGCACGGATCGGTGAGGAAGCAGGCGTCGGAGTCATCGTTCTAAAGAACGGAGAGCGGTTGCTCACCGTGCAGAAAGCGGCCACGGTGGAACGGTATCTGGCGAGCGGCGTGCTGGCGAGCTATCGGGCGCAGGCCGCGGAATTCCGGTCCGAAGGTCAGTCGCTGGGCGATTTCCTGCGCGCCGCCGTCCAGCGTTCGGCGACGGACCGACCGGCGGTCGCGGAGCACGGAAGTGGGAGTGGGAGTGGGAGTGGGAGTGGCGTCGCTCACGGAGGAACGGATCAGTCGGCGTTTTCCCTTGCCGTATGGATGCTGGAGACGGCTTTGCAGGAATTGCGAAAGCGCGATGAGAAATTCCAGCGTATGGGACGTGATCCGCTTGGGCATTCCGAACCCTCCAGTTGATTCTGACGATCCTATTATCACGTGTTACGCGTGTTGTTTGCAACACATTCCTTTATTTGTTCTTTGCGATTCATGTTGATCGCCATCTGTTTTTCCAACGAATCGGCGGGTCTGGATATGGCAGCAGGGGCTTGATAACGGAACGTATGTTTGGTATACTGCTGAACTAGGAATACCGCAATGGCGGTCGAACCTGGGAGTGATGCGTCAACCGTGCCGAAACACATACACGAATTCCGCGATCCTATCCATACCTTCATTCATGTCTCGTCAGAAGAGAGGGACATCATTGATTCGAGGCCAGTTCAGCGGCTCAGGCACATCCACCAACTGGCGCTGACGTTCATGGTGTACCCTGGCGCGACGCACAGGCGATTTGAGCATTCATTGGGAGTTATGGAGTTGGCATCCCGGATTTTCGATACGGTGACCGATCGAGAGCATCTTCATTCAGATGCGGTGAAGGGGCTTGCCGAATTGACCGACACGGCGAAACTACCGTATTGGCGCGCCGTGGTGCGGCTCGCTGCGCTGTGTCACGATATTGGGCATTTGCCCTTCTCGCATGCCGCTGAGGACAGGCTTCCCAAGGGTTGGAACCACGAACGCCTGTCGCGAGAACTCCTTCGGTCGGAGGAATTGTCAGGTCTTCTTGGCTCCATTACACCACCTGTTCGTGTGGAGGATGTTGTAAAGTTGGCCGTCGGGGCGAAAGGGTACGGTGAGCCGCTTTCTATGTGGGAGGCGATCCTGGCGGAGATCATCACCGGAGACGCGCTTGGATCGGACCGAATCGACTATCTGCTCAGGGACGCTCACCATACCGGCGTGGCCTACGGTCGTTTTGATCATTACCGCCTCATCGAATGCATGCGAATTCTGCCAAAGCCGGGCACGGATCTGGCTGAGTTCACTTTGGGGATCGAGGTGGGGGGCCTGCAGTCGGCCGAGTCGCTGCTGTTGGCACGATATTTGATGTACTCGCAGGTGTATTTTCATGCGGTTCGGCGAGCATATGACTGCCATCTTAACGATTTTCTCGAAAGATGGCTTCCCGACGGGAGATTTTCGACTGACCTCGAACGGCATCTAAGTGTGACAGATGATGAGATCCTGTCCGCGATCGCCGAGTGCGCCAGAAACGATTCGCATGCGGCGCATGTTCACGCGGCCCGCATTTTTTCACGGAAACATTTTAAGCTGTTGCGAGACGTGGGTTCTGCTGGCAAGGATTTTTTGGACGCCGGTGAAAACGTGTATGCAGCGGTGTGCGAGCGATACGGTGCGGACGCCGTGCGGCGCGACAGATACTTTCAAAGGGAGAGCGTCGTAGACTTTCCCGTGCTCGACCGTGATGGGTCCACTGTGTCTTCGCTTCAGCTCTCTTCTCTATTGACGCGATTGCCGACCGTGAAATTCGATTATGTCTTCATTGATCCGGAGCACTTGGACGACGCCCGCATATGGTTGAAGGCCCATGAGGCGTCCATCATGGGGCAGTCTGTAGAAAATTCCTAAGGAGGAGATTATCAAATGAATGAGTACCAGCGCAAGGCTGTACTCGCCAAGCTGATCGGCGAAATGGAAGAATCCAAAAGCTGGTGCGGGGAGACGCACATCCAAAAGACAGTCTATTTTCTGACAGAGCTGTTTCCTGGTGATTTGAATCTGGAGTTCATCCTGTACAAGCACGGCCCGTTTTCGTTCGATCTGCGAGATGTGTTGACCGAGATGCGGGCAGACGACCTGATTGACTGGAGGGTGAAACATGCTTCTTACGGGGCTTCATGTGAGTCCAGGCCGATGGCGAAGGAACTGATCCGGAAGTTTGCGGCGACGGTCGGTGAGTGGGATGGGCGGCTCCAGTTTGTGGCGCGTTGCGTCTCCAGCGGGACGGTTCTGGAACTTGAACGTCTTGCGACGGCACTGTTCATCTTGCGCAAGGAAGAGTTGAGCGAGGGGGAGGTTCCGAAACGCCTTGTGGAGTTAAAACCTCATGTGAATCTGGATGATGCGCGACATGCGGTGAGCGAGGTCCTGGACATCGAGCGGGAGGCGGCAGCCATCGCAGGGTGAGGGGAGGCGATGTTGTGTATCTGCACCGTGAGGAGCGATTCAAGCAGTTATGGTAGTTTTTCAGCATCGCTGTATAGCGTGTTTCACTCCTGCCGCAGGGGGCGCAATGCGGTGGCGACCGGACTTGCAGCCTCAGGGTCGTGCGTCAGTCTGACGATGGTGGAGGCGACCGTGCTCCGGTCAGCGGCAGGTGTGGTCAAATGACAGAGGACGCGCTCGGCAAATTCGGCCGTCAGTTGCCAACCTGGGGTTGCGAAGAGCGAGTGCGCAAGCTCATACTGGCCGTACTCCAGGGAAAATCGGTAGCTGTCATGCGGTTCGTAAACCACGAGCGCCGCCTGCGAGAGTGCGTGCGCCACCGCTCCGCCGTAGGCGCGCGTCAAACCGCCTGCGCCGAGCAGCACGCCGCCGAAGTAGCGGGTGACGATGGCCATGATGTCAGTGATATTTTGCTGCTCCAGAACGCGCAGCATGGGCCTTCCCGCCGTTCCCGACGGCTCGCCGTCGTCGTTCGCGCGCGCTGCGCCGTCTCGCAGACGGTACGCACTGCAATGATGGGACGCGTTCCAGTGTTCCTTTCTGGCGAGCGCCAGGCGGTGGAGGGCTTCCTGTTCACCGTCGACGGGATAGAGGCCGCAGAGAAACCGCGACTTTTTCTCCACGATCTCGATATGGACAGGGTCCTTGATCGTGCGGTAGGATACAAGCGGACGCGCTGAATCGTCCATGGCCATTTTTCCTGCGCCACGCTTCCTTTTCCGGTCTGTCGGGCATCGTTTCCTGCGCCGCCGGCGTTGTCTCATGGGTTCGCCAGGCAAGTGTGGTCGCCCGCTTTGCCCGCGCTATCCATGTTGCCCGTGTTGCCCGTGCTGCCCCAAGGGCCCATCAGGTATTGTTGCCTGTGTTGTCGACGCCGTTTTGCAACCCGTCACCTGGTGGTCCTGGTCATTGTACCATGAGCGCGGCTTTGCGGTTTCACGGGCATCGGTTTTCACGATTATACGGGCATCGGTTTTCACGGTTTTCACGGTTTTCACGGCAGCGGGGGAGGCGGAACACGAAGGATGCGAGGGAAGGGTTCTATCTTGACGGAAGCCACATATGATTCAGAGTTGGATCGACCCCGTTTCGCCAAGCCAGTCGTGCATGTCGTCGCCGCCGGGGAGTTTGGCGGAGCGGAAGCGCAGATCCTGGCGCTGCTCACAGAACTGCAGCGCAGGCAGGCAAATCTGGTGGTGGTCACCTATTATGAAGGAATATTTGCGCAAAGGGTGAGAGCGCTCGGCATTCCCCTGCATATCTTGAGAACGCGCACGCCATGGGGAGATTTTCGGCAGTTGCTTGCCGTCTGCCGCACGGCAGGGGCCGGACTTTTACATACGCATGGTGTCCGCGCCAGCATCGCGGGGCGCTTGGCCGGCCGGTTGGTCGGCGCTCCGGTGGTTACCACAGTGCACAGCGACCTGTATTACGATTACGCCTCTCCGGTCAAGCGCATGGCATTCATGTGGCTTGAGGCCATGACCAGACGGCTGTCGCAGCGCGTCGTCGCAGTTTCCGAAGCGCTGGCGGGGACGCTTCTGGAGCGGGGATACAGGCGGGAACGGCTCACGGTGATTCACAACGCGCTCGATGTGACCGCCGCGGACGCAGAGATCGCCAGGGCGCGCGAAGCGCCCCTCCATCTGAGGCGCCACCTGGGCCTGCCAGATCATGCGTATGTGGTGATGTGCGTGGCCCGGCTGCACGCTGTCAAGCGCCAGGATGTACTGATAGAAGCGATGGCGCTGCTGCCCGAGGCAAACGGCAGGCCCACGCATCTCGTGCTCGCAGGCGCCGGCGCGGAGGAGGATCGACTCAGGCGGTTGGCCCATGGCGGACCGTCCGGAGACAGGGTGCATTTTCTGGGGGCGCGGGGTGACGTGTTCGCGCTGCTCGCGGAAGCGGATGTATTTGCGCTCCCGTCGCAAATGGAGGGGCTGCCGATTGCACCGCTGGAGGCCATGCTGAGCGGTCTCCCCGTGATCGCCTCCCGCGTTGGCGGATTGTCGGAGATCGTGGTCGAGGGCGACAGCGGTACGGGCGTTCTCGTTGCGCCAGGCGATGTCCACGGATTCGCGCAGGCGGTGCAGTCGATTCTGGCAGACGACGACAGGCGGTCTGCCATGGGACGACGGGCGGCACAGCGCGTGCGCTCTCATTTTGCGTTGCAGCAAATGGTAGAGATCACGGCTGAACTCTATGAAAGCATGAAAAAAATCGAGTAAATAATATAAAATAACTCCCTTGCATAAAGCAGCAGAGTATAAAGCAGCAGAGGTACAGATTGCCCCTGATCCGCAAAAGGAGTTCGTTTGGCGCCGCTGTATATTTATTTCAATTTTCACTAATGGCCATGGTTGTGAGTCCATGGTTCCCGTTGAATAGTCTATGGATTGTCTAATAGAGTCGATTTTGGTAACATAGCCGTATAAGCGACGCATGACGACGGTCATGCAGTTATGCAGTCGCGCGATCATGCGCCATTACCCGGTTTCGTCCCTGTCCGCCACGGCAACCAGGGTCGTGCAGGCAACGGCGTTCGGGCATGGGGAGACAGAGGCGTGTTAAGAAATCATCAGTCATTCTTGAATAAATTGTATGTCCTTCAGGACGCCTGCTTGGTTGGCGTCGCCTTCCTTGTTGCCTGGCTGCTGCGCTTCAGGACGGATATCCTGCCGCAACATCACGCGTTGTCGTTTCACGCCTACATTTCCATCCTGACGACGGCCGTGCCTGTTTTCATTGTTACCTCCGCCTTCCTGGGCCTGT